>JAAVZU010000023.1 GCA_022791815.1 Lachnospiraceae bacterium
GATGACAGATGATGTGGCGGAGTTAGCGGAGCGAATGAACAAATGCAGCCCGGACAGAAGTTGTTTTCCGGCAGGCACGCTTGTAGAAACCAAAATAGGAAAAAAAGCCATAGAAGAAATCGAAGAAGGAGAGGAGGTCTGGTGTGAAGAGGAAAGAACAGGAGAGCAGAAACTAAAAAAAGTCTTAAAAAGAATTGAAAAAACAAATACTATTCTGTATCATTTATATATAGGGAATGAGGAAATACATACCACAGAAGACCACGCAATATGGCTGGAAGGGGAGGGCTGG
The DNA here is from genome assembly GCA_022791815.1 of Lachnospiraceae bacterium. GTDB lineage: Bacteria > Bacillota > Clostridia > Lachnospirales > Lachnospiraceae > CAG-411. The sequence goes on from JAAVZU010000023.1 coordinate 293, forward strand.
AGGAAGGCAGACGATATCCATGTAGGAGATATAGTCCGTTGCAGAACGGGAGAACCGGAAAAGATAACTAATGTCTGGATGGAGAAACTGCCAGATCAGGTGAAGGTGTATAACCTTTCCGTGGAGGATGTTCATAACTATTATGTGTCAGAGAAAGGTGTGCTGGTGCATAATGAGTGTCCCCCAAATAATAAGGTTAATATAGAGAGTGGTGGTAATACTATTGTACCAGATAACTCCCAATTTCCACAGACACGTTTAGATATCCATAATGATTTGATAAGTAAAGGTTATCATACAACAGGAACAACTGATAGAGGATATGTTGTATATAAGGACAGTAATGGACATATAGTAACAATAAAACCATCTGGGGGAGTTATTCCAACTACAAGGATGCCTGTAGATCCTAATAATACATCACCTAAGGCACCAATGTATAATCAAAGGACGTATTATGATGGAACAATAATACCAGATGAGTTAAATGACCATACTACAGGACACAATGTTGGTAAAATTAGTATAGATGATTATTATCCTGAGCCATATAAATGGGACAAAAATGCAACATGGATGGAGGAGAATTAGAAATGAATATTTTTGAATTGCAAAGAAACAAATGGTGGGAATATATGGAACGGGTTATGGAAAATGTAAATTTAAATGAAATTTCTATAATGCGGAATAATCATATGATATTTAAATTTTTGAATTCTTATAATGGAGAGATTTATAAAAATTTGGAATGTAACCAAATTTTCAAATGCTGTATTGATAATGAAGCGTTTGAAGATGAAGAATTTGCTTATTTTATAGCAGATATATATGTTAAAGAATTAAGTAAAGATGAAGTGGAAAGTTCCTTAAAATATTATAAGTATGGATATAATGTTAACTTTTCTCAAGTAAATAAGCTATATTTAATTTTGATTATTGGTAATGAGATTTGTCTTGATATTATTTGTGAAACATTCAAAATAACAACAAGAAATAAATAAAAACATTCATCGTTTAATGATATAATATCTCTAAAGTAGCTATGGTAAACAACCAAAATCTACTTTGGAGGTATTTTCATATTCCCGTGGTGATTTATATTCACAATGACCGTGTACTCTCACTGTATTGATATATTCAAATACGAGTCTGTATGCATCACATGTGTACTGGATTAATTCCACGGTTACTGTGGTATTATGTCAAGTTTTGGTACAAATAGAATCAGGGAAAATTTTAGTTTGAAATAATAAATTAAAAGAAGTTTAGGGAGGAAACTGCCAGTAAATGTAAAAAATCTACTGGCTTTTTCAACGCTCAAAATTTTACACAATCATTTCTGAAAAAGCACTAATTCTTTTTAAAGAATTTAATATTAAGCTACTTTCTTTTGAACATCTGGTGACAGTGTGTCCGTTTAAAATCTTGCAATGATTCACTATTCAAAAACAGAACCTCATATAATTCTTGCACAACCTATTGAATAGAAAGAGAGGTTCATGAAGTGAATGATATGCAGAGAATGCAGTTATTTTTTATTTATTTAATATGTACTTTTATTAATATAAGTTGGTGATAACTTAGAATATACAATTTTCTGGCTGCTATATAAACCATAATAACCAGACAGAACATAGCTGACAGCACAGGCAAGGCAAAAGAGCATAAGTCCTTGGGCTCCAAATAATTCCAAGCTAAGAAGTAGAGATGCAATTGGACAGTTTACAACACCACAGAACATGGAAATAAGGCCAATCGCAGCACCAAAACAAGGAGGAAGTCCAAGCAGTCCGCCTGCAATATTACCAAAGGTAGCACCAATAAAAAACGAAGGAACAATTTCCCCACCCTTAAATCCTGCACCTAAGGTAAGTGCTGTAAAGATAAGTTTTAATAAAAATGCTTCCGGTTTTGCTTGCCCTGCAATTGCTGCAGATACTATATTCATACCAGTACCATTATAATCATGGCTTTGTACCAGAAAAGAAAGAACTACTACCAAAAATCCTCCTACCAATATACGAAGATAGGCATTTGATAAAAGCCGCTTATACCAGTTCGTTGTTTTATGAAGAGCAAAGCAGAATACCATGCTAACTACTGCACATAGTGCTGCAAGAATCAGTACTCTTAACATAGCTGGCAAATCTGCTTCTGGAATAGAAGAAAGGTGATAAAACACAGGTTTCATACCAAAATATTTTGCAATATCAAAAGCAAGGATGGCAGAGAGGAGACAGGGAATAAATGCTACATAATAAAGTACACCTACACTGATAACTTCCATACTAAAAATAGTTGCAGTAACTGGAGTCCCAAATAGGGCAGCAAATACACCACTCATACCACACATAGTAATAATGTGAATATCTTTCTCATCTAGTCGGAAAATACTGCCAAGCGTAGAACCAATGCTGCCTCCAATTTGAAGTGCTGCACCTTCTCGTCCAGAAGAACCTCCAAATAGATGGGTAATTACAGTAGAAATAAAAATTAAAGGTGCCATTCGGAATGGAATTGCCTTTGAACTGCGAATGGAAGCTATAATACGATTTGTTCCACCATCTTCTAACATGTTTGTAATATGATATAATCCTACAATTGCAAGTCCTGCAAAGGGGAGAAAACAAATTAAAATTGGATGTTGGACACGTAGAGTAGTAACTTGTTCTACCGACTTATGAAAAGCACTTCCTACTAATCCACAAATAATTCCAGTAATAGAAGCACAAGAAAGCCACTTAACAAGATATAACAGAGACATTTTAGCATGTGTTGCTTTTCTTTTCACCCTAATCATTAGATTTTTCATAAAATACTCCTTTATATATATAATATTTATTGTAACTATTCAGGTAGAAACACGCATTTACTGCGTGTTTCGTAAAAAAAGTAAATTTTGTAATGTTTAAGCTCCTTCGCCGAAGGCGAATTATTATGGGCTTAAACATAACTGTGCATGGTTCTGAACAGTTACTATTTATCACGTTTACATCATAAAGGGTATCGACATTTTTTTCAAGTCTGACTTACATATTGTAAATGGTTACTCTGTTCATACCTGCGGTGCTAACAGTAGCTGTAAATGAACATTAATCCTGCCTGTTGATGCAAGTATTATCTAAATATATAGATTACAAAAATTTCCAGAATATTGTGAGAAGAATCGCACATAATAGGATTAAGATAAGCAAGGCAAATATCTACAGACCGGCGTAAAAACAAAGGATAAGTGGATATAGTCTCCGCTTATCCAAATCAATCACTCACAGAAATGGAGGTGTAGCTATATGGCTAACAATAGTTCAGGAAGAATGGAAGTTCCAGAAGCAAAAGAAGCTATGGATCGTTTCAAAATGGAAGTTGCTGACGAATTAGGAGTACCTTTAAAAGCTGGATATAACGGCAATCTAACCAGTGCACAGAATGGTTCTGTTGGTGGTGAAATGGTTCGTCAGATGATTAGACGTCAGGAAGAATCTATGTCTGGTAAGACAGAGAGATAGTAAGACGAACAAAAAGAATGGAAAGGGCTGTTGTTTTAATACAACAGCTCTTTTTTTCTTTACACACCCAAAGGGCTGTGATACAATGAAAGATAAAGATTTTAGGAAATATATCAGTGGATTAGAAAGGAAGAAAAATATGGGAAAATATTTTGGGACGGATGGTTTCCGAGGGGAAGCAAATGTAGATTTGAATGTGCTACATGCGTATAAAGTAGGAAGATTTTTAGGATATTATTATGGACAGGAACACAAAGCGAGAATTGTAATCGGAAAAGATACCAGAAGATCCAGTTATATGTTTGAAGATGCATTGTCTGCAGGTCTTACTGCTAGTGGGGCAGATGTTTATTTGATTCATGTGACTACTACACCAAGTGTATCTTATGTAGTAAGAAGTGAAAATTTTGATTGCGGAATTATGATATCTGCAAGCCATAATCCATTTTATGATAATGGCATTAAGGTATTAAATGGTCTGGGACATAAACTTGAGGCTGAAGTAGAGCAGAAGATAGAAGAATATATTGATGGACCAGAAGATGCGATTCCATTTGCTACAAAAGAAAAGATTGGTCGTACAACAGATTACATAATTGGCCGGAACCGTTATATTGGTTATCTTATGTCTCTGGTAACCCGTTCTTTCAAAGATATGAAGGTAGGATTAGATTGTGCAAATGGTTCTGCCTATGAGATTGCAAAAGGAGTATTTGATGCTCTTGGGGCAAAAACCTATGTGATTAATAATCAGCCAGATGGTACGAATATCAACAAAAATAGCGGTTCTACCCATATTGAGGTACTACAGGAGTATGTGAAGGAGAACAAGCTGGATGTAGGGTTTGCTTTTGACGGAGATGCTGACCGCTGTCTTGCCGTGGACGATAAAGGAAATATAGTAGATGGAGACTTAATTCTTTATGTATGTGGAAGTTATTTGAAAGAAAAAGGAGAATTAAATAATAATACTATAGTAACTACAGTCATGTCTAATTTAGGCTTATATAAGGCATTGGATAAAAAGGGAATTTCTTATGAAAAAACAGCCGTTGGTGATAAATATGTTTACGAGAATATGATGAAAAATGATCATATTATAGGTGGGGAACAGTCTGGTCATATTATTTTTAGTAAATATGCAGCAACAGGAGATGGAGTATTAACCGCATTAATGATTATGGAAGTAATTTTGGAAAAGAAGACTAGTTTATCTGAATTAGTAAAGGAAGTTGTGATTTATCCTCAACTTTTAGAGAATATAAGAGTTGCAGATAAAAAGGCGGCTATGGAGCATCCAGCAGTGCAGGCTGCTGCAAAAGAAGTAGAAAAGTCTCTTGGTGATGATGGAAGGATTCTTCTTCGTGAAAGCGGAACAGAGCCATTAGTTCGTGTTATGGTGGAGGCACAAACTGATGAACTTTGTCAAAAATATGTAAAGATGGTAGCAGATGTAATTAAAGCGAATTGTGTATAGACAACGACAGGAGTTTTGTGTTATAATAACAGAATGTATAGGTTTGTCCAGCATAAAGCAAGAGAATTTTGAAATAAAGGTAACAGGTCAGCCTCTGGTTGAACTGTTACAAATAAAGAGTTTTGGAGACAAAGCCGGACTTGTTCATTTTGTCTCTAATAGAGTTGTGCTGAAATAGGCAGACAAAAGTTCAGTAGAAAGAACGTGCAGCGAAATCTGCACAAAGGAGGAAAATATTTCATGAGTTTACAAGTTGAAAAGTTAGAGAAAAATATGGCAAAGTTTACTATCGAAGTAAGTCCGGAGGAATTTGAAGTTGCAGTAGAAAAGGCTTATCGAAAAAATAAGAATAAGATGAATGTACAGGGATTCCGTAAAGGTAAAGCGCCTCGTAAAATGATTGAAAAGATGTATGGCAAGGAAATTTTCTTTGAGGAAGCTGCTAATATTATTATTCCAGAAGCTTACACAAAAGCATTAGAGGAATGTGAGGAAGATGTTGTTTCGCAGCCTTCCATTGATGTGACACAGATAGAAGCAGGAAAGCCATTTATTTTTACTGCTGAAGTTGCATTAAAACCTGAAGTAGAACTAGGTAAATATAAAGGTGTAGAAATTGATAAGGTAGATACCGAAGTAACAGATGCAGACTTAGATGCAGAGATAAATAAAGTTAGAGAACAGAATGCAAGAACAATTACAGTAGAAGACCGTCCAGTACAGGACAAGGATATGACAGTAATTGATTTTGAAGGATTTGTAGAGGGAGAAACATTTGAAGGTGGAAAAGCTGAGGATTACAGTTTAACAATCGGTTCTCATTCTTTCATTGATACTTTTGAAGAGCAGTTGATTGGAAAGAATATTGGAGAAGAAGTAGAAGTGAATGTTACATTTCCAGAAGAGTATCATGCAAAAGAATTAGCTGGTAAGCCTGCAATGTTCAAGGTAACAGTAAAAGAAATTAAAGCAAAAGAATTACCAGAGTTAGATGATGATTTTGCACAAGATGTATCAGATTGTGAAACTTTAGAGGAATACAAAGGCACTTTGCGTGAAGAAATTAAGAGCAGAAAAGAAGATGCAGCTAAAAATGCAAAAGAGGATGCAGTTATTGAAGCCATCATTGAGGATGCAAAGATGGATATTCCAGATCCTATGGTAGATACACAGGTTAGACAGATGGCAGAAGATTTTGCCCGCAGAATTTCTCAGCAAGGGATTTCTTTGGAACAGTATTTCCAGTTTACTGGAATGAATCCAGAGGGCTTTTTAGAACAGATGAAACCACAGGCTTTAAAACGCATCCAGAGCAGATTAGTTTTAGAAGCAGTAGTTGCAGCAGAAGGAATTAAAGCAACAGAAGAAGAAATCGAAAAAGAAATGTCTAATATGGCAGAAGCTTATCAGATGGAGTTAGATAAAGTAAAAGAATTAATGGGTGATGCAGAGAAAGAGCAGTTATCTCTTGATCTTGCAGTACAAAAAGCGGTAACGCTTGTAGTAGAGAATGCAGTTGAACAGTAATGTAAAATAATAGCATTTATTATATAGAAGTAGAACAAGGGTAACAGTGAGTGGAACTAAACTGTTATGCTCAAGGTGTCAAAAGAACCCTTTTGACACCTTGATGTTCTTAAAAAGGAGGATGAGTCTATATGAGTTTAGTACCTTACGTCATTGAACAGACAAGCAGAGGAGAACGTTCCTACGATATTTATTCCAGATTGTTAAAAGATAGAATTATCTTTTTGGGAGAAGAGGTAACAGATGTTTCTGCAAGTGTCGTTGTAGCACAGCTTTTATTTTTGGAGGCAGAAGATCCAGGAAAGGATATTAATCTTTATATCAACAGCCCTGGTGGATCAGTAACAGCAGGTATGGCAATCTATGATACTATGAATTTTGTCAAATGTGACGTGTCTACAATCTGTATTGGTATGGCTGCAAGTATGGGAGCTTTCCTTCTTGCGGGTGGAGCAAAAGGAAAACGTATGGCATTGCCGAATGCTGAGGTAATGATTCATCAACCATCAGGTGGTGCAAGAGGTCAAGCAACAGATATTAAAATTGTAGCAGACAATATATTAAAGACAAAGAGAAAGTTAAATGAGATTTTAGCAGCAAATACTGGTAAGCCATTAGATATTATTGAAGTGGATACCGAACGTGATAATTATATGAGTGCAGAAGAAGCCATGGCATACGGGTTAATTGATAGTATTGTTACTAATCATTAGTAAGAAAGACAGCTGGTGTAACTGGTAAGAGAGGAAGAATGAAAGTTTTTCATAACAGTTCAGGTAGGTGTTGCACTGTTACAATTTTTCCTCTCTTGCTGGGAAAGAAAGGTGGAAAAGAATGGCAAACAGAGATGATAAGAAATTGGTAAGATGTTCCTTCTGTAATAAATCAGAAAAACAGGTTCGTAAGTTAATTGCAGGAACATCAGGATCAGATGTGTATATTTGCGATGAATGTATAGATATTTGTACAGATATTATCAGTTCGGAATTAGATGATTTTGAGAATGATACCGAAATTAATTTGTTAAAACCAAAAGAAATTAAAGAATTTTTAGACCAGTATGTTATTGGACAGGACGAGGCAAAGAAAGTTTTGTCAGTATCTGTATATAATCATTATAAACGTGTTTTGATGGAAAGAAGTCTCGATGTAGAACTTCAGAAGAGTAATATTATTATGGTAGGACCAACAGGTTCTGGTAAAACTTATCTTGCACAGACATTAGCAAAACTTTTGAATGTTCCATTTGCCATTGCAGATGCAACAACACTTACAGAGGCAGGATATGTAGGTGAAGATGTAGAAAATATACTATTGAAGATTATCCAGTCTGCAGATTATGATATTGATCGTGCAGAGTATGGAATTATATATATTGATGAAATTGATAAGGTAACCAGAAAATCAGAGAATACCTCTATTACTAGAGATGTTTCTGGAGAAGGTGTGCAGCAGGCACTCCTTAAAATTATAGAAGGAACAGTAGCAAGTGTACCACCACAGGGCGGAAGAAAACACCCTCATCAGGAATTAATTCAAATTGATACTACAAATATTTTATTTATTTGTGGTGGGGCTTTTGATGGTTTGGAGAAGATTATAGAATCCCGCATTGGTAAAAAGACTATAGGATTTAATGCAGAACTTAGCATTTTTGAAGAGAAGAATGTTGGGGAACTATTTAAACAAGCATTGCCACAAGACTTTGTAAAATATGGTTTAATTCCAGAATTTGTAGGACGTGTGCCAGTATCTGTGGGACTAGATTTGTTAGATGAAGATGCATTGGTTCGTATTTTAACAGAACCAAAGAATGCAATTGTAAAACAGTATAAGAAATTGTTTGATTTAGATGGTGTTGAACTGGAATTTGAGGAAGAGGCTATCCGCGAGATTGCTAAACGCTCCGTTGAGAGAAAGACAGGTGCCAGAGGTCTTCGTGCTATTATGGAAGAAATCATGATGGATACTATGTATGAAATTCCTTCAGATAGCAGAATTTGCAAGTGTACTATTACTAAAGAAACAGCAGATGGAGTAGGAGATCCAATTCTTGAATATTCAGAAGAATCTGATATAAGAGAGAGACCAGCAACAGTAAGATTTAAGGATGATAATGAAATAGCGTAAGTAAGGTATACAGTTCGGTTTTGTGTATTACCAGTATGGCTGGGTGCAAAGCCGGACTGTAATTAGAATGAAGGAAAGATTTATGAATAAAGACGAGAGAACGATGCCAGTTGTGGCATTGAGAGGAATGCTTGTTTTACCAGGAATGCTTATGCATTTTGATGTGAATAGAAAAATAACAGTAGAAGCAGTGGAACAAGCCATGTTGACGGACCAGATGCTTTTTTTAGTTACACAGAAGAATGAAGAGAAAGAAATACCTAGCGAGGAAGATTTATATGAAACAGGAACTATTGCTATTATAAAACAAATGGTTCGTATGCCTGGGAATGCTATCCGTGTTATGGTACTTGGTGTGGACAGAGCACATCTAATGGAGCTTACCAAGCAAAAGCCATATTTGCAAGGGACTGTTTTAGCTCAAGAAGACGAAGGGTTAGAAGCATTTTCAGACCGTCAGAAAAAGGCGATGATACAAAATTTACTTGAGTTGACACAGGAATATGCTAAAGAAAGTAACCATATAGGTGATAAGGCATTAAAGAGATTAAAAGAAACTACTTATATTCCCAAAGTGGTAGATGAGATTGCTGCTTTACTTCCTTTAGACTTACATTCAAAACAGAATATATTAAGTGAGTTTAATTGTTTAAAGCGTTATGACATGCTGGCAGAATTCTTAGCAGAAGAGATAGATATTGCCAGATATCGCAAGGAACTTCAAGCTAAGATAAAGGGAAAAGTAGATAAAAACCAAAGAGAGTATCTTCTTCGGGAACAAATGAAAGTGATTCGTGAGGAATTAGGTGAAGGAGATACGCTGTCTGAGGTGGAGGAGTTTAAAGAAAAATTTAAGAATCTTGAGGCAAGTAAAGAGATTAAAAACAAAATTTGGACAGAAATTGAGCGGTATCGGATGAATTCTGGTAATAATGCAGAGAGTACCGTTGCCAGAGGATATATAGAAACGTTGCTTTCTCTTCCGTGGGAAAAATGCAGTAAGGACAGCAGAGATTTAGTTGCAGCAAGGCAGTTATTGGAAGAAGAGCATTATGGACTTGAGAAAGTGAAAGAAAGAGTAGTGGAGGCTTTGGCAGTTCGTATGCTGACTTCCAATGGCAATAGTCCAATTTTATGTTTGGTAGGACCACCTGGAACTGGTAAGACCTCGATTGCTCGTTCTATTGCAGATGCACTGCATAAAAAATATATTCGTGTTTGCCTTGGAGGAGTTCGTGATGAGGCAGAAATACGTGGTCATAGAAGAACCTATGTGGGCTCTATGCCAGGACGGATTGTGACAGCATTGAAAAATGCAGGAGTGAAGAATCCTTTAATGCTTTTAGATGAGATTGACAAAGTCGGAAATGACCAAAGAGGAGATACAGCATCTGCATTATTAGAAGTATTAGATGCTGAGCAGAATAACCGTTTTGTGGATCATTATGTAGAGCTTCCAGTAGATTTATCAAAAGTGCTTTTTATAGCGACTGCAAATTCTTTACAGACTATTCCAAAACCATTACTGGATCGTATGGAAATAATAGAAGTATCCAGTTATACTGAAAATGAAAAATATCAGATTGCGAAGAAATATCTAATGAAAAAGCAATTATGGAAAAATGGGCTGGAAAGTAAACAGGTTACTATTGATAAGAAGGCTATGGAATTATTGATACATGGATATACCAGAGAAGCAGGAGTAAGACATCTTGAAAGAACTATTGGTAAGATTTGCCGTAAAGTCGCAACAGAAGCCTTAGAAGCTGCTATAAAAGAAGGTAATGCAACAGAAGAAAATCCAATTAAAGATACCAAGGTTCGTATTACTACCAAAAATATAGAACATTATCTTGGTAAAGTAAAATATCATACAAATGAAGCAAATAGGAAACCAGCAGTTGGCATTGTCCGGGGACTGGCATGGACTAGTGTTGGAGGAGATACCTTAGAGATTGAGGTAAATGTAATGCCAGGAAAAGGCAAACTTTCCCTTACTGGAAAGTTAGGTGATGTGATGAAGGAATCTGCACAAATTGCACTCACTTATGTTCGTTCTTTAAGTGATCAATATAAGATAGAAAGCGAATATTTTGAAAAACATGATATTCATATTCATGTACCAGAAGGAGCAACTCCAAAGGATGGACCTTCTGCAGGTATTACTATGGCAACAGCAATTTTTTCGGCAGTTACTAAGAAGAAAGTCCGAGCAGACATTGCAATGACAGGAGAAATAACTTTGAGAGGAAGAGTACTACCAATTGGAGGCTTAAAAGAGAAGATTTTAGCTGGAAAACAGGCAAAATTAAAGACCATTTTAGTTCCTAAGGAGAATCAGAAAGATATTGATGAATTAGATGCAGAAATAACAGAGGGACTTGAAATTTTATTTGTAGAAGACATGAAAGAAGTTTTATCTTATAGTATTAAGGCAAAATAAATATTGAAAAGAGAGTAACTATGTTAAAAGAAGTGAATTTTGTAATTTAAGCCCTTCACCAAAGTTGAATTATTATGGGCTTAAATGTAGCTGTTCATGGTTTTGAACAGTTACAAAGAAAGGATTATAGATATGCATGTGAAAAGTGTAAACTTGGAGACAGTTTGTGGAATTACCAGCAAGATTCCAGAACATGATAAATTGGAAATTGCCTTTGCTGGTAAGTCAAATGTGGGAAAATCATCCTTGATAAATACTATGATGAACCGCAAGTCTTATGCCAGAACTTCGCAAAAGCCCGGAAAAACCCAGACCATTAACTTTTATAATATCAATGATTTGTTATACTTTGTGGATTTGCCAGGATATGGATATGCAAGGGTATCCCAAGAAATAAAGGCGAAATGGGGGAAAATGATAGAGAATTATCTATATCGTTCCAAAACTCTTCGTATTATCTTTCTTTTGATTGATATTCGGCATGAACCAGGAAAAAATGATATTGAGATGTATAATTGGATTCTTCATTATGGATTTAATCCAATAATTGTAGCGACTAAAGCAGATAAAATCAGCCGTGGGGCTATTTCAAAACATATTAGTATGATTCGTAAAACACTAAAATGTGTGGAAGGTACACCCATTATTCCGTTTTCTTCTTTAAAGAAGACTGGAGCAGATCAAGTGTGGGAATATATTGATGATATGATGGAAGAATTTGAAGTAGAGAAGGAGTAACTAATTGAATCCAATGTAGTTACTACTCGGCTATGTTATTCATATTTTGTGAGAAACATCCTGATTAAAAATACTTGTACAAAAACTATTTGCACAAGTATTTTTTTTGTTTATAATAGAAGTTAGGAAATAATACAATGAATAAGAAAGGGGATAACTATAGAAATGAGGAAGTTTTGGAATGAGAAACGTTATTATTCCCTGGACTATTTTTTGAAGGAGACTTTTGGGGAAAAGATATATAAAGTATCTTTAGATGGAGGTATGACTTGCCCAAACAGAGATGGTACACTAGGGGATAGAGGCTGTATTTTTTGTAGTGCAGGAGGCTCTGGGGATTTTGCTGCACCAAGAAATGAAACAGTGACAAAACAGATTGATACAGCCATAGAAGGGATTAAAAAGGCAAAGACAGTAGGTAACAAATTCATTGCCTATTTTCAGTCTTATACAAATACTTACGCTTCCGTAGAATATTTAAGAAGCATCTTTACTGAAGCCATTATGCACCCTCAAATTGTAGCATTGTCTATTGGAACTAGGCCAGATTGTTTGGGAGGAGAAGTAATTGACTTATTACAAGAATTAAATAAGATAAAACCAGTGTGGGTAGAACTTGGATTGCAGACGATTCATGAAACGACAGCAAAGTTTATCCGGCGTGGATATCCTTTGGAGGTATTTGAAGAAGCTGTGATGAATTTGAACCATATTGGAGTGGATGTGATTGTTCATGTAATTTTAGGATTGCCTTACGAGACAAAAGAGGATATACTTGCAACTATAAGATATCTTAGTGGATATTCAAAAATTTTATTTGAAAAAAATACATCTAAGGAGAATGAACAGAGAGACAAACAAATAGGATGGATACAAGGGATAAAACTGCAACTTTTACATATATTATCAGGTACAGATTTAGCTGATTATCAATCGGAAATTTCTGTACTTACATTGGAAGAATATGTAGAACTGGTATTGGAGTGCATAGAATTATTGCCTCAGGATATTGTGATTCATAGGATTACAGGAGATGGACCAAAGAAATTATTATTAGCACCTTTATGGAGTGCTAGTAAAAAAACAGTTATGAATACCATTCACAAAACTATGAAGGAGCGGGACAGTTGGCAGGGGAAGGAAAATTTATATGAGTGGGAGCAAAATGAATGAGAGTGGGAATAGTAAGGAGGAGTAAGCATGCAACAAGATACATTGACACTTTATAAATTAATTGTACTTTTTATGTTAGATAAAGTGGATTTTCCACTTACGAATGCACAGATTTCAAATTTTATTTTGGAAAAAGGATATACAAATTATTTTAACATACAACAATCTATTTCAGCGTTGCATGATAATGAGTTTATTTCTACAGAAACCATTCGGAATAGTTCTTATTTAAGAATTACAGATGCGGGAAGAGAGGTATTAGGATATTGTCTTTCTGATATTTCCTCGACAATACAACAAGAAATTATGGATTATCTACAGGAACATCGTTATCAGCTAAGAGATGAAGTATCAGTAGTTTCAGATTATTACGAGGAAAAGAAAGATACCTTTATAGTAAGATGTCTTGCAAAGGATGGAAAAACGAATGTAATTGAATTAAGTCTAAATGTAGCTTCTGAAGAAGAAGCAGCTACTATTTGTGATAACTGGCAGAAAAAAAGCCAGGAAATTTATGCATATCTGATACAACAATTATTGGCAGATTAAAAGTAATATATTTATGAAAAAGGGTTATTTTGCACACAATATTAACCAGGATTTATTTATGACCATAAAGTATAAATAAAGGGGCTGTCGCATTAAGAATTGAACATACAGGATATAGAATTAATTTCAAGTTAAATTCTGCTATATCTTGTATATGTTTACCTTAATGTAAAACAGTCCCTTTGTAGCACTTAATAGGTTAATCAACAATTTTTTTATTTTTTAATATGTGACTTTACAGCATTACTTACAACTTCAGCAACTCTAGGATCGAATGCTTCTGGTAAAATATTATTTTCATTCAAATCTTTTTCATCTACAAGTCCTGCAATTGCATGTGCTGCAGCAAGTTTCATATCTTCTGTAATCTGGGTAGCCCTGCCTTCTAAGGCACCTTTGAAAATACCAGGAAAAGCGATTACATTGTTTACTTGATTTGGAAAGTCAGAACGTCCTGTTCCAACAACTTTTGCTCCAGCTTCTTTTGCTACATCTGGCATAATTTCAGGAGTTGGATTAGCCATAGCAAATAAAATGGCATCTTTATTCATAGAGGAAACCATTTCTGCACTTACAATATTTGGAGCAGATACACCAACAAAAATATCAGCACCTTTTAGTGCATCTGCAAGTGTACCAGTTTTGCCAGAAAGGTTTGTTTGTTCCATCATTTCTTTTTGCATCCAGTTAAGATTTTCTGAGTTCTTAGAGAGAATCCCTGAAATATCACACATAGTTACATTTGGAAAACCATAAGTTAAAAGAAGTTTTGTAATGGCAATTCCAGCAGATCCAGCACCATTTACAACTATCTGGCAATCTTCTTTCTTCTTGCCTACTACTTTTAGGGCGTTGATAATTCCTGCAAGAACTACAATAGCAGTACCATGTTGGTCATCATGAAAAACTGGAATATCAAGAATTTCTTTTAATCTTGTTTCGATTTCAAAACAACGGGGTGCAGAGATATCTTCTAAGTTAATACCACCAAATGCTGGAGCGATATTAACAACCGTACGGATTATCTCCTCTGTGTCTTGAGTATCAAGGCAAATTGGGAAAGCGTTTACGCCGCCAAATTCTTTGAATAATACAGCTTTTCCTTCCATAACTGGCATAGCCGCATGGGCACCGATATTTCCTAGACCTAATACAGCACTTCCATCAGAAACAACAGCTACTGTGTTAGATTTGATTGTGTATTTGTAAGCAGCTTCTTTGTCTTTTGCAATTACCTTGCAAGGTTCTGCAACTCCTGGTGTATAGGCAAGAGATAAATCTTCTCTTGTTTTTACTTGACAGACAGAGGTTGTCTCAATTTTTCCATTCCATTCTTCATGTAATTGTAAAGCTTTTTCGTTAGTTGTCATAACAATAATTCCTTTCTTATTTGGGGATTTCGTAACTGTCCAGAATTATGAACAGTTATATTTAAGACATGTATATTCGCCTTGGGCGACATCACCATGAATAAAACTTTATCTGTTTTCTGCTGGGGAACATCTTTTTGCAAAAAACGCTCAAAGACGTACTATTCAACTAAGGAGCTGCTATGCTCCTAATAGAGCTTGCACCACCTAAGTTTCATAGTAATTATATCTCTTGATGACGAGGATTGCAAGCGTAACAGTTTAATCTATGGGCTGGACTGTTACTTGCAAGTAGTAGAATGAAAGAGAAATGGTTGTAATCAGATATCTATTTATGATACAATAAAAAAAGTATATAATGCTATATAATTTTAAATAGCCGCAAACAAAGGATAAATACGTAACAGGTCAGTCTTGGCTGATCTGTTACACAAAGACAGTTAATAGTATAAAAAATAGGAAAATAGGGTATCTATTTAGGAATGAATAAAAATTAGGAGGATGAAGTTATGACAGATTCAAATTGTATTTTTTGTAAAATTGCAAACGGGGAGATTCCTTCCAAAACATTATATGAAGATGACAGTTTCCGAGTGATTCTTGATATATCTCCAGCATCAAAAGGACATGCTATAATACTTGTTAAAAACCATGCAGAGAATATCTATAACCTAAGTGATGAGGATGCAGGAAAGATTTATGTTGTAGCAAAAAAAGTGGCAATAGCCATGCAAAAAGTATTAAAATGTGATGGCATGAACATCTTGCAAAATAATGGAGAGGCAGCAGGACAGACTGTATTTCATTTACACATGCATGTAATTCCTCGCTACAATGGGGACAAAGTACAGATAAAATGGACACCGCAAGATGCAGCAGAGCAGATATCTGAAGAAGTGGCTAAGGAGATACGGGAAACTATATAATGTGTTTTTTGTGTGAAATATTAATATTGCACTTGCGTATTTTTGTAAAGTATGGTATTCTTAGTGCATAGATTTTTTTCATTTTTTTGTTTTCCTTTCTTCAATAGATAATAAAGAGTAGCAGCAATTAGAGTATTCTGGTTGCTGTTATTTTTTTATGTCGTAGGAAAGTGCTTTGTATATAAAGGTTGCAATTCCCTCAAGATTGAGAGGCAGGGGAGTTGGTGTGGACTTGCCACTGTTATGAAGGTTTATTCTAAAATAGGAGGGGTATCACACGGTACAAATATTAGTTATGAAGAATGAAGATGAAGTGATTCTTATTATGGAAAAGTCCTTTGAAAGCAATACACTTGAAGTAGAACGCATATTTGAAAAATTTTGCAAAGAGGATAGGTTAAATAATATAAAGGGAACTGGATTGGGGATGGCAATATGTAAACAACTTATGGAACTAATGGAAGGAAAAATTGAGGCAGAAGTGCAAGGGGATAGAGATAAGTTGAGGTTTATTCTTTTCTTTCAAGGTATAGAAGGAATACATGAAAAAAGAAATATGTTTAAATGAAATTATATAAGATGTAGTTTGATACACAAAAAGAGTAATATATATAAAATGTATATAAAATGAGAAAAATGTTGTAAATATATCCAATAGTACATAATGCTTTTAGGGTAATATTGACAAAATTTCGTTAAAAAAACGAAAAAGTCTTACATTTTCTATGGAAATTTGATAAAATAGTTACAGAAGCATTATTGGGTAGTATGGAAAGGGAGATTACGCTTCAATATACGGAACAATCGTGTAAAGGAGATGAGGATATGTTTGCAATCGGAGAAGCAAAATCTAAAGTTACAAATGCAAAGGTAGTTATGCCTAGTGAATATAGGTTAAAAAGTAAAACAATTTTTGGAATTTGGGTTGGAGATAATCTATTATACATTTCTGATGAAGAGCCGCCACTAAAGGCAAAGGAAAGAGATGGGATGATATTTAAACCTTCCATTGATGTAAATAATCGTTTATCAGTACCATCAAAGCTGGAGAATTGCAATGTTAAAATTCAAGGCTGCATATCTACAATTGAAATTTGTTTTCAACCAGAAAAAAAATAATTATAGAGATATTTTGCCAGCCAGTCCGTATATTTACTGTGAAAGTGTTGTTGATAGGTATGACAGTTGTTTTGTGCTTGCACAAAGAGCAACTGTTATATCTATCATAGAACCTCTCAGGCATTAGTCTGGATTGTGAATATTTTGCAGGCAGTTATGAAAACACATAGAATCAATTTTCATTTATAGTGAAGCCGTCAAAGGCGATATGGTTGTTTGCTATGATATTCTGGTAAGATGAATAACAGATTGAAGTACAATATATAGCAGAAAGATAAGTGACAGTGATATTTAGTGGTTAAAGATACTAAAGAGAACGCCTCGCATCTTTTATAGGATGCCGAGGCGTTTGAATTATTTACAAAAATATTTTGGACAAAGTATACATGTATGTTATCCATTAGCCTGAAAAGCAGATGTGTATTAGCAAGGAACCCGTTTGTTTATTTTATGAAAGGATGTTTTAGAATGTTTAAAAAAGGACAATATATACATTATGGAAATCATGGAGTTTGTATGGTAGAAGATATTACGCACATGGATATGCCAGGAGTGGATAAGAATAAACTTTATTATGTTTTATCCAAAGTATATACACAAGGAAATAAAATATATACCAAAGTGGACAATGATAAAGTAATTATGAGAGAAATTTTATCTCAAAAGGAAGCATTAGACTTGATTGAGGAAATGCCCCAAATTGAGCAAATGGAAGTGGAAAATGACAAATCAAGGGGAGAAAAATATAAATTAGCAATGAATAAGTGCGATTGTAAAGAATGGGTCCGGATTATTAAGTCCCTTTATCAAAGAAAGCAGGAATGTATTGCCCAAGGAAAAAAAGTGGCAATAACAGATGAAAGATTTTACAAAGAAGTGTCAGAGCACCTTTATGGAGAATTAGCAATATCTTTAGGGATTGAAAAAGATAGTGTGGAGGAATTTATTTTGTCCCATGTTCATACAGTAGATGCATAATGGAAATAATTGGTGTAATAAAAAGTTTTTTGTTAAATCTTTGATATTAAAAAATGTTATCTAGAGAAAAATGAAAAGAAGACTTCTGTTATAAGATGATAAGAAATTGCATGTAATTTCTTATCATCTTATAACAGAAGTCTTCTTTAATATGCAAACACTTATATTTGAAAATTTTTACTTGCAAACACATCTGGTGTAGTAAACATGTATTTATAAGAAATGAAGTCCATAAGGGTATGTTTGCACAGTTTATTTCCAATGTTAATAAGTTCAGCTCAAAGTAACATATTAATAATCAAGAGAGTCTTGATAAGTGTCATTAATTACAAAATAAATTTTACTTTCTTCTGGTTTTACATAAGCAGATATAGAAGTAATTTTATCTGTTTGTCCGTTATCTTTGTATGCCTGTTTTGCTCTTTCCATAATATCTTTGCTGGAAAGTTCTTTGCCGCCAAACTGAACAATAACTTCTTCAGAAACAGTTGCGGGACATGCAGCCACAGTTTCAGTCAGTGCATTAAGTGGAGCAGTTCTAGGAACCATTGGTTTGATAGCTACTGGTTCATTTAGTGTAGTTTCCTTTATTGTAGTGTTTTTTGCAGTTATCTGAGTAGTTTTATCTGTAGTTTTTTTGGTGTTACGTTTTGGCTTTGCCATAATTATTTTCCTCCTGTCTTGTGAACAAGTCTGCAATGTAAAATTGAGACTGTTATCTGAGAATCACTTTTTTATAACTGCTATATGCTTCGTACTTTTGCAGTTATCCACTGTATTCGTATTTCGGGTTAAAGCCCTGTATACAGTATTATCATATAATAAATATCAAAAAAATGCAACAAAGTTTCATTGGAATAGAATTATTAATCTGCTTTTGCTGTTTCGTTAATGATTTCAATAATTTTTTCAATTGGATCACTAAGAGGGCTTTTTTCCATAGTTGTGATATATTCTTTCTTTTTGTCATAAATTTTTGTAATTGCGGTCATAAGAGTGTCACCATTTAACTCTTCTTCTCTTAATACAAGACTGTACCCTTGATGTTCAAAGGAGGAAGCATTTAAAATTTGATCACCACGACTGGCAGCAGCGGATAGAGGAATAAGAATATTTGGTTTCTTTAAAGCTAAAAGTTCGCAAATTGCATTAGCTCCTGCTCTGGAAATAACAATATCTGCTGCATCCAACAAGTCGCTGAGTTCTTTTTTGATGTATTCAAACTGTACATAGCCTTTGGTATTTTTTAGAGTTTCATCTAGTTTACCTTTACCACAAAGATGAATAATTTGAAAATTTTCTAAAAGCTGAGGTAAAATGCTGCGAATGGTATCGTTAATAATCGCTGAACCAAGACTTCCACCAATTATTAAAATAACAGGTTTATTAATCGTAAATCCACAAAAATCTAAACCAGTTAGTTTATTACCAGAAAATAATTCTTTTCTAATAGGAGAACCAGTTAATACTGCCTTTCCTTCAGGGAACATAGTTACTGTTTCAGGGAAGTTGGTACATACCCGGGTTGCATATTTAAGACAGAGTTTGTTTGCAAGTCCTGGTGTCATATCAGATTCGTGAATAATTGCAGGAATCTTTTGACGGGCAGCAGCCCATACAACTGGAACAGTTACAAAACCACCTTTAGAAAATACTACATTAGGCTGAAGTTTCTTCAAAAGAGAAGCCGCTTCCTTACATCCATGAAGTACACGAAATGGGTCTGTAAAATTCTTTATGTCAAAATATCTTCTTAATTTACCAGAAGAAATACCATAATAAGGGATATCAAATTCTTTTATTAGTTCTTTTTCAATACCATTTTTAGAACCAATATAATGAACATCGTATCCTTGCTTTTTTAGTTCTGGCAGGAGTGCAATATTAGGTGTTACATGACCAGCAGTACCGCCGCCAGTTAGTACAATTCGTTTCATATATTTATTTAATCCTTTCTGTTTTGACATTTGTTTTATTGGTTTTGTTTTTGATATTCCTTAAGAGCTTTTGCAAGCTGATCTGGACAGGAAGTTTTTTTGAAACCACAAGTAATACCCTCTAACCGGGAAATAGCATCCTCTACATTCATTCCTTCAATGAGCCGGCTGACGCCAGTGGTATTACCAGCACAACCGCCTATAAAATTTACATTTTTAATCAAATTCCCCTCTACTTCAAAGTGTATTTCTGTAGAGCAGACACCTTTTGTCTTATAAATCATAAAATAATCCCCTTTCCTTTATCTCCTTAATTATAAAAGTACTGCGGAAATATTTCAATAGATGGAAGAAAAGTTGTTAAGTTCGTTTGATAAATTTAAGTTTTTTGTTGATAACTGTTTAGATAGGTCTGTGCATTTACTGTACAGACTGTAAAAATATGTAGAACAGGAATGAAAATGGCTAGTGATGTGACCCTCAATATTGACATGGGTTTGCATACTTGTTAGAATATTAAGTAGAAGATATTTTTTTACAGTACGGACTATATAGATATTTAAAATGAAGATTTATTGAAAAAAGTTGAAATATATTATTCATAATTTGCAAAGGACAGGGAGGAAATAGGTATGTATCATTGCAGGATTCATTTCTATTTATTAGGTCATCAATGTAGAGTGTTTGATGTTATTAAGGAAATATCCCCTCTTGAACATTTTACACATGAGTTTCTTGAAAGTGATGACCCAAAGAGTGTGTTTGCAGCTAAGGCAGATGTGATTTTGGCTGACATACAGGACTTAGATGTACAAGAAACGGTACAGATGCTAAATGCAAGCAAGAAAAATGATGCTGAAGTTATTCTGCTTGCAGATAAGGAACAAATAACACTTTTGACAGAATATTTAACAGAAATTAAGGATATATGGACAATGCCTATGTCAGATGAGGAAACCAGATTTCATTTCTTAAGATGGCAGCAGAACTACAAGATGAGTAAGGATTATTGGCAGACGAATCAGTATTTAGAGGCTACAATTAACAATATTCCGAACCTTATCTGGTATAAAGATAAAGAAGGTATACATAAGAAGGTAAATGACAGCTTCTGTATAACTGTCAATAAAACGAAGAAACAGGTAGAGGGACGTGGACACGCTTATATATGGGACGTTGATGAGGATGATCCTGCTTGTGTAGAATCAGAGCTAGAGGTTATGAGTAAAAAAAAGACCTGTATATCTGAGGAGACAATTAAAACAGGAGATGGTATGAAATTGCTTACAACATATAAGTCTCCATTATATAACCTTGATGGCAGTGTAATGGGAACAGTTGGTGTAGGGATTGATATAACACAGGAACGAGCTTATGAACAAGAAATAATCAAAAAAAATCAAACCTTAGAGACGATTTTTACTACAATGGATTGTGGAATTTTGTGTCATAGAATAGATGGTTCACACATTATCAGTATTAATAAAGCTGCATTAAAGATTTTAGGATATGAGTCCCAGAATGAACTAATGGAAAAGGGATTTGATATGATTGCGACTTCTGTTTTGGATGAAGATAGAGAAGAACTTCTGAAATCTATCGGGGAATTGAAAAAAGAAGGAGATAGTGTCAGTGTGGAGTATCGTGTACAGCATGCTGATGGAAAAATCTTACATGTTATGGGCAACATTAAGATTATAAAGGAGCATGGAGAATTATATTATCAGCGTTTTCTTTTGGATTGTACTACGAAAAAATTACAAGAGAAAAAGATACAAGTAGAAAAAGAAAGATGCCAAATGGAGTTGATTCATGCACTGAGTGTTGATTACAATCTCGTTTGCTTTTTTGATCTTGATACAGGTATAGGAAGACCTCTTCGGAAAACAGAATGTGAAGATTATGTATTGGATGCTATTTTTGTTGAGAAGTTGTCACTGAAAGAAAGTATGGAGAGATATATACAAACATGTGTTTTGGTTGACGATAGGGAATTGGTACGGCAGGCCTGTTCTAAAGAAAAGCTCAAAGAGGAACTGGCAGAAAAAAATATATTCCATATTAATTACCGCACCCTTTGTGGCAATGAAATACGATATTTTCAAATGAAGGCTGTCCGTGCTGGAAAATGGGAGGACAGTCATGGTGTTGTTCTTGGATTTCATAGTGTAGATGAGGAAATCCGTAAGGAAATGGAAAAGAAAAGACTTTTAGAGGAAGCACTTTTACAGGCGAATAAGGCCAATAGAGCAAAGAGTGTATTTCTTTCTAATATGTCCCATGATATCCGAACCCCAATGAATGCAATTGTTGGTTTTACAAATTTGGCAATTGACCATATAGATCGTAAGGAAGAGGTAGAAGGGTATCTAGGAAAGATTCAAACATCAGGAAAGCATTTGTTAAATCTGATTAATGATGTCTTGGATATGAGCCGTATAGAAAGTGGGAAAATACATTTAGCAGAGAAGCCATACAGCTTGTCAGATATTTTATATGGTTTGGAAAATATTTTACAAGCAGATATGAGTGAAAAGCAGCTTAGGTTTCAAATGGATATAGTGAATCTTGAGAATGATGAGATTTATTGTGATAAGTTGCGGTTAAATCAGGTATTTTTAAATCTGCTTAGCAATGCTGTAAAATATACAGAAAATGGAGGCACGATTAGCCTTATTGTGACAGAAAAATCAGAAGTACTTGATGGTTATGGAAATTATGAATTTTATATCAAGGATACTGGTATTGGTATGAGTAAGGAATTTATATCACATATCTTTGAACCATTTGAGAGAGAAAGAAATTCTACAATTAGCAGGATTCAAGGTACTGGTTTAGGAATGGCAATTACAAAAAACATTATAGATATGATGAACGGAACTATCCAAGTGAAAAGCGAGCAAGGTGTTGGTACAGAAATTATAGTTTCCTTTACATTCCGTTTGAATAATGGAGAAAAGATTGACCGTAGTGAAGCAAAAGAAAAGCCTGCTAGTTTAGAGCAAAAGAATTTTTCTACAGGACGTATTCTGTTAGTAGAGGATATAGAAATGAATCAGGAGATTGCAGTAGCAATTTTAAGCGAAGCTGGATACTGTACAGAGGTTGCAGAGAATGGACAAATTGCAGTAGATATGATAAAAGATTCCGATCCAGGATATTACCAGCTTGTACTGATGGATATACAGATGCCAGTAATGAATGGCTATGAAGCAACACGAGCAATTCGTAAACTAGAGGATAAGGAACTTGCATCTATACCAATTTTGGCTATGTCCGCAAATGCTTTTGAAGAAGATAAACAGGAGGCTATAAAGAGTGGGATGAATGGTCATATAGCGAAACCAATAGATGTCAAAAATTTATTTGATACTTTAAGTGAGATATTAACGTAACTGCTCATGGTTCTGAACAGTTACAAATCCTATCTCAAATAGTTGGATTAGAAGGATAATGAGATTTTTGTTATTAAACAACGGAAAGGGTAGGTTTAAGGAATGAATAGAATTGGTATTATTGGAGCGATGGACGAAGAAGTAGACCGTTTGAAAGAAAACATGCAAGTAGAAAAAATCGAAAAAAAAGCGGGCATGGAATTTTTTGCAGGTGTACTTAGTGGCAAAAATGTAGTTGTTGTACGAAGTGGAATTGGGAAGGTAAATGCTGGGATTTGTACACAGATTTTAGTAGATGATTTTCAAGTAGATGGAGTGATTAATACAGGAATTGCGGGTTCGCTGAAAAATGAAATTAATATTGGAGACATAGTGTTATCTGAAGATTGTATTCAGCATGATATGGATGCTACAGGATTTGGTTATGAACCAGGAGTGATTCCAAGAATGGAACAGTCTGTTTTTAAAGCAGATAAAACTTTGATTGATTTGGCACAAAAAGTAAATAGAGAAGTAAATCCAGATATTTCAGACTATGTTGGACGAGTGGTAAGTGGAGATCAATTTGTTTCTGACAATGAGAAAAAGAAGTTTTTAGTATCACAATTTCAGGGATATTGTACAGAGATGGAAGGTGCAGCCATTGCACAAGTCTGTTACCTTAATGAGATTCCTTTTTTAATTATCCGTGCAATATCAGATAAAGCAGATAACAGTGCTACAATGGATTATAGTGAGTTTGAAGCAAAAGCTATTGAGCATACCTTTCATTTGGTAGACGGTATAATGAAACAGTTGTAAAACCCGAGTTTTGGCAGGTTTTGTCGATAAATTTTAGGTTCTTTTGTCTTTTCAAAGGGAAAAAAATATGATATAGTAGTGTTACTGAAAGTAGCACAGGTGTTTACTGGAATGCTTTTCGGTCTTAAACATGAACGAAGGATGTAAAGTAGTATACAGAATTTATAGGAATTTATGTAACAGTATGGGTATCTAAACGGTTACAAATTTTATAGAAGAAACGCAATTTTTGTGTAAGAAACAGTAGAGAAAATAAAACACACAAGAATTGGGTTTCTTTTTGTATGTAGGAAGGAGGATTTTGCCTTAAGCAACAAGATGGATAAAGTCTTAACTAAAAGTTAGGAACATTTACCATAATTATTTTGTTAGGTGATTGCAAAACTCAGTTTACTCACCCCATTTTTGTGCAAGGTTCACATATCAACACAAGACACGTTCTCACTGCCCTCAATCGTAGTGGTACATATATTAGTAAAGTCTAAGAAACCAAGCTGGAAGGCGAAGGTTGATTAGCTGCTTTACTGTAAGCATGCGAAGCGTTTTTGCTAGGTGTTAAAAGACAGCATCTAAGAACCGACCGTCTCAAGAAGCACTGGCTTTGATATGTAAATCTGTACAAAATAATTTAAGTTAATAAGAGTTTCACAAATACCTAAATTATTTTTTAATAGAAAGGAGAAAAGTTATGTTGCAGACAATAATGACAAGTGAAGTTACAGGATATATTCTTCTTACACTAGGAGGAATAGGGATAATCATGGAGGTGATACTAGGAATAAAATATGGTAGTTTTCTTAGGAGAACATGGAAAGTTGGTATAGAAAAGCATGAATTGACAGAGAATATAAAAAAGAAATATGAGTTATGCCATCGCATGGGCATGAATGTGAATAATGTGGATAAATTTGTGGATAAATATGTGTACAAGCAGAAATTAATGGGGGTAAAGTTATGCACATGGGAAGGATTATGTGGACAACTATGTAGTATTGCAGGAGGAGCCGCTGTATTGGCAATAACTTTGGCATTATTGGGAGGATGTGGACAAGATGTGATATTTCGCTATATCATACAAGGGAGTATTTCTTTAACATTGTTAATAACTTTTTGGAAAATGGGAAACATATCCACAAAAAAGGAAGTTATACATTTAAATTTGTGTGATTATTTAGAGAATATTTATCAAGTACGTTTAGAAAAAGAACAAGAAAATCCAGAATGGAGTGCTCAGTTTAGAAAGGAGATGGAAAAATTAGAGCAAAAGGCAAAAAAGGAAAAACAGAAGAAGTCAAAGAAAAGTGATAAGCGTACAGAATTAGAACGTATGAAAGCAGAGTTAGTAGAGGAATTAAAACAGGAACGTCTTGAAAATGAAAAACGAAGGCTTGAGGAAAAACAAAATACAGATAAAGAACAACAAAGTCTGAAGGAAAAAGTAATAAAAGAAAATCAAGAGAAGGCAAAGGAACAAGCTAAAACAGGAAAGAAAAAAGTAGAGGAAGTAAAACAGGAATCTCAAATAAATATGGAAGCCCAGCCAGAAGAAGAGAGAATTTTACAAGATATTTTAAAGGAATATCTTGGAAATGTAGAGTAAATTTTGGAAATAAAGACTTCTATATCCTGTATTAGAAAGAATTGACAAGCCTAATGGCTTTTGATAGAATATTATATGTGTGTAATTTGAACATGTAGGTACTTGTTCCGTTGTTGAACAGATATACCCATAGAATATTAGGAAAGAAGGATTAGAAGATGGCTAAAGTTACGTTTGATTATTCAGTAGCAAAGAGTTTTTTTAATGATACAGAATTAAACAGGATGGAAAATATTGCGGAGACTGCAAAGAAGACATTGCTAAGCAAGACAGGTGCAGGTAATGACTTTTTAGGTTGGATTGACCTTCCAGTAGATTATGACAAGGAAGAATTTGCACGAATTCAAAAAGCAGCACAAAAGATTCAAAAAGATTCAGAAGTGCTATTAGTTATTGGTATTGGTGGTTCTTACTTAGGGGCAAGAGCTGCAATTGAATTTTTAAGACACAGTTTTTACAATAATGTATCTAAGGAAGTCCGTAAGACACCAGAGATTTATTTTGTAGGTAATAGTATTAGTACCACATATATTTCTCATTTGTTAGATGTAATTGGTGACAGAGATTTTTCTATCAATATGATTAGTAAATCAGGAACTACAACGGAGCCAGCCATTGCTTTCCGTGTATTTAAGAAGAAGTTGATTGAGAAATATGGCAAAGAAGAAGCAAATAAGAGAATTTATGCAACAACGGATAAAGCAAGAGGAGCATTAAAGAATTTAGCAACAGAAGAAGGTTACGAAACTTTTGTAGTACCAGATGATGTTGGTGGACGTTTCTCTGTATTGACAGCAGTTGGTTTACTTCCAATTGCAGTAAGTGGTGCAGATATTACAAAATTAATGGAAGGTGCGGCAAGTATGAGAGAAGAATGCCTGAATAAGCCTTTCATGGAGAATGGATCAGTTTTATATGCAGCTATTCGTAATATGTTACTTCGCAAAGGAAAAGGGATCGAAATTTTAGCAAACTATGAGCCTTCTATGCATTATGTATCTGAATGGTGGAAACAGTTATATGGAGAGAGTGAAGGAAAGGACCAGAAAGGTATTTATCCTGCATCTGTAGATTTGACTACAGATTTACATTCTATGGGACAGTTTATCCAAGATGGACAAAGAACTATGTTTGAAACAATTGTGGATATAGAGACTTCAAGATGTGAAATTATTATGGAAGAGGAAGAAGTTGACTTAGATGGTTTGAACTACCTGGCTGGAAAGAGTGTAGATTTCATTAATAAGAGTGCTATGAAAGGAACTATGCTTGCTCATACAGATGGACAAGTACCAAACCTTATAGTTCATGTGCCAGAGCAGAATGAATTTTATTTGGGACAATTGTTCTACTTCTTTGAATTTGCTTGTGGTGTCAGTGGTTATATTTTAGGCGTGAATCCATTTGATCAGCCAGGTGTAGAAAGCTATAAGAAGAATATGTTTGCTTTGCTTGGTAAGCCTGGATTTGAAGAGAGAAGAGCCGAGTTAATGAAGAGATTATAATATAATTGAAGAAAGATGAGCTGTTTGGATATAAAATAGTTCAGAATAAACAAAAACAGAAGGTGTAAAAGCCTTCTGTTTTTGCGTTATAACTTACAAAGGGTTGCTTGAGCAGTATTTATAGTTAGTGTATCATATTTGTTGGGACTTGAATGATATTTTAAAATAAATTTTATTATATTTAAATAAAATATATAAAAATATATATAATAATTGATTGAAAGAAAGGTAATGAAAATATAAAATAAATTAAAAAGAAACCTGGCTTGAGGAATGTATTTATAAACAATTACTAACTACTAAGGTGGTATTTGACTATGGCAAAAAGAAAATTATTAAAGACAATTGGAGCTATGGTTGCAGGAATGATGTTATTGGGGACAACTGCATATGCAGCAGAAAACTATTATTATGGTTATGGAAAATGGACATTGGAGACCTCTCAAAATATGTGTACAAGTATTTTTGAGAAAGAATCTACTAGAAATTCGGGATATGTATCTAGAACAGAGCCAGATCCAACAAGTACATATATTGGTGCCAATTTTGTTAATAAAAGTCATGCTACAAAATCGGCATCTGTTAAAATAAAGGGGATTGGACAAAAGAATGCATCTTATTCAGGTTACGGTGTGAAAAAAGGAGACTTTTTAGCATTTCAAGTGTGGAATCCGTCAGATGAGAACAAAGGAAAACAGATTTCTGCTGGTGGAAAGTTTCAACCATAGTAATGAAAATGGTTGATAAGCTGTAGGATATGTATTGCCATTGGAAGATAAAGTGCAGTACATATCCTATTGGTGTTAGGAGGTGAATGTATATGGGCATAATCAAAAAAATGCGAAGGATATCTCTGTTATATAGTCTGTTTTTTGTTACTATCTTATCTTTGTCTGCTTGTGCCCCTACAGAGCGGCAGAGGAACTGATTCTAAAAAGGTATTTGTTTCAGGAGACAGAATGTTTAGATGACTTACTGGAACTGCTGGGAAACCCTAAGGTTTTGAAGCGGAGTCAGTGGACAAGTGATGAGACATTGGAAGACGGGACAACATTGAAAGTGGATAATGCAGATTTAAAAGGAGAAGAGACCTTTGTACAGGCGAGAAATGCACGTTTTATGGCCATATTTTCAGAAAGAGGAATAATGAGTGTGAAGAATACCTTTATAATGAATTCCTTTGGTCTCTATGATGGGGCAGAAAAGAATAAGGAACTGGCATCTGGAAGTTATGAATGTGTTTGTTCTGAAATAGAGAAGTTTTTGGAGAGGCAGAAGATAGAAAATATATTAGAGCCTGCTATTTACTACTTCTCACCAGAACTGCTACAAAAAGTAGCAGATATAAATTATCAGGAATTTATGGCTCTTGAAGATAAAAATAATGCAGAGAAATATAAGATAACTTTAGGAAAAGAAGATGGTGTCTATTTGATTCGTTATATGCAGGGATATAAGGGGGTACCATACAACTACATGCCTATTGTATCAAATGATGTGGACGAAAATCTTGGTGCTGTTGGTACAAATATGCGTGTAGAGTATGGCAAACGGGGAATTCAATCTATCTCTGGGACGGAATTTACTGGAGTACCTGTATGGTATCTGGTTTATGGTGAAGGAGTGGGTGCAAAAACAGGCACCGCACGGGAGGTTATTACTTTCAATGCGAGAACAGGGGAGATATATGGATGAGAACAATGATAAAAGTAGAAATAGAAAAACTTTTTTGCAGCAGAAGGTTTTATCTGTGTATATTGGGGTTAATAGTTGGAATGCAGTTAAATGCTTTGGAGTTGATGAAGTATTATTATATCAATCCCAATATACATGAATTATATTTAAGAGGTCATACAGAAGGATTTTGCCTTCTTGGATTTATCCTTTGCGTAGCAGGAGGCGGGATATCCTTTTGTATAGAGCAAAAAGGACAATGTGTACGTTACATTACTTTGCGGGGAAATATAGGAAGTTATGGGATTGGAAAGGTAGTATCAGCCTTTGTAGGAGGATCTTTGATAACCTTTTACTAATTGCCAGTCATAATCCTTTGGATATAGATGTTCTATGCAGCAAGGTGTATGAAATGGATGAAGGAATACTAACCGAAGTAAAATAATAGTAATTATATGGAGCTTCACAGGAAAAGAGACATGTCAACAATTCCCCAATTGATAACATGTCTCTTTTGTAATTATGTAAAGCACACTATTCATTAGTAATACAGTCCTACCCGCTCGTTCAAGTTAATGTCATTGCCACAAAGTGACAATTCCTGATTCCCTTGATTTACATGACTGTAATTACTATCCCCGTTTTTATTTAGACCCTCTTGCAATAAAGTATAAAGCTCATGACGTAATTGTTTATCTTT
This sequence comes from Lachnospiraceae bacterium, assembly GCA_022791815.1. Lineage (GTDB taxonomy): Bacteria > Bacillota > Clostridia > Lachnospirales > Lachnospiraceae > CAG-411. Next base: position 29,841 of record JAAVZU010000023.1, read on the forward strand.
ATTTGTAGAATTTAGTCTGTATTGAGCCATTCCTTATCAACCCCTTTGCCCTTATGATGGTATTATAACACAAAAAAACTAATTTGTACACAAAAACTTTAATTTTTTTTGAAGAATTTGTTTTTGTGAAGTTTATAGAAGGGTAAGTTTCATAAACGTGAAGAACATAAAATAAATGTTAAATAATGGAAAATATAGTTATATACAATGTAAAATAGTGAAGTATTGTCGATGTTTCTGTGGTATATTGCGAAATGCTAACATTTTGTAAGAAAATCTTCACTTTTTTTCTTATATAATTGTGTTATACTGTTAAATGACATAAGTAGATATATAATTTGTATTAGCTGAACTATTAAGTATTAAAAGTTTTTATTTACATAATGATTTAAGCAATACAATAGACCATGCATGGTTATAGATAGTATTAAAATAATACAGTTAGTTTGAATAGCTGCATAAAGGAGTAAATCATGAATCAATATCAAGAAAAATTACAATATGTTTTGGGAGAAATAAAAAAAGTGATTTCTGGAAAAGAGGAAGTTATTCGTAAGGTGATGACTGCCATATTGGCGAAAGGGCATATATTAATAGAAGATATTCCAGGAGTAGGAAAGACAACATTAGCACTTTCATTTTCAAAGGCAATGTTGTTGGATTACCGAAGAGTGCAGTTTACACCTGATGTGCTGCCAAGTGATGTAGTAGGTTTTTCAGTTTTAAATAAGGACAACCAGTTAGAATATAAACCAGGAGCAGTGCTTTGTAATATTTTTTTGGCAGATGAAATTAACCGTACATCTTCCAAAACGCAGGCAGCCTTATTGGAGGTAATGGAAGAAGGAAATGTAAGTGTAGATGGAAAGACATGGGAAGTACCAAAGCCATTTGTGGTAATTGCAACTCAGAATCCGGTGAATTCTATAGGTACACAGATGTTGCCAGAATCACAATTGGATCGTTTTATGATAAAAATTAGCATGGGGTATCCTACACCAGAACAAGAAATGCGCATGTTAAAGGAGAGACAGAATACCAATCCAATGGATAGCATTCGTCAAGTTCTTACTGCTGGAGAATTAACTTCCCTGCAGAACATGGCAGATCAAATTTTTGTACAGGATTCTATTTATGCGTATCTTACCAAGTTGGTAACTACTACAAGAAATCATCCTTATATAGAATTAGGAATAAGTCCAAGAGGCAGTCTGGCATTGCTTTCTATGGCAAAGGCACATGCCTTTATAAAGGGAAGAGACTATGTGATACCAGAAGATGTATCAGAAGTGTTCACAGATGTAGCAGCACACAGAATCGTATTAAATCAAAAAGCACGTATGAGCCATGTGCAGCCAGAAATAATATTATCTGACATATTGGACAAAGTACCAAAACCTGCTTTGGTATAAAAAGGAGTATGATATGTGGAAAAATAGAATAATCTATATATTATGTATTTGTGCAGGTACATATTATGCCGTATTGTATGATAAGTATGTTTCTTTGGCAATTATGTGGTGTATTATAACAATACCACTATTTTCTTTGCTGTGTTTGTTTTTCTTTAAGAAGAGAATAAAAGTAGAAACAATGGTAATAGAGCAAATGGTGAAAATGGGAGAGGATTTTTTTCTAACAGTAATTACAAAGAATCATAGCATCTTTCCTGTTTCTTATAGTACCATGAAGGTTAAATATAAGAACCAATTAGATGGACAATTTCAAAATATTGACATAGTTTGCAGGGTGGATGCAAAAAGTGAAGAGAGGATTCAATTGGAGTTTCATTGTAACCATTGCGGATTAATAGAAATTACATGTGAATATTTAAGGATTTATGATTATTTTCGATTATTTTCTGTAAAGATACCTATAGAGGAAAAAGAAGAAATCATCGTAATCCCTGAATTTGAAATTATGGAGGATTTATTAGAGAATCCTTGGGAGAATTTTGAAAATATTAAGAAATCCATCATGAAAAAAGGAGAAGATTCCAGTGAAATTATAAATATCAGGGAATACCATCCTGGGGACCATCCAAAATCAATTCATTGGAAATTATCTTCCAAAAAAGGACAGCTACTAATAAAAGAGTTTGCGATGGAAGAAGATGATATGGATATTGTAAATTTTGGACTTGTTTGTGAAGAAGAAGAATGTAATTATGAATGGTATGATGAGAAATTGGAGGAACTAGTAAACATCTGCTGGACTTTGTTACAAGCAGGACGAATGCATAAAGTAATTTGGTATCATCCTCAAATGGAAATTTATGAAAATACCAAGATACAAAGTGTGGAAGATTTAGGAGAACTTGCCAAACAGGTTATTTGTGCTGGTGTGGGCAGATTAAACAAGGAGGATATGGCTTAGGGAAATGATAGAAAAGATACATGATAAAGAAAAAGGTATAACATGTAAAAAAAATATGACTATTTCCTATCCTAAGAAGAAAGATTTCGTATGGTTATCTTATCTGGTAGAACTGGTTTTGGTTATGGTAGTCTCTGGTGCTTCTGTTTTATGTTTTACTAATGGATGTGAGATACAGATAGATCAGAATATTTACCTATTGGCTGTTATAATTCTGTCTATTTTATTTTATATCAGTTTTTATCAAAGAAAATGGGGAGGAATCCTGCTTTTTGCAGAAATTGTTGCCTATGGTGCAGCTGGATATTATTATAGAAATGAGATTTCAAATGGGTTAGCAATTGTAATCAATACAGTGTTTCGTGAGATAGAAAGTTATTTTGGGATAGATTTAGCAGAATATCAAGTGAATGGTGTAGATGATATTCAGGCAGCTACTATATTTTATATATATATTTCTGTATTTACAATTGGATTTATTACATATATAATTCGTAATGATCTTCCTGTAATAGTATTATTACTTGCAACAATTTGGATTTCTTTTATACCAGAAATAGTTGGACTTGTACCAGCTATAGGATACAGATTAAGCTATTTTGCAGGTTTGTTTGTTTATGGAGGCAGTAATCTGTATAAGAGAAAAGGAACAGAGAAGAAACTGTCCATTCAAAAGAAAATACAAGGAAAAGTTCGGCTGTTTCAAATTATTTCTGTAGGAATATGCTTTGGAATATTTACATTGGTTCTTGGAGAGGAGGCATATAAGGAACTTACGAAAGATAAAAGTTTTAAAGTTGCATTACAGGAAAATATCAGAAGAGGTTTAGACAATCTAATTCGTGGTACTTTCTGTCAGGGAAGAGTAAGTGGCGGTATTAATTTTGGTACTCTTGGAGATGTGGAGGGGATTGAATACACAAAGGATGTTAAATTAAAGTTACGTCTGGAGAAAAAAGAACTTGATCCAATATATCTGAGAGGTTACATAGGCAGTTATTATCAAAATAATACATGGGTAGGACTGACTAAGGAAGATGAAGAAGAAAAACAGCGATTGGAAGCCATAAGCGATATAAAGGTAGAAGATTATGATGCAGCACTTTTATACTACTATCTGGCAATGTTAAAATACCATAATTATACAGGGGAAACATATCAAAACGATAAAGAAGAAAAAGATAAGTTTTCGGCGTATCAGGGAAAGGAAAAATCGGAACTGATAAGAGCGTTATTCCCGGATTTTTTAGGAAGAGTTGAAATAGATAATATTGCAGAGAGTTATGGAACATTGTTTACTCCGTATTATGTTTCTGGGAATGTGTTAGAAAAGAACGGGAAACTTTCAGTAGAAGGACAGAGAAACCAGAGTTATTATGAATGGGATGTGGTAGAAGATGGTAAGGACGTTGCCGATTTTATTAGTGATAAGGAAATATATGAGTTAAATAATTGGATGTCGGAATCCTTTCTTGCAAATATGGAGACTATGATAGAGGATGTAGAAGAAAGGTTGGGAGAGAGATTAGAAGAATATTCTACAGAAAATATGGAAGAGGTGACAGTAGGAGAATTTTTCAAAATTCTAGATGAGTATGAATATATGGAAATAGAACAAGAGGTTGATGAATCTTGGATGTGGCAGTTGGGAAATTATGTAGATGCAGATGCCAAAACGATGTTAGAACTTCTGAAAAATTTTAAAATTTTCCGAAACTACCAACAGCAATATGAAAGTTATGTGGAACAGACATATCTGCAAGTACCAGAAGAATTAAAGGACCAATTGCTTAGTACCTTGACTGAAGCAAAAAATGAATGGGGATTTGACAATGACTTGCAGGAAGAATGGCTTGAAGGGTTAAGTATTATTGAGAATAATAGTGAGACAATAGAATGGAAAAAAATGATTTCTGCTTTATTATTAGTCAAACAGTATCTGTCAGAAAATACCAGTTACACATTAACACCAGGAGCCGTTCCAAAAGGAGAAGATTTTGTTACTCATTTTCTGTATCAGAATAAAAAAGGCTTTTGTACCCACTATGCTACAACAGCCGCATTGATGTTGAGAAGCCTTGGAATACCTGCAAGATATGTAGAAGGTTATATGGCAGGCAGTATGAATTTAAAATTAGGTAAATATGAAAAGGACTACTTGTCTGTGGAATTGACAGATGAGAATGCCCATGCTTGGGTGGAGATTTATATTCATGATTATGGTTGGGTTCCAGTAGAAATGACACCAGGATATAGTGAAGGTTTCGAGTTAAAAGATATAATTAAAGAAGAGAAGATAACAGAGCCAAATGCTACAGAAACACCTAAGACTTCTCAAACAACATCTTCGCCAAGTGAAACAAGCCCTGCTAAGATTACTTTACCTATAATAAAAAAAATAAAAACAATATTACAGAGCATTGCTTTTATATTTTTGGTAATATTTGGTATTTGGTTAAGAAGATTCATTCTTTGCCGATATCGGAAACAAAAGGTGGGACAGAAGGATTTTAATGAATGTATAATTTTTATTTACAAAGAGATAGATAGAATTCTTTGTATTAAGAAACATAAAAGTAAAGAGGAATCTTTAAGAGACTGGATACAAAAGAAAAAAGAAGAAATGGTAGAGGGAATTTCGGAAAGACAATGGGAACAATTACTGGAAATTAGTAATCGTTGTGCTTTTAGTAATAAACCGCCACTTCTGGATGATGTGGAGAAAAGTAGAGAGATATACCATATTTTACAAATAAACAGTTATAAGAGCAGCACAAAAACAAAAAAGCTCTTCTATCGTTACATTAAAGTTATGTAAAAGTAATGGTTTAGCCTATGGGCTGAACTGATATAAGTAAAATCAAATATATATAATCTTTTCATGGATTTTTTCATTGAAATAGTATATAATGTGTATGAATTATGTGATAGCGAAGTTAAAAACCTAGGAGGAACGTTAAGATGAATGATATGGATATGATGTCAGTGAATGCCATACGTGGGTTGGCAGCAGATACAGTACAAAAAGCAAATTCGGGGCATCCTGGATTGCCATTAGGAGCAGCACCAATGGCTTATGAGTTATGGGCAAAGCACATGAAGCATAACCCGGCGAATCCAGACTGGGCGAACAGAGATCGTTTTATTTTGTCTGGTGGACATGGTTCCTCCTTGTTATATTCATTACTTCATTTGTTTGGATATGGAGAATTATCCATAGAGGATATGAAAAGTTTTAGACAGTGGGATTCAAAGACACCTGGGCATCCAGAATATGGACATACAGTTGGTGTAGAAGCCACAACAGGACCATTAGGTGCAGGAATGGCAATGGCGGTAGGAATGGCAATGGCAGAGGCTCATTTGGCAACACGCTTTAACAAAGAAGGATACCCAATTGTAGATCATTATACCTATGTATTAGGTGGAGATGGCTGTATGATGGAAGGTATCTCTTATGAAGCGTTTTCATTAGCAGGAACATTGAAACTTGGAAAGTTAATTGTATTATATGATTCAAACAAGATTTCCATAGAAGGAGATACAGATATTGCGTTTACTGAAAATGTACAAAAGAGATTTGAAGCATTTGGTTTCCAGACTTTAGTAGTGGAGGATGGAAATAATTTGGAGGAGATTGGGAAAGCAATTGAAGAGGCAAAAGCAGATATCACAAGACCTTCTATGATTACCGTTCGTACAAAAATCGGACATGGATGTCCGGCAAAAGAAGGAACAGCAAGTGCACATGGAGAGCCTTTAGGTGTAGAGAATGTTTATGCTTTAAAAGAAAATCTCGGGTTAGATCCAAAGAAGGAATTTCATATTCCTCAAGAAGTATATGATCATGTAGCACAGATTGTAAAAGAAAATCAAAGTCATGAAGAAAAATGGAATGAAATGTTTGAGGGATATTGTATAAAGTATCCAGAGATGAAAGAATTATGGGATAAGATGCACAACAGCATTGTAGGAGAAGAACTCCTGGAAGATGAAGATTTTTGGAAAGCAGGAGAGAAAGCAGATGCTACAAGAAATATTTCTGGACAGCTTATCAATAAAATTAAGGAACATGTTCCAGGGTTTATTGGAGGATCTGCAGACTTAGCACCTTCTACAAAAACTTACATGAATGGGGAAGGAGATTTTTCTTCCGCAAATTATGGTGGACGAAATTTACACTTTGGGGTAAGAGAATTGGCAATGGCAGCAATAGGTAATGGTTTGGCTTTACATGGAGGGTTAAGACCTTATGTATCTACATTTTTTGTTTTTTCTGATTATGTAAAACCAATGGCAAGGCTTTCCGCACTTATGGGAACACCGCTTACTTATGTATTAACGCATGATAGTATTGGAGTTGGAGAAGACGGACCTACTCATGAACCTATTGAACAATTAGCGATGCTTCGTTCTTTGCCAAATTTTACCGTATACAGGCCAGCAGATACCGCAGAGACTGCGGCAGCGTGGTACTATGCAGTTACATCAAGACATACACCAACTGCACTTGTACTTACAAGACAAAATTTACCACAGCTTGAGGGAACAGGCAAAGATGCCTTAAAGGGTGGATATATTCTTTCTGATAGTAAGAAAGAGATTCCAGATGTGATTTTGATGGCAAGTGGTTCAGAAGTTCAATTAGCAGTAGATGCAAAAATGCAGCTTGAGAAAGAAAATATAGCAGTACGTGTTGTAAGTATGCCTTCTATGGATGTATTTGAACAACAGTCTAAGGAATACAAAGATAGTGTATTAACAAAGACTTGCCGCAAGAGAGTGGCAATAGAAGCTTTATCAGGCTTTGGTTGGGGCAAATATGTAGGATTAGATGGTTCGTATGTAACAATGGAAAGTTTCGGTGCTTCTGCACCAGCAAGCACATTATTTGAGAAATTTGGAATTACGACAGATAATGTGATTAAAGCAGTCAAAGAAATTTTGGGCTAGTATAAAAGAGTTGTTGCATGCAGCAACTCTTTTTCCTTATGGAAAGAAAGGAAGACTCGGATTGGCAAAAATACTAATTGTTGAGGATGAAAGAAAAATTGCAAGATTTGTTGAATTAGAATTAAAGCACGAGGGATATGAAGTGGCAATTGCAGGAGATGGACAAAATGGTCTTGATATGGCGATGTCGGAGGATATAGACTTAGTTATATTGGATGTGATGCTGCCTGTTTTCTCGGGAATAGAAGTTTGTAAACGAATTAGAGAAGCTGGTTCAGATATACCAATTATTATGTTGACAGCAAAAGATGATGTTATGGATAAGGTTACAGGATTAGATAATGGAGCTGATGATTATATGACAAAACCTTTTGCAATAGAAGAACTTTTTGCGAGGATACGTGTAGCATTGAATCGTCGTAAAGACAAAAAGAAAACAGAAGAAAAAATGATACTTATAGCTGGTAAGCTCCGGCTGGACTGTAAGAAATATGAAGTATACTATGGGGAAGATCCTATTGCATTAACAAAGAAAGAATTCCAATTGATACAATACTTGTTAATGCATAAAAATGAAGCTGTATCCAGAGAAGAGTTACTAAATAATGTGTGGGAATACGATTATCTTGGAGATACTAATGTAGTGGATGTATATATTCGTTATATTCGTCAAAAAGTGGATACAAAATATAATGTTAAAATTATAAATACAGTAAGAGGGGTGGGATATATAATAAAAGATGAGTGAAGCAATAGTTGAAAAAATACGTGCATTCCTTAGAAAAACAATACTTCCCTTAGATAGACAGTGGGAGGCATGGAAAAGTAAGGTACATTTATCTTTAGAGTTGCAAATATCCATTCGATATATGATATGGATGGCTATATTTGGGGCTATGGTATTTATACCAGTGGGCTATGTTTTATTCCATAGTAATTTAGATGAACTGCATATAGTATTTCGTTATAATGAGCATGACTGGGACTTTGAACTTACAAGTCTTTATTATAGAACAATATTGCTTTATCTGGTAGGAATGTTAGTTATTGTAAGAATGTCCAAGAAAAATATGCATAGAATTGTAGAAAGGATGCAGGATATTATAAGAAGTACAAAGCGTATAACCATTAACAATTTAGAAAATGAGCGATTAAATCTGGAAGGAACACAGAATGAACTTCGGGATATTGCAGGAACCATAAATGGAATGTTAGATAGGTTGGAGCTTTCTTATGAAACACAAAAGCAATTTGTTTCTGATGCTTCTCATGAACTTCGGACACCAATTTCCGTAATACAAGGTTATGTGAATATGCTTGACCGTTGGGGGGCAGAGGATACAGAGGTATTAACAGAATCAGTGGATGCCATTAAAAATGAAGCACAATCTATGCAGGAGTTGGTAGAAAAATTACTTTTTTTATCCAGACATGACAAGAAAACATTGAAACTTCATAAGAAAAAATTTGATGTTGGGGATTTACTGAATCAAATATTTCGGGAATCTAAGGTTACAGCAAAAGAAAGAAATATTGAGGCACTTGACATGGATCCTGTAGTTTTATATGGAGATGCACAGACCATCAAAGAGGCAATTCGGGTTTTATATGAAAATGCAATAAAATATACACAGTCTGGAGATACTATTTATATGGGATGTGAACAGGAAGGTGAGAATTGCATTATAACCATTGCTGATACAGGTATAGGAATGGATGAAAAAGATATGGATAATATCTTTCAACGTTTCTATCGTTCAGACCATGTCCAAAGAAATAATATTAGTGGGCATGGGTTAGGGTTATCCATTGCGAAGCTTATTGTATTAAAGCACGCAGGAACTATAGAGGTAAAAAGCCAGTATACTCGTGGAACTTGTTTTCGTATAGTATTACCTTTAAAGAGTTATTAATCGAGATTATTTGTTTTCTTAAACTTGACTAAGTCTTATAGCTAAAGTCTAAGTTATGTTTAGTAAGTCAATAATTGAAGATTAACTGGAACCTTGTTTTTGGTAGTGCAGAAAGGTTTGATTGAATATGGGAAAGAAAAATAGCAAAAAGAAGAAGAATCCTAAAATTAAAAGTAGGGCATTAAGAAGATTTATATTAACATTAAAAGTAAGTTTACTTATTTTACTATCTGTAGTATTTGTAGGAGGACTTATATTTTATTTTACATACGGAAAGACTATTTTGGCGATGCAGCAGGAGGCGCATATTGAAGTGACATCTTCTACACCAGAGACTTTTCGGCAATCTGAAACTAGTGTGGTCTATGACAGCAAGGGAAAAACAATATCTGAATTAAAAGGAGAAAAAGATGTTTACTACCTTAGTAGTGAAGAAATACCTGACTATGTAAAAAAAGCATTTGTTTCTGTAGAAGATAAAAAATATTTTGAACATGGAGGAGTGGATTATTTCGCTATTATTAGGGCAGGCCTGTCGTATGTAAAACATGGACAAGTTACCCAAGGAGGAAGTACTATTACTCAGCAGCTGGTGCGTAATGTATTTATTAGCAAGGAAGTAACCATAAGTCGAAAAATCCGTGAGATGTTTTATGCTAGAGAGTTAGAGAAAAAATACACAAAAAATCAAATATTAGAATTTTATATTAATAACATCTATTTTTCTAATGGATTTTATGGTATCCAGGCAGCAAGTTACGGATATTTCAATAAACCTGTGGACAAGTTGTCTCTTTCACAAATAGCATTTTTGTGTGCAATTCCTAATGGACCAACAAAGTTTGATCCAGTAAATAATATAGAAAACACATTGGAGAGAAGAGATTTAATATTAAAAAATATGTTAGATGATGGCATAATCATGATAGAAGAATATGAAGCATCTGTGTTAGAAGATATAACTTTAAATATGAAAAAGAAAAAGAAACAGGATTATGTCGAAACGTTTGTCAGATATTGTGCAGTGCGTGCTTTAATGGAAAGTCAAGGATTTCGATTCCAATATAAATTTTCCGATGATAAGGATAAGCAAGAGTATCAGGAAAATTATGATGCACTTTATCAGCAATGTGAGCAATCTATGTATTCAGGTGGATATCGTATTTATACTTCCATTAATATGAGCAAACAGAAGAAACTGCAAAACGCAGTAAATGAAACATTAAGTGGATTTACAGAAAAGACTAAAGATGGCATATATAAAATGCAGGGAGCTGCCGTATGTATCAATAATAAAACAGGAAAAGTAGTAGCAATTGTTGGAGGAAGAAAACAAAAATCAGAAGGCTATACATTAAACCGGGCATTTCAAAGTTTTCGCCAGCCAGGAAGTTCTATTAAACCATTAGTTGTATATACGCCTGCATTTGAAAATGGATATACACCAAGCTCCATCGTGGATGATACCCAATTTGAAGGTGGTCCTAGAAACTCGGATGGTGTATATTCAGGAAAAATTCCTATTCGTACAGCTGTGCTAAGATCCAAAAACGTTATTGCATGGAAGTTGTTTCAAGAGATTACACCTAAAGTAGGTCTTTCTTATTTACTGGACATGGGATTTTCAAATATTGTAGCACAAGATTATTATCCAGCATCTTCTCTGGGAGGATTTACAAAAGGAGTTAGTCCTCTTGAAATGGCATCTGGATTTGCATGTATTGAAAACGAAGGATATTATAGAACACCTACCTGCATTAGTAAAATAACTGATTCAAGAGACAATATTATTTATAAAGGTAAAAACGAAAGAAAACAAATATATTCCAAAGAAGCTGCTCATATGATGACAAGTTGTATGGAAAGCGTGTTGGAAAGTGGAGGAACTGGTGCAAGTTTAAAATTATATAATATGCCTTGTGCTGGAAAAACAGGCACCACCAATGATAAAAAAGATGGATGGTTTTGTGGATTTACTTCATATTTTACAACCGCAGTATGGGTTGGATATGATTCACCACAGACTGTGTCTGATTTGTATGGTAATACTTATCCTGGAAGAATCTGGAAAATGTTTATGAATGAATTGCATCAAAATTTAGAATATGCAGAACTACAGGATGATTATTACGGAAAGACGACAAAAAATGATGAGACAACAGATGAAACTGAGAAGCCTGAAGAAACGGAAGAACCAAAAGAGACAGAAGATCCAGAAGAAACCGAAGAACCAAAGGCAACAAAAGAACCTGTTGTACCAAAGGAAACTGATGATTGGACACCTGCTGAGCCAGTAGAGCCAGAACCGATAGAAACCGAAGAACCAGTGGAACCAGAGCCAGTGGTTACGGAGCCTCCTGCACCAGAGGAGGATGATCTGGCAGTAGGCTAATTTTTCAATTGTATTATAGAAAAGTCTATGATTTTTTGATGCACAATAATTATCAAAAATTCATGGACTTTTCTGTCATTTGACAAAATATGCGTTTATAGTGTGATAGGATAAAGATAAATCCTTCTTGTTTCTTTAATTATTAGAAATGAATATCAATAGTAAGACTTGATTTACAATTTGAAATTTATGATTTGTAAATCTATAAAAAATAATTTAAGATAATAAGAGTTTTGGAATTATCTATAATAGAAATGAATAGAAAGGAGAAGGAAATAAATAAGAAAGAAAGGGAAAAAATATGGCAGATGGTGCAAAAAAAGAAGAGTTACGTGAGGATAAGAAAGAAGTATTATTTTGTATGCCAAAGAATATACGGCAAATTGGACAACCTGAAGAAAATAGAAAAATATACATAGAAGATTATGTAATGTCTTTTATAAGATATTTGGGAAAAGAAAGCACAAATACATATAAAACAGCAGTTTTCTTGGGAGAATACAGAGAATGGGAAGGAAGCCAATGTATATTTATACAAGGTGCCATAGAAGTAGAAGGAATAGATTTAGAAGAAGGAAAATGTTTTCCTAAAGAAATATGGGAAGGGATATATCATGCAATAGAAGAAAATTTCAAGAACGGAAGTATTGTGGGATGGATGCTGACCAAAGCAGGAATTCCGCTGGAAGCAACAGAAATATTAGAAAAAATACATATTGACAATTTTTCGGGACAAGATAAGACGCTTATGCTATATGATACTCTGGAAAGGGAAGAATGCTTTTTTGTTTTTGAAAAAAAACATCTAAAGAAAAAAGAAGGATATTATATATACTATGAAAAAAATCAAGAAATGCAAAATTATATGTTAAAGAAAAAGGGAATTATGCCAAGTGAAGAGGTTGACGATTATGCAATTAAAGAAATGAAAAAAAGAATGGAGGGAATGGAAGAAGCAAAAAGAAAGAGAATAAAAACGAAAAAAAGATTAAAGGTTGCATCTATATTGGGAGCAGCAGTTCTTTTAGGTTTTTTATGGCAAAATAGAGAAATGATAAAAGAATTAGGACATACAGAAGAGACTTTGTCCGAAAGTAATAAGGAAGAAAGCAGCAATAAAGAAGATGAATTAGTTGTAGAACAACAGCAATCAAAAATTACAATTTCAAATGAAGAAGTGGACAAGCCAGAGGAAATTGAAGAAGATAAAAAGGAAAATAAACCAGAGACACAAGAAGTAGTACAAATAGAAAAAGAAGGGCAGTACTATATTATTCAACCTGGAGATACCATGGTTAGTATCTGCATGAAACAATTTCAGAGCTTGGAAAAAATGGATGATATACTAAAACTAAATAATATAGAAGACAAGGACAAAATTGTAGCAGGACAAAAAATTAAACTATGGGAATAAAAGAACTCTTAACTATGCTTGAGAGATATATATAAGATATGATATAATATATACAGACGCAAAACTGAGAAAACGTAGCATTAGAAATAAGCAGGGTGTAAATTATGACAAGTTTAACAGAAAGAAACGAAATAAAAAGATACAAAGAACATAAGAAAAAGATAAAACAGATGAAAAGAATACTTATTATTGGAACTGTACTTATGTGTGTTTGTTTGGTTGTTATTAATATTTTTTATCAAATAAACCGTACTTATAAGGGATATAAGGTAATAAAAAGCACAGAAAGATCAGATAGTAATAGTGTAAGATATATTTCCTATGGTGAAAATTTTTTAAAATATAGTAAGGATGGAGCCACTGGTTTTCGAGCAAATGGAGAAATTTTATGGAGTGGCAGCTATGAGATGAAAAATCCGTTGGCAGTAACTTGTGATAGTTTTGCTGCAGTAGCAGATATTGGAGGCAGAGATGTGTATATTTATAATGGTTCTGACACAGGGACATATATGAAAATGGATTCGCCAATTGAACAGATATCTGTGGCAAGACAAGGTGTATTTGCCGTAGTTCTAAAAAAGAATGGAGAAGCGAACATTAATATATATGATCCATATAATGTGGCAGAACAACTAAAAGTCAGCATATCAACAAGTACAGATAATGATGGATTTCCAGTAGCAATAGCTTTGTCAAAAGATGGGCAGAAACTAGTAACCAGTTATATTAATGTCCAAAAAGGTGTCCTAGAAAGTAGCTTGAATTTTTATAATTTTGATAGTGTTGGAAAAAATAGTGTGGATCGAATTGTAGGTTCCAGACCATTAGAACAGCAAGTAGTAGTAGATATTGATTTTCTAACCAACAATACAATATGTGCATATACCAAAGATGGGTTTCAATTATATTATATGCAGGAGACACCACGAGATGTAGCAGTTATTGAAATAAAAAATTCTATTAAAAGTGTTAGCAGAAATAGTAAATATATAGCAGTTCTTACAGAGGAAACAGATAACGTGGAGGTGCCATATAAATTACATGTTTATGATACAAAAGGAAAAGAGATATTGCAAAAGGAGATTACATATATGTATGATTCTGTTGAAATGGGTGATAAAGAAGTAATATTGTATTCAAATAGAGAAGCACATATCATTCGCCTAAATGGAAAAGAAAAGTTTAACTGTCAATTAGCAAGCAGTGCCTCTTACTTCTTTGCTATTACGGGAACAGATAAATATTTGCTTATAGATGGAGACAGTCTAAAGCAGATTCGATTAACAGGAAAAGAGGTGCAAGATTAACCATGAATTGGCTTTTAATAATAACGTTAGTAATAATTGTAGGATTTGCGATAAGAGGATATAAAAAAGGAATTATCAAGATGATAGTTTCTTTGTTTTCAATAATTTTTAGTATTATTGCAGCATTTGTATTGGCACCTATGATTAGTGAGAATTTGTGTAACAGTAAAATTGTGCTAAATAATGTTTCAGATTGGGTAAATGAAGGATTAGGAATTGAGAAAAACTGTGTGGATATTACAGATAATATGGTAAGCAGTATAAAAGGAACTAATAAAAAAGGAAAAACTGATATGAGTGCTGCACAAAAAAAAGAAATGATTGAAAAACTCACACTTCCTGATAAAATAAAAAATGCGATGTTAGAAAATACAGCAGATATAGTAGGCAGCAAAGGGAAAGTAACAGCAATACATTTTGCTAAGGCGATTTCAGATTATCTAGCTAAGATTATTATTAGAACTATAACCTATATTATACTCTTTATAGTATTTAAAGTTATATTCCGTGTTATTACTATTATATTTAGGCTTGTAGATAAACTGCCTATTATTGGAGATATAAATGCATTAGCAGGAGGGATTGCAGGGGCAGTTAGTGGATTACTTATAGTTTGGATAGGTTTTTTCTGTTTGTTACTATTTAGCACAACTACATTAGGAGTTCTGTGCTATCAATATATCAATGATAGCGATATTTTGACTTTTTTGTATAATAATAATTTGTTAGTGCATTGGGTATTAACAAATGTAGCTTAATACAATGAAAATATAGTATTGAAAAAAGTATAAGAAATACTGATCAAAAGTTGTTTTAAGAAAAAATAAAAAAATATAAAAAAAGGTGTTGACATTCAAAAAATGACATGCTATACTAAATAAGTCGCTTGGGCAAGGGCGCAAGTGAGAGAGGCTGGAACAGCAGTGAAATCAACACATCCAGCAGATTGTACTTTGATAATTAAACAGTGAAACAACCTTGAAAATTCAAAAAGAAATTCAAGAGAACATGAAAGATGTTCGCGAACCAAACAAACCTTTAACAGTAAAGGATAAAAAAGCTAGCAAGTTTCTAGCAGGAAGAACTTAAATATGAGAGTTTGATCCTGGCTCAGGATGAACGCTGGCGGCGTGCTTAACACATGCAAGTCGAACGAAGCATTGTAACAGAAGCCTCCGGGTGGAAGATACAGTGACTGAGTGGCGGACGGGTGAGTAACGCGTGGGTAACCTGCCTTACACAGGGGGATAACAGTTAGAAATGGCTGCTAATACCGCATAACCCGCCAGTACCGCATGGTACAGACGGAAAAGATTTATCGGTGTAAGATGGACCCGCGTCTGATTAGCTGGTTGGCAGGGTAACGGCCTACCAAGGCGACGATCAGTAGCCGGCTTGAGAGAGTGGACGGCCACATTGGGACTGAGACAC
>JAAVZU010000024.1 GCA_022791815.1 Lachnospiraceae bacterium
AATCAGATTCAAAAATAAGTTAAAAAGTAGACCAAAAATTGTATCTATAGCATGAATAAATATACATATTACTATATGTTTATTCATGCTATTTTTGTCAAAAATTTTGAGAAGTTGTGACAAAAATTATGGTCGGCTACAAAAAGGGAATTTTCTATAATCCCAATAACACTTTAAAACGGGGAATTTATATTTTAACTATCAAGGAAAAAGATGGGGAAAATGATAAAAGCTCAAATTTAGATAGGGAGAATATATATCGTATAAATGTAGGAGTATATAAAAAAACATTTATTAATCTATTTGAGAAGGTAATTCTGTTTCAGTTTGCACCGTAGGTGTGAACTGTAATAAATATCCGTCAGTCTGTCTGGTACATTTATATACTTTGGAGGGTGCGATTCATAATACCCAATTCAATAGTCTTTCAGAAGATAAGAAAAAAGAATTAAAGGAATTTAGTGATTTTTTAAAGAGATAATAAAGTTATATTTAGAGGAGAAGCATAATGGAGAAACTTACCATAAGAGATTTCATAGATAATGTATCTAATGTAGATGAAACAAAGCTGGCAAAGATTTCTGACAAATTATGGGAAATAGGAAATTTAGAGGAAATAAAAGAAAAAATTAGTTCTGATCTTTTTTACCTCCATGTTGGTATAAATATGATAGGGATGTGGAAAGGAGAAGGTTGGTGGGAGATAATAGCCGAACAGGCAGATTTTGTTCCTTATATACCGATAACTTTAGATAAACTTAATTTAACTGAGTTAAAAACAGCATTTGAAAATATAATAAAGCTATTTCCAGAATATACAGTTTTTAAATCAGATGATAAAGCTTATTACAATATAGTTAATTTTTTGCAAAGTGCTAATCTAAAGGTGCATGATGAAAAATTGCAAAGTATATCACTGGAAGAAAGAAGAGGAATCGTGAAAGAGATCCGCAAAAATGTTAATATATTAGAAGATTTAACAGAGCCATTTTGGAGAGATAGTTCAGAGTGCGGTGGTTGGAAACAGATAGTGGATTTTATTTCTAGCAATGTTAAGTGACAACTACAAGATGTAGCATTTGGGGACTATGTATAGAAAGAGAATAATAATGCCAGTTAATATGGATTATTTGATAACATAAAATGATTACAGAAATAAATCAAATAGGAGGTTAATAATGTTTTATATTAGCTTGTATAATATATCAATTGTTCAACATGAAAAATGTTCGAGTAAAAAGCAATAGAGTACATCATATCATTTGGGTGTATATTTTTATACTCTATTGTTATACTGCAGTACAGGATGTCGCAGGAATAGGAACGATATGGGATATGCTTTCTTATGATGGGATTTCAGGAGGGATTAATTTTATTCCATTTCAATCAGAAGGAGTCACAACTTATATATTAAATATTATAATGTTTATGCCACTAGGATTTCTTTTGCCGCTTATTTGGGCAGAATATAGAAGCTTTTTAAAAACTGCTATAGTGGGTCTGTTTTTCTCACTTGCAATTGAGATATGCCAGTTATTTAATCTTAGACATACAGATGTGGATGATTTGCTTATGAATACATTGGGAGCAATGTTGGGATATGTGATATGGTATTTATTCCATAAGGTAATTAAGCAGGCAGGAGAAAAAGCAATTTCTATTACAAAGGGAGGGCCAATTATTTATCTTGCACTTGGAATACTAGGAATATTTTTCTTATATAATTGGCGAATGTTTGTTTGAAAATGAAACTTGTATAAAAAAAGAGGAGAATTGCTATTAGTAATATGGCACTTTCCTCTTTTTTGATATTTGGGAATAATAGAAGCACAGACTTTCATATACTAGATGAAAGAGTAATATGGTCTGTCATAGAGGAAGTGGTGAATTTGAAAGGGAGACTTGGCAGTAAAAAGAAAAAACATAATGATTCCTTTCCAAAAGAAACAAAGAATCCACAATCGGCAAAAAGAAACTCTTACTTGGAGAATTTGTCTGGGAGATATCATTTGCCAGATGACGTATTATTAGGCAGTTCTACAGTAGAAATAATTGGAGTAAAAAGTATCCGGGTAGAGAATTATAAAGGTATTATAGAATATACCCAGCAAAGGATAAAACTACAGATTCCAGAGGGGAAAATACTTATTGAGGGTGAAAGAATGCAAATTGATTATTGTACAGATGTAGAACTGCATATTTCTGGTTGGATAAAGCTGGTTAAGTATGATTGAAAAAGAAACTAATGTTGCAGTTTTATAATGGACTGTAACAATTCCAAAAAAGGAGTGTTTCAGGAATGTTAAAAGAAATTTTATGTTGGTATCAGGGATATGTAGAGGTAGAACTTTGTGGCTATACTTCTGAACGTTTTGTAAACCTGTGTAGGAACAAAGGAATATTACTTTGGGATGTACATATAGAAAAAGGGCATTATTTGTGTAAAATTTCTTTAGAAGACTATTGGAATACAAAAAAAATTGCAGTAAAAACCCACGTAATGCCAAGAATCCAAAGAAGATGTGGTTTCCCATTCTGGTTAAGGCGTGTAGGAAAGCGAAAAGGAATGATATCTGGTTTTGTATCTGGTTTATTATTAATTTATTTTCTAAGTATCCGGGTATGGGATATTTCCTTTGTGGGACAATCCTTGTATACAGAAGAGAGGTTACTAAAGTTTCTGTCTGATATGCAGGTACATGTGGGAATGACGACAAAAAAAGTGGATTGTCAAAAAATAGAGGAAAAAATCCGACTTGCATATCCCGATATTGGATGGGTATCTGCGGAATTAAAAGGAACAAAGCTGACTATTTCTATGGTAGAAACAAATATGCCAGTACCAGTCATGAAAAAAGAAGGTGGTTATCATCTTATTGCCAGTCATAATGGAGTTGTAAAGAAAATGATTACCCGAAGTGGAACTCCTATGGTACATGTAGGAGATACTGTGAAAAAAGGTGATATTTTAATTGCAGGAATACTAGAGTACATAGATGATTCCCAAACAGTAATAAAAAGCGAAAAGGTTTGTGCAGATGGGGATATTTTATTAGAAACGAAGTATGCTTATAAGGATAGCTGTGATAAAACCTATCAAAAGAAAATTTATACAGATTACCAGAAGAAAATACTAGAAATTTCAGTAGGAAATAAAAAAATATTTTTTGCAAATCCATTTAAGACTTTAAATACTACAAGAAAGTATGATATAATTGCTAACATACAACAAATTTCCTTAAGTAAATCTTTTACCTTGCCTTTTTCCTATGGTATCAGGTGTTATCGGGAATATGAAGAGAAGGCAGCAGAATACACAAGAGAAGAAGGAAAAGAAATTTTAAATAAACGGTTTTCTAATTATTTGGAGAAGATACGACAGAACGGAGTGTCTGTGTTAAAACATAATGTTAGATTTCAAGCGAATCAGAAGGCTTATGTTGCGAATGGAAATCTTTTCGTTACAGAACCAGTGACAGAATATAAACTTGTAGACGAAAGTGAATGGAGGTCAGAAGAACAGGATGGGCTTAATAGAAATAATAATTGAAATTCCAGCTGAACATGAACAAAATATAAGCGGGCAGTTGGATGCACATATAAAATTGATAGAAAGAACATTGAATGTTACAATAGTGGCAAGAAATGGAGAATTTAAGATAATTGGCGACTCTCATAAAGTAGAGCAGGCAAAGTCAGTGATTCATAGTTTAATTGAGCTTTCCAAAAGAAATAATATAATAACTGAGCAGAATGTTACGTATGCCCTGTCGCTTTCTTTGGAAGAAAAAGCAGAGGAGATTGTCAGCATAGACAAAAATGTGATATGTCACACTATACAAGGAAAGCCAATTAAACCAAAGACTATGGGGCAGAAAAATTATATTGAACAAATCCGTAAGAAAATGATAGTCTTTGGTATTGGACCAGCAGGAACAGGTAAAACATATCTGGCAATGGCGATGGCAATACATGCTTTTAAAAATGATGAAGTGAATAAGATTATTTTAACCAGACCTGCCATTGAGGCAGGTGAAAAGTTGGGATTTTTACCAGGGGATTTGCAAAGTAAAGTAGATCCTTACCTTCGCCCTCTTTATGATGCATTGTACCAAATTATGGGACCAGAAAGTTATATAAAGAATACAGAAAAAGGGCTTATAGAAGTTGCTCCGCTGGCTTATATGAGAGGACGAACTCTTGATAATTCTTTTATTATTTTAGATGAAGCGCAAAATACGACTCCGGCACAGATGAAGATGTTTTTAACAAGAATTGGTTTCGGTTCAAAAGTTATCATTACAGGAGACTTGACACAGAAAGACTTGGCGAAGGATACCAAATCAGGTTTGGAAGAGGCAATTCAGGTGCTTGGGAGAATCGAAGATATTGGATTTTCTTATTTAACAAGTCAGGATGTGGTAAGACATCCTCTTGTACAAAAGATTGTAAAAGCTTATGATGATTTTGAAGAAAAGAAAAATCGGGGAAATGGAAGACAAGGGAAGAAAGAAAGGAAAGTGAAAAAGACACAAGATGGCAGAGGGCAAAGGGAAAAGAAATAAATCTCCCAGAGATTTCCAGATATATGGTATAATATTTGTGGCTATGGTTATGGTAATCTGTATCTTTGGAGGGCTGGAACAGCATTTTACTTACTTGAAAATAGGAAAGATGCTTATTGGAAGTGTAATTGCAACTGTACTATTTACTACAGTTATAGGATATATTTGCAAAAAGAATGTGGTACAATTTAAGGAAAAGGGTACAAAAGAAAAGCAGCAATGTTATCAAAGGTATGCTTTTTTGTTTGGATTTGTAATGTTGATATCCTATGGGATGGTTTTTGGTTCAGTATATTGGAATATTTCTAATTTTTGGATGCTTGGAGGATTGATTTTAGCCATTTCACTAAATCCTTATATTGGAATAGCCTTACAATTTTTTATTTTTTTTCTTTCCTGTACTTTTCAGGGATTTGGTCTAGAATTTTTTTCTATATATTTTATATTTGGGGCAAGCCTTTGCCTGCTGGCACCTTTCCTGCGACAGATATCTACTATGGGATATGTTATAATTATTGGGCTTGTAGGGAATTGCATAGCTATTATATTAGAGAAAAATTTTGACTTAGAGAAGATAATTTCGATAGAATGTTTGTATCACGAAATATCGATTTTTCTTGTTATACTACTTTCAGTATGGATATCTTGGATGAATCGGGGGTTCTTTGTAAGTGGAAGTTTTCGTTTTATGAAAACAGGAATTAAGTCCTTTTTCTCTGATAAAGATTGGGAAGAGGACATGCTGGTAAGGATAGAAGAATTGGAGGAAACTTCTAATAAAAGGGTAGAGGGAAAAAGTTCCTTAGAAAAATTGGGAAATTCCAATTATCCATTATTGAAGCAATTAAAAGATACAAAACCTAAAGTATATCAGCATTGTAAACAGGTTGCTGTTTTGGCAGAAGGAGCAGCAGAACAAATTGGAATAGACAAACAGCTAGTTTATATTGGCGGTTTATATCATGAAATTGGGAAATTGCATTCTAAGGATTATATAAAAGAAGGTATTTTAATTGGAAAACAATATGGATTTCCAAGGGAACTGATAAAATTGATTATGGAACATAATGTAAAGAACAAAATACCTACAACAAAAGAAGCAGCAGTTCTTATGCTGGCAGATAGCGTAATTTTCTTATTAGATCATATAGAACAGTATAGTTTGCAGGAAAATAAAAGTGTAAAAGACATGATAGAGAAAGTTTTCCGCATACGGTTTGAAAAAGGAGAATTGGATCAGAGCGGATTAACAATAAGAGATTTTAAAGTTCTTAAGCATTATTATGTGGATTACAGTCTGATGATTAGCAGAAAGGAAGAAGAGGATGACATTTCATTTTGATTATGAAGCTGAAAAAAAGCTGGAATTTGATTATGAATTTCTCATAAAAAAAGTAATTATGGCAGTTTTAGATTATGAAGGCTGTCCCTATGAGGCAGAAATTAATATTGTATTAACAGATAATGAAGAGATTCATAAAATAAATAGAGAGTATCGGCAAATTGACCATCCTACAGATGTTTTATCTTTTCCTATGATAGAATACGAAACACCAGGAGATTTTTCAAAGGTGGAAGAGGATATGTCTGTTTTTCATCCAGAAACAGGTGAGTTGATGCTTGGTGATATTATGATTTCTGTGGACAAAATTACAGAACAGGCGATGGAATATGGACATTCCCAAGAAAGGGAACTAGGATTTTTAGTAGCACACAGCATGCTTCATTTATGTGGTTATGACCATATTAAGGAAGATGAGAGGGAAATTATGGAGGCAAAACAAAGAGAGATAATGGAGCAGCTCTCTTTATACCGTTAGGAGCAGAAAGTGGATAGAACAGGTTTTGTTACTGTTCACAGGTAGAACTTTGCACTTGCTGCAAAGTTCGTAAAAATCAGTAGTGGCAGCAAAGAATTCAGTCCCTTGCCAAAGGCGAACTATAAATGGACTGGGTTCTGTTACTATGAACACCATAGGTAGGTGTGAATAGTAACTAGAATTTTGGAAGGAACAAAGATTACTATGGGAAACCAAAAGAAAAAAACAAATGATATTTTAAAACAAGGAACCATCTTGGCAGCAGCATCTATTATTGTCAGGATAATTGGATTGGTGTATCGTATTCCACTTGGCAACCTTATTGGTGATGAAGGAAATGGAATTTACAGTATGGCCTATGGAATCTATAGTCTTGCACTAATTGTATCATCCTATGGACTTCCTCTTGCTGTATCTAAAATGGTAGCTGCAAAGAATGTAAATAGAGAATATAAGAATGCATATAAAATTTTCAAAAATGCATTGATTTGTGCAGCAATTACAGGTGGAATTGTAGGTGGCGGCATTTACTTTGGAGCGGATTTTTTTGCTGGGCTTATGAAAACGGAAGATGCAGCAATGCCTCTTCGGATATTAGCACCAACCATATTTTGTGTGGCAATTCTTGGTGTTTTCCGAGGTTTTTTTCAAGGGCAAAATACGATGGTACCAACTGCATTCTCTCAAATTGCAGAGCAAATTATAAATGCAATTGTAAGTTATGTAGTAGCATATCAATTTATTAAGATGCACAGCGAAGCTGAACGAGCTGTTTATGGTGCGACAGGTAGTACATGGGGAACTTTTTCTGGTTCTGCGGTAGCATTGTTACTGTTAGTGGGTGTTTATTTTTTGTATCGCCCTGTAATTATAAAACGTATTCATCATGATAAACATCGGGAAGACAGTACAATAATTATCTATAAAATTTTGTTAGCTACAGTTCTTCCAGTTATTATTAGCCAGACAGTATATCAATTTAGTGGAACGTTAGATACTTTTTTGTTTCATAATATTATGGCGGGAAAAGGATGGACAGATACTATAAGAAATTCTTTAATAGGTGTCTATAGTACCCAGTACAATATTTTACTTAGTGTGCCACTTGGAATATCAACAGCTATGGGAACTTCTATGATTCCGAGTATCGTGTCTTCTTTTACAGAAAATGATATGAGGGCAGTAAAATATAAGGTAAAATCCGTTGTGAAATTTAATATGATTATTGCATTTCCTTCTGCTGTAGGATTGGCAATACTTGCAGGACCAATTCTTACTATGTTGTACCCACAGCTTGTTACCTATCATGACACAGCAGCAAATCTGCTTTTGTTTGGTTCCATAGCATTGGTATTTTTTGCCCTTTCTACAGTCACATCAGGAGTTTTACAAGGGATTGACAAAATGCGTCTTCCAATGATACACTCTGCAATTTCTCTAGGGATTCACTTAGTATTAGTTTCTTTACTATTGAAATTTACCAATCTTGGAGTATATGCTTTAATCATAGGAAATGTCACCTTTCCTCTTGTAGTTTGTATTCTAAACTGGCTTGCAGTAGGAAAACATCTGTCTTATCACCAAGAAGTAAAGAAAACGTTTTTGTTGCCCTGTGTAGCATCAATCATTATGGGAGTGGTATGTTTCCTGGGTTATCATATGTTTTACTTTTTGATTAAATATTTTATAGGAAAGTATATAGGAGCATATATGAGCAATTTAATTTCCACGCTGCTTGCAGTAGGAATAGCTGTCATTGTTTATTTTGCAGTACTTTTGTATATAAAGGCAGTAAATAAAGAGGAATTAAAAGATATGCCAATGGGAAGAACTTTGTATACTATTGGACATAAATTACACTTAATTTGATGTATATTCTAGCAAGATATGAATGGCATAGCTGAATGATAATGATTAAAAAAAGGAATAGAATGTATATTTCTGGAAAAAAAGGACATCCTAAACATAATAGACTGAGATTATTCATAGTTCTAAGCATGACTAAGACGTATGGATAATTGAAAATAAGGAATATCAGAAAGGATATTCTTTTGTCTGAAAATGAAAGGATGGATGTTTTATGGAACGGAGTGTATACAGATTAATTTGTGCAATCAGTTCTTTGTGTATTGTATTTTCTTTGTCCTATTATTTTAGTTATATCAAAGCATGGGAACATTATGAAAAGAGTTATATGGAGAGGGAAGCAGAGCAGCAGGTTTTTCCAGCAGGCAATCAGGAAGAAGCAATTGTAAAACCAGGAGCTACCTGTATTTATCAAATTTATAATACGGAAACTGGTACAATGACAGAAGAAGAGGGTTATGTAACTTCAGAAATGGTTGCATTGAAAAGATCAGATATTTTGCTTTATTTAGAGGATTACATGGAACATTTACCTAAAGAAGAGGAGGAAAAGGGATTAGAATCCTATACTCTTACTTATTTTTCCACAGATAAAATAATATTTGAGAAATCCTACAATCCTAATAAAGCAAGTTATATGTATTATATTGTTGTGGAAAATAATATTGTGGTAGTATATTACACTGATTGGAAGACAGTGTTTGAATATACAGGAATTGATGCCAGAGGGCTTAGCATGGAGGAACAAAAGAAGTTAAGCAATGGAATTAAGGTAAAGGATAATGCAGAACTTTACAGTATATTGGAGGATTATTCCAGTTAATTTGGTAGTTGCGAAACTCAAAGAACAGCTTGGGTTTCGCATTCACCTAGTAAAAGATAGATAAAAGGAGGATTACAAATGAAATTAGAAACTTTACAAAGTATGAAAGACAGAAGAAGCATTAAATCTTATTTACCAGAGCAGATTAAGAAGGAAGAACTAGACAAAGTATTAGAGGCTGGGATTTATGCTGCAAATGGAAGAGGGCTGCAATCTGCAAAAATTGTAGTGGTGCAGGATAGGGAAACCAGAGATTTACTCTCCAGATTAAATGCACAAGTTATGGGAACAGATATAGATCCGTTTTATGGGGCACCAACCGTATTAATTGTATTTGCAGACAGTGAAAGCCACACATATCTGGAGGATGGTTCTCTAGTGATGGGAAATCTTATGTTAGGTGCTTATGCTGTTGGTTTAGGTTCTTGCTGGATACATAGAGCAAAAGAAGTTTTTGAGATGCCAGAGGGTAAGGCACTTATGGAGAAATGGGGTCTGGATGCAAAGTACAAAGGTGTAGGACACTGTATTCTTGGTTATATAAAAGGTGATATACCAAAAGCAAAGCCACGAAAAGCAGATTATATCATATGGGGATGACTCCCACCTCTATAGGTGGTGAGTAATTTATACGTATCAGTAGTGGGATTCCATCCCCATCTGATACGCCTCTGGCGGATGGCAGGCACACAGAATTGTATTTTTTCAGCGAAGCTGACCTGTGTACCGCCACAAGAACGCTGAGTGCGTTCTTGAATTTACGTGTGTAAATAGAAGGTGAAGTGTATGTCTAAGAAGAAAGATGTAATTATAATTGGTGGTGGTGCGTCAGGACTTTTTGCTGCTATAATATGTGCAAAGGCAGGAAAGAAGGTTCTTATTTTAGAACATAAAGACCGCATTGGAAAAAAGCTTTTAGCCACTGGAAATGGGAAATGTAATTATACAAATTTACTTATGCCCAAAGGATGTTACAGAGGGGAACATCCAGAATTTGTCTCTTATGCATTGAACATTTTTGGAGCAGAGGATACCATTACTTTTTTTAAAGAATTAGGTATTTTCCCGAAAAATAAAAATGGTTACATATACCCAAACTCTGAACAGGCGGCTTCTGTATTAGAAGTTATGGAGATGGCATTAAGTTACTATCATGTGCAGATAGTCTGCAAAGAAGAAGTTACCGAAATTATACCAGAAAAAAAAGGATTTACTGTAAAAGGAAATCAAGGTACATATCAAGGAGAAAATATAATTCTTGCAGCAGGCGGACAAGTTTCTGCAAAACTTGGTTCTGACGGAAGTGGATATAAACTTGCGAAGAAGTTGGGACATAAGGTGATTAAGCCAGTTCCAGCACTAATCGGATTCAAATGTAAGGAAAACTATTTTAAAGAATTAGCAGGAGTTCGTACTGAGGCAGAGGTTTCTTTGTTTATAGATGACTTAAACCATTATGTGGCAAAAGATAGAGGAGAATTGCAATTAACCAATTATGGAATTTCCGGAATACCTGTATTTCAAATTAGCCGGTTTGGTTCAAGAGCCATAAAGGATAGGAAGAAGGTTTTTGTGAAAATAGACTTTTTGCCTAATATGGAAAAAGAAGAAGTGTATAAGCTTATTTGGCACCGTTTTAGGGAGACAGAGGGGAAAACAGCCAGCCAGGCAATGATAGGTTTATTAAATAAAAAACTTTGTAGTGTATTACTAGCAGAAAGTAAGATAGATCTTCATAGCCCTTCTAAAGAAATATCAAAAAGACAACAGAATCGTTTAGTTGACAATATAAAAGGAATGTGTATCACTATATTAGATACGAATGGATACGAAAATGCACAGGTAACAGCAGGCGGCATAGATACAGAACAAATAGAGAAAAGAACTATGGAATCCAAATTAGTGCCTGGATTGTATTTTGCAGGAGAGATTGTAGACGTGGATGGCATTTGTGGAGGATATAATCTCCAATGGTGTTGGAGTTCTGCATATACCGCAGCTAAGGATATTTTATCATAGAGATTGAAACTTTTATGTAACTCTTTATGCAGAAATACGTATTTAATATGGGATTGTACACTTTGTTCTTTAAATCTGCTATCTAAATATAGTATTTGACGGTATGGCTGAACCACTTATAATCTTTTAAAGAGATAATAGGGAAAGATTTTAACATGCAAATAAAGGAGAAAATAAATTGTTAAGGATAACCCAATTAAAAATAAACATCAGTGAATTTTATGCACATCATGTAAATGAAGTGAAAGAAGCAGGATGGGAAAACTGTTATAATAATTATGAGTTATCTCTGGTAGAAGAGAGGTTGTGTAAATTACTTCATTGCAAAGCAGAGGATATTTTTCAGTATGATATTGTGAAACGTTCCATAGATGCAAGAAAAAAACAAGAGATTTGTTATAATTACTGTGTGGAAGTTTCTCTTGATAAGAAGAGAGAAAAAAGGATCTTAGAGAAAGGAAAACAAAATCAGATTACAACAGCCAAAAAAATAATATATAATCCACAGATTACTGGAGGAGAAATCTTGCATAACCCTCCTGTTATTGTGGGATTTGGTCCAGCTGGAATGTATTGTGCCTTGATGCTTGCAAGGGCAGGATACTGTCCAGTTGTAATAGAGCAGGGTTCGTGCGTGGAAAAAAGAAGAAAAGATGTGGAGAATTTTTGGAAAGGGGATTTATTAAAGCCTTTTAGTAATGTACAGTTTGGAGAAGGTGGTGCAGGAACATTTTCGGATGGAAAGTTAAACACTATGGTAAAGGATAATACAGGAAGAAACCATAAAGTGTTAGAAATTTTTGTGGAGCATGGTGCACCAAAAGAGATTCTTTATATGCAAAAACCACATATTGGAACAGATTTATTGTGTGACATAGTCCGATCTATCCGTGAGGAAATTATAAGACTTGGGGGAGAGGTTCACTTTAATAGTCAGGTCACAAATCTTCAGATAGATGAGCAGAAAAATATTACTGGTGTGGAGATAAATCACAAGACTTGGCTGGATACGCAAATAGTGGTGTTAGCAATTGGGCATAGTGCCAGAGAAACTTTTTCCATGTTATATGAGAGAGGAATTTCTATGGAACAGAAACCTTTTGCGATTGGTGTTCGTATAGAACATAAACAAAGTATGATTGATAAGGCACAATATGGGGAATTGCAGGATATTCTTCCCGCGGCAGATTATAAATTAACTTATCAGGCTGAGAATGGACGAAGTGCATTTTCTTTTTGTATGTGTCCAGGGGGATTTGTTGTAAATGCATCTTCAGAACCAGAAGCATTAGTGGTAAATGGAATGAGTAATTATAAAAGAGATGAGGAAAATGCCAATAGTGCTTTAGTGGTAAATGTAGTTCCAGAAGATTTTGGAAGTAACCATGTACTTGCGGGAGTGGAGTTTCAGAGAAAATGGGAAAGGCTTGCATACGAAACTGGCAAAGGAAAGATACCAACTCAGCTATGGAAAGATTTTCTTAACAAAAAAGAGAGTACAGAATATGGAGAAATTATCCCATGTCAAAAAGGTGCAAATTGTTTTGGAAATTTATGGAATTGTCTTCCCAAGTTTGTTTGTGAGACTTTACAGCTTTCTTTACCATACTTTGGAAAAAAGATATCAGGATATGACAGAGAAGATAGTATTTTATCTGGGGTAGAAACGAGAACATCTTCTCCAATCCGTATTCTTCGCAACGGAGAATTTGAGAGCAATATAACAGGTCTGTATCCTTGTGGAGAGGGAGCAGGTTATGCAGGAGGAATTACATCTGCTGCTATGGATGGACTGCGGATTTATGAAGCTATTATAGGAAAATATAAGGTAGCAAAGGTTTGTGAATAATTTCATATAAATTAGAATCATAGTGCCTACAAGAAAGAAGGATAAGAATGGACAGAGCATATATCAAAGAGAAAAAAAGAATAGTCATTAAGATTGGTACATCAACGATTACCCATGAGGAGACAGGAGCCCTTAACTTGGTAAAATTGGAAAAATTAGTACGCTTGCTTACGGATCTTCGTAATCAGGGGAAAGAAGTAGTGTTAGTTTCTTCTGGAGCCATTGCGGTAGGAAGAAAAGCAATGGGTATTAAAGAAAGAACAGAGGAAATGTCAGTAAAACAAGCATGTGCAGCCATTGGACAGGCAAGACTGATGATGGTATACCAGAAATTATTTGGTGAATATAATCAAGTTACTGCTCAGGTTCTTATGACAAAGTATACGATGATAAACAATATTAGCAGAAAAAATGCCCAGAATACATTTCGGGAATTGTTAAAGATGGGTGTAATCCCTATTGTAAATGAAAATGATACGGTATCCACCGACGAAATGGAGTATGGAAATTTTGGGGATAATGATACTTTGTCAGCCATTGTAGCAGCACTGATTGGGGCAGATTTACTTATATTATTATCAGATATTGATGGATTGTATACAGATGATCCTAACGTAAATCCAAATGCAGACTTTGTGGAATGTGTAGATGTGATTGACGAGAAGTTAGAGAATATGGGCAAAGGAGTAACCAGTGATGTAGGAACCGGAGGTATGGCAACAAAAATTTCTGCTGCTAAGATTGCTACAGACTCAGGTAGTGATATGGTAATAGCCAATGGAGAAAATATAGGTATTGTGCATCGAATTATGCAGGGAGAGAAGATTGGAACTATTTTTCAGGCACATAAATCAAAAGATTTTCATTTGATGGATTACATACAAACACCACAATATAGAGCAGATGGGGATTGATACTGAAAAATATATGCGTTTGTTAGATGTAGTAATTAAGGGAGAAAAAATGAATTTTAAAATAGAGGTTGAAGACTTTGAATGGATAGATGGAAGTCTGGATAATGAAAATGATTTATGCTTACATGGACATGCGACGGCATATATTGGAGAGAAGAAATTAGAGTATGATGCGACAGTAAGTGCAACAGCATTGTATTTATTAAAATCTTTAACCGAGGACCATATTATTAATGAAGATAATCAAATGCTGCCATGTTGCGGCTTTTCCATGATTCCAGATGAGAAATTGGAGAATGTTACTATTATAGGTTGCCCAAATGGAATAGATTGGTCTGTTATTCATGAAGATAATAGTGTAAGACTGATTTTAGAAGATGGTACGCAAGTGGTTGTTCCAATAAGCGAATATGAAAATGAGGTATTCCGTTTTGCTGATAAAGTGGAGGATTTTTATATGTCCTGTTTTCCTAAAAAAATGCCTGAAGATGAATATGATAGAAATGGTTATATTGCCTTTTGGAATGAATGGCATAGGAGAAGGGAAAATAAAAAATAGAGGAAGATGGACACAATATTTTGGTGAAATGAAAGTTGAGGAGGAATAGAAATGACAGACGAAAAAATAGCAAGAATCAATGAATTATATCATAAATCAAAATCGGAGGGATTAACACCTGACGAAAAAATAGAACAAGCAAAACTGCGTCAGGAATATATACAAGCAATCCGAGCGGATTTGCAAAGTACATTGGATAATGTATCTGTTCTAAATCCAGATGGCACTGTAACAGAGTTAAAAAAGAAACATGGAAAATAATAGCATGTATACAAAAACAGAGGTTCGCGATCAAATTAGGGTAAAGAAACGTACAATGACGAAAGAAGATATTCTGGAAAAGAGTAATAAAATATGGGAGAATCTTAGGAATACAAAAGAGTTTATAAATGCAGAGTATTTGTATATGTATGTTTCTTATAATCAGGAAGTTATAACCAGACCTTATATAAAAGAAAGCATTCATGCAGGAAAGAAGGTTGCTGTTCCTAAAATAATAGATGGATGTATGGAATTTTTTCAAATAGAAGATATAAATCAATTGGAAAAAGGTTATCAGGGAATATTAGAACCTAAAAATGGAAAACTTATTTGCAAAGAATCAGGGTTAATGCTTTTACCAGGACTTGCATTTGATAGAAGCTTGCATCGTTGTGGATATGGTGGAGGGTTTTATGATGCTTATCTTCAAAGGTATGACAAAGGAAATTTGATTAAATTTGCACTTTCTTATAAATATCAGGTTTTTGAAAAAATTCCAATCGAAAAGCACGATAAGATTTTAGATGCCATCGTAACAGAAGATGAAGTGATTCGTTTATGCTGTAGATCCACATGACGTTTTTGGTAGTTTCGCCATGAATGAAAATAGATATTTTGTACTGTATGTTTTCATAACTGCCTGTTAGATATTTGCAATTCTGGTGGTTCATACACATTAGGTTCGGTGATAAATATATAATTTGGTCTTTGTATAGCAAAAACGAAGTTATATATTTATTAATAATACTTTTTATTAAATTGTAGATAAATCAAAAGTTCTTTCATATACTTTTAGTAAAAGAATGTGACATAAGGTAACAGCGAAGGTGTCTGAACTGTTATGGCATAAGGTGAAAACATGGGAATTGTAGAATTAAACCAGGAATATTTTTATAAAAATTATAGGAAGGATGTAAAGCGTTTAGAAAGAAAATTTTCTGCAAAATTAAAAATTATGATAGAAGGAAGGACAATAGATAACCGGGAAATATTGTCCTTTTTTGCTGGAAATGGTTCAAAGTGTATTTTAATTACTGGGGGGGTACATGGAAGGGAGAGTAACAACACAATTGTGTTAATGCATTTATTGGAAGAATTTTTAAGCAAAGCAAAAGAGGAATATACTTTGTGTGTAATGCCGCTTTTAAATCCAGATGGTTATGCGATCGCTACAGAAGGTTTTTCGGCTATTCAAAATGGAAATATACGAGAAGAAGTAGAGAGTGAGGGAATATGCTGGCAGGAGTGGAAAGGAAATGCCATAGGAATTGATATAAACCGCAATTTTCCATCCCTATATTGGCAAAAGAAAGAACAAGAGCAGTTTCCTGGAAGTGAGGAGGAAACAAGAGCATTTATGAGAGTATGTAATCGCTATCCCTTTGATCTCTATTTAGATTTTCATTCCAGAGGGGAAGAAATCTATTATTACCGGCAGAGTATGGATAGCATATATAATGAAAAACAAAGATTACTAGCAGAAAAAATGCAACAATTATCTGGTTATACTCTAGTTTTACCAGAGAGAGAGCTGGATACGAAAACAGGAGGAGGCAATACGGTACACTATACCAGTGAAAAGTTTAGAATTCCAAGCTTTACAATTGAAACAATGCCAGATGAGAGCGGTTTTCCAGCAGATGTTTCCTTACAAGAGAGAGTTTATCATCAAATAAAAGAATTGCCTTTTGTCATATAGACAAAAAAACAACAGGATGTAACCTCTTCCAATTGGAGAGGTTACAAGAACTGCTTTCAAAAACACAATGATAATATCTTTTCTTGTATCAATTCTTTTCCCTAATATGGCAATAAACCATAATCGCCTGTTTCACAAATTCAGCAGTACCTTCTCCGCCTGCTTTATCAATGTTTTGTTTCATTCGTTCATCACACACATACATCTGCCCTAAACCTTTTAAAATTTCATTCGTGCAAGTATAATAGTTTTCTGTAATAAATTCCTGTAGGGTTTTTATTTTATCTTGGACTGTTTTATCATTAGGTAATAATTGTTTAAGTGTACCAATATCAGAAAAAAGTGTCATAAGTTGCTCGGCATTTTTTTTGATTTCTTTGTCAGATTTTTCTTTCTTTTTTCTTTCATATTCTTTATATGCTGTGGTAGAACCCCATTTTTCTTTTATTTCAGTAGCATATTGTTCCATTTCTGTTTTATTAAATGCATTAAAGTTCATGTTATTTACTCCTTTTTCTTGAATTTCAAGGGCAAAAGAAATAAGCTCTTTGGTGTGCTTTAATTGTAATTCTAACAATTTAATTTGTTGAGCGAGAGCCTCTTTTGGATCAAAAGTTGGGCTGTCAAGTATGGCTTTAATTTCTTTTAATGGGAATTGTAATTCACGAAACATTAAAATGATTTGCAAACGGCCAAGTGCTGTATCGTCATACAAGCGGTAGCCTGCTGGTGTCAACTTTGTAGGTTTCAACAAATCAATGGCATCATAATGGTGAAGTGTGCGCACACTTACGCCTGTGAGTTTGCTTATTTCATGTACAGTTCTCATATTCATTCCTCCCTTGTGATTTTTATTATAAGCTATAACGTAACGTTAGAGTCAATAGCCTTTTTTTATTTTTTAGGTAGTGTGGAAAAGGAAAATAAAAGGCTTTTTCTAATAGCATTATACAAAAACAGGGATTTAAAAAGTCATAAAGGGTAATTGATGTAACCGTATTTAAGAATAGATACAAAAGAAGGTGAAGGCAAAAAAGAAAAATTAGTCATCTTTACATACTGATTGATGTGCCAGTAAATTTTCAAGCATATAACCAAGTGTTGTAAGGTTTGTGGCTAATATTTCAAGTTCCTTTTCACTTAGACATTCAGATAATTGACATGCTATGGTTGATAATAAATAAAGATTCTTGCAATTGTTCATGTAAGTCACCTAAAGAATATATTTATTATTTTATATGCACATTCAGGAAAAAAATGTTGATAGATTTTGATAAAAATATGGTAATAGGAATAAATAATATGTTAGGATAGGACATATTCGGATATAATTTTTCCAAGTTCAATGATATTACAGTTTCCTTTAAACTCGAATCTTGCCATAAATCCATTTGTAAAATATAGTTCCATTTCGCAATCGGGTATTGCCTCAGCAAAGCCAGGTGTCTGTACGCTAAAATACTGGATTTTTGAATATGGAAGAGTGGAGTAATCCTTGCGTTTTCCTGTAATCCCTTGTACATCAACAGTAATTATCCGCTTATTCGTGAAAATTACTTGATCACGGATTGTCTTATATGCTCCAATGACATTTTCGTTAGAAATAAATAGACTGAAAACATCATTCTGGATTTCATTTTCATCAATAGGTTTCAAGTTAAAAACGGAATTTTTTGAAAAGTTGATCATTTTGCGTTCCTTCTTTCTTTTTTTGTTCAATAGTTACAATAGACATTATATAACAGAATCAAAGTATTTTAAACATTTTTTTACAATCTTTACAAAAAATTCAGTTTTTGTTTACTATGGTATATACCACATAAAAGTAGAAGAAATAAAAAGTAGGAAATATAATATAAATCAAGTTTTATGTTTAATGATAACATTTTCATAGTAATTATTGGTTTAATTTGAGATATTGTAAAAAGCACAGCAATAATATAAAATATAACAAGATGTGTATATATGCATAGAAGAAAGTGAGGAGAATTTTAACAATGACAACAAGAGAAATTGAACAAATAATTGATGAAATAGATATTAACGGACAGCCGCCTGCAAAAGAGCCAGAGAGACAATATTATTACATGGCAAAATGCAGACAACAGGTTGAAAAGGAAAGTGAGAAATTAGGAAGAACCTTGACAGCTAGTGTTAATACATTTGGTTGTCAGATGAATGCAAGAGATTCAGAAAAAATCGTAGGAATCCTTGAAATAATAGGATATAAAATTATTGAAGAGGAAGATGCAGATTTTGTGATTTATAATACATGTACGGTAAGGGAGAATGCTAATCTTAAAGTGTATGGACATTTAGGATATTTAAAAAAAGTAAAGAAAAAAAAGCCACACATGCGTATTGCACTATGCGGTTGTATGATGCAGGAAGATGTAGTAATTGAAAAATTGCAGAAAAGTTATAATTTTGTTAATTTGATATTTGGTACACATAATATTTTTAAATTTGCAGAGCTTCTTTATACTTGTATGATATCCGATCGTATGGTATTAGATATTTGGAAGGATACTAATCAGATTGTGGAAGATTTACCAAGTGAACGGAAGTATACATTTAAAGCTGGTGTAAATATTATGTTTGGATGCAACAACTTCTGCAGTTATTGTATTGTACCGTATGTGAGAGGACGGGAGAGAAGCCGTAATCCTAAGGATATTATAAAAGAAATTGAAGCATTAGTGGCAGATGGTGTAGTAGAAGTTATGTTATTAGGACAAAATGTGAATTCTTATGGAAAGAATTTAGAGAATCCCATTAGTTTTGCAGAACTTCTGCAGGAGATAGAGAAAATAGAGGGATTAAAAAGAATCCGTTTTATGACACCTCATCCGAAAGATTTATCTATGGAGTTAATTGAAGTAATGAAAAATTCAAAGAAAATTTGCAATCATCTTCATTTACCAGTACAAGCAGGCAGCAGCCGTTTACTTAAGATTATGAATCGAAAATATACCAAAGAACAGTATCTTGAATTGGTAGATAAAATAAAGGAAAGTATACCTGGTATTTCACTGACTACAGATATTATGCTTGGATTTCCGGGGGAAACAGAAGAAGATTTTGAGGAAACATTAGACGTGGTTAGAAAAGTCCGCTATGATAGTGCATATACTTTTATTTATTCAAAACGTACTGGAACACCAGCGGCACAGATGGAGAACCAGATTCCAGAAAATGTGGTAAAAGAGAGATTTAACCGCTTGTTAAAAGAAGTGCAGGCTATTTCAGCAGAACTTACAAAAGAGGATGAAGGAACAGTACAGGAGGTTTTAGTGGAAGGGATCAATGAGCATGATGCTGAGTTGTTGACAGGACGGCTTTCTAACAATCTTTTGGTACATTTTAGAGGAGAAAAAAATCTGGTTGGTGAATTGGCAATGGTAAGATTAACCGAGTGTAAAGGGTTCTATTATATGGGAGAACTTATATAATCCTTAAGACCGTGAACAATCTCGGATAATTTATAACTAACATATATTTTGTCAAACTATGAAGAACAAGATTACTGGCTTGCATAATTTCAACTTGCAGATTTGTAAATTATTTGAATAGTTATGCAAATTTATTGGTTATGACGGATTAGAAATTGTTTATGTTTTGCGAATACGTATCTAAATAAAAATGAGATCTTGTATAAATTCATAAAAAAGATGGTAGAAAAAGTGATAAAATGATTGATTTTACTAAAAATAAATGGTAGAATAAAGAAAGAATAATACATATATTATTTTATTTCAAGTGATCGTAAGTGGATTCGCACTTATTATAATTATTTTAGTTTAGGAAAGGTAGGAGTACGATTATGCGTATTTGTCAAAGTTGTAAAACCAAAAATGTGGATGAGAGTGTTTTCTGTAGAAAATGTGGTGTGAAGATTGAGGAAAATCCTTTTATCTGTGGAAGTTGTTTGTATGAGAATACAGATGACAGCTTGTTTTGTATCAAATGCGGTACCAAGCTGGGTGTAGCAATAAATGAACCAACAATCTCATTTGCAACAAATAATAGAGAAGCTGGCTATAATCAGGAGACAGCAATAAAGGCAAATTCTTCTGCACAATTTGATTATAATGTATATATGAATGGTAGTCCGGTTGCTAATACTAGCGAAGAAAAGCAGGTAAGTGATGTAAATTTTAGTAAAGCTGCAGCACCAGTACAGAAGGTAGTAGAAAAACCAGTAGCAGAGCCAGTTGTGAAAGAAGAAGTGACTATTTCAAATACAACAGGAAACAGTGTGGGAAATATTGTAAATGAAGGTGTTGTAGCAAAACAAGGTGATTGGATTTATTTTTCAAATAGTGGGGATAAAGGAACACTATATAAAGAAAGATTGGATGGTTCGGATAAAACACAAATTAGTGATGAAGTATGTTTTTGTATTAATGTTGTAGATAATTGGATTTATTATCGTAATAACTCAGATGGCGGCAAACTCTATAAGATACAGCTTGATGGAACGGGACGTACAAAGATGATAGATGATAGTGTTGATTGTGTAAGTGTGGTTGATGGAGTGATTTATTTTGTAAATTATTCTGATGACAAGAAACTTTATAAAATTAACATTGATGGATCAGGCAAGATGAGAATATGCGACGATAAATGTATGTATATCAACGTTGTAGATGGTTGGATTTATTATTGCAATATTACTTTAGGTCAAAAATTATTCAAATGCCGTATAGATGGTTCTGAAGTGACAGAATTGTGTGAAGATGAAAGCATGCATATTAATGTAGTTGGAGATTGGATTTATTATAGAAATCTTACAGATGGCGGAAAGATCTATAAGATGCATCTTGATGGCGGTCAGAAAGTAAAATTGAATGATGATGCCAGCAGTTTTATTAATGTGGTGGATCGTTGGGTATATTATGGTAATCTTACAGAAGGTATTAAGTTGTGTAAAATGACAGTCGAAGGCACAGAAAAAGAGATTTTAAATAAAGACCAAAGCGTAAGTATTAACGTTGTAGACAATTGGGTATATTACCGCAATGAGTTTGAAGGAAGAAAATTATATAAGATTCAGACAGATGGTTCGGAAAGACAAGCAGTATGTTAAGAAAATAACTAATTGCTAATAAGATACATATATTATGTTGTTAAAAATTGTGTAAAACAATATAGACAGAGTATAAAAAATCCCTCGCTAAATAACGAGGGATTTTTTATATCATAGAAAGTATAATTATGTGTACTCGCACAAGAGGTAAATAATGCTTTACAATTGTGTTTGGTACATAAAATGTATAATTCCCACAACAGTTTAGGTAAGTCTTGCACATTTTGATAATGGAATTTTTATGCATATAAATCATTATAAAAATTCTCAATTAATAAATCAAGGTAATCCGAGTCAGCATCTGGAAATTGTTTGCTAACCAATTCATGCATATAACTTAGTTTATTTAATATGTTTATTTCTTCTGGTGAGGATGAATCTTCAACAGTAGAGAGAATTTCTTTTGTGATCTGTTCTTTCATCCATGTATTAATCTGACTTGTAGTATCTTCTTCTGCACTAATCTGTGGCTTTAATGTTTTGGCTTTAAACCATGAGTGGATACCAATAAAAAGAAAAATAGTAAATAGAATAGCCATAGAAATCTGAGAGGATAGTCCTCTAAAAAATGGAATATTTATTATTTCTAAAGCAGTTAACACTACAAGAACATCTCCAATAATTCCAAATACAGAAAATATAACAGCAGTAGATTCTAAATCTTCATATCTATTTTTTTTAGGAACATATAGTGTACTTTTACCTGTGCGTAGTTTTTTTGTTTCTTCTAAAAGTTGATAATTCTCCCATTCTTCTGTTGTGTGGGAAGTAGATTCATTGTTTGAAATATCTTTCATAAATTTATCTCCTGTTCTATTAAAATTAGTGTTACTGTTCACATCTATGGTGCAACAGTAACGGAATACATCCTGTTTGTAATTCGATTTCGGCGAAAGACTGGATTTTTCCTGTTAGCTACTATAGAAATCCTAACACAATAGGGCGTGGATTTCAAGGAAAAAGAACATAAGGACTGTTACTTGAAAATAATAGGGCATTATGTTACCATGAAAATGTTATTGATAAACATAAAACTTAGTGTGTTTGTATAAAGATAAAATTTTATTTTTATCGCAGAATCTGATGTGTAGAGATGAAATAATGGGCAAACGCTTATTATAAGAGGAGATTATTATGATGAATGAAGAATAGTACATATTATCAAATTTAAATTATAAGTTATGGAGGAAAATATGATTGCTTTAATTGTGGCATTTGATAAAAATCGTGTAATTGGTAATAAGGGGTGTATTCCTTGGAAAATAAAAGGGGAACAGAAACGTTTTAGAGAGTTAACAACAGGAAATGTTGTTGTTATGGGAAGACGTTCTTATGAAGAAATAGGGAAAACATTGCCAAATAGAATGACTATTGTTGTATCTAACACTAAAAATTTTGATGATAAGAATTGTGTGACTGCAAAATCTTTAATGGAAGCAATTAAACTTGCTGGAGATAAAGATATTTATATTTCTGGTGGGGTAAGGTTATATGAAGAAGCCTTACCTTTAGTCGAAAAAATGTATATTACGGAAATAGATTGTGAAATTGAAGAAGATACATACTTTCCGTCTTTTGATAAGGAACAGTTTGTGAAAGAAGTCAATGAAAAATGCGAAGGTGAAATTCCTTATACTTATGTAACATATACCAAAAGATAGATTCCAGTTTATAGAAATAAACAAATTGTCTTTTTTATAGAAAAAAAGGCATTTATGTGATAAGATATAAAGGCAGAGATAAAAGGCAAAACAACTACATCATTAACTTCGGATATGGAGATGAAAATACATGAACAAATTAAATCTGCAATCAGAGGAATGTGTGATTAAAAAAAGCAATAAAGTGCACCATGGTGGATTTATGGTATCATACAAGAATGAATTGATTCTTACAAATCTTAATATTATATATGTAAAAAAAGGGATCTTTGGGAGAACAAAAAGTATTCAGACAATTCCACTCAATCAGATAAAAATCTATGAAGGAAAACCCCAAGTATTGTTAGGCAAGCAGAAAAATGATTCACCATCCCTTGAAATATATTTTCTAAACGGACAAGCAATATTTGGTTTTAAAAGAAAAAATGAAGTGATGAAATGGATAAGATGTATCAATCAAGTATTATGTAAAGAAACGGGAAGTGCTACAACAGGGCAATTTGCAATTCCAGGGACAGAGTTTTTAGCGGAAACAATTAAGGATACAGTTATCACGTTTAAAAATATATTAGGGAAAACAAAGCATGAAAAGATTTCAGCAGTTTGTACCTCGTGTGGGGCTTCTATTCTTGGGTATAAAGGAGAAAATATAAAATGTAATTATTGTGATACTTATCAGAAGATCCAATAAGCAAAAGGAAATAAAAAATTGGAAAAGATGAATGGAAAGGATAAGAACTTACATATACTACACTAAATATAAAAAACTTTATAAAGGAGTAAAAAGTATATGGATACATCACAGATGGTTACAAGAGAAGACAGAATTACATCAGCACGTCAAAGTTGTATGATGCAATTGGGACGAAAGTATGAAAATTGCACAATAGAACAGGAAAAACACGAAAGAAATTACCCGCAAATAGCAGGAGAAAAAGAAATACATAGAAGGAGTTTTCTACCATCTTTTGGGATTAGATTTATTTTCGGGGTGTTGTTTTTCCTGTTTGTTTTTTGGGTTCGGGAGAATGGGATTTCTTATCAGAAATTTGACTATACATTTATCCGTGAACAGATTCTTGATAATTATGTGATAGAGAAGGCAGAAGAATGTGTGCAGTTGTATTGGAAGGATATACAACAGGATAGTGCATCTGCAAAACATTAAGTGGCAGTATTGTCTGTTTATTATTACTTTCCATAGTAAGGCGGGGATAGAAAGTATTTTACATATAGTTCCCAGCCCATTAACAGAGTGAGTTGGAACTGCAATAAATGCTACTATTCTTATGGAATTTACACTTGCTGCAAAGTCCATAAGAATAGGTAGTGGTTGAGAATAGGTAACAAAGGTTTTACAATTGCCTAAAAATTATAGAAAGAAGAACAGGTGATAATATGAGAAAATTAGCATTATCCGATGAAATTTTATTAACAGTAGAAAAACCAGCCAGATATATTGGAAATGAAATAAATATGGTGGTGAAGAATCCCCAGGAAGTTGATGTGAGATTTTGTATGTGTTTTCCAGATGTATATGAAATAGGAATGTCACATCTTGGAATACAAATTCTATATGATATGCTGAATCAAAGAGAAGACACTTATTGTGAAAGAGTGTATTCACCGTGGCCGGATTTGGACAAGGTTATGAGAGAACAAAAGATACCTTTGTTTGCTTTGGAATCTCAAGATCCTATAAAGGATTTTGATTTTTTGGGGATTACGCTTCAGTATGAAATGTGCTATACAAATATATTACAAATATTGGATTTATCACACATTCCTTTTTTGGCAGTAGAGAGAACAGAGGAGGACCCCATTGTAATAGGTGGTGGACCATGTGCTTATAATCCAGAGCCGATAGCAGATTTTTTTGATATCTTTTATATTGGAGAGGGGGAAACCTGTTATTTTGAACTTCTG
The DNA here is from genome assembly GCA_022791815.1 of Lachnospiraceae bacterium. GTDB lineage: Bacteria > Bacillota > Clostridia > Lachnospirales > Lachnospiraceae > CAG-411. The sequence goes on from JAAVZU010000024.1 coordinate 25,052, forward strand.
GATTTGTATAAGGAAGTAAAAAAACAAGGTGGAAGCCGAAGAGAATTTTTGGAAAAGGCGGCTCAAATCGAAGGCTTGTATATTCCTCAGTTTTATGAACCGGAGTATAAAGAAGATGGAACATTGGGAGCATTTCATAAGAACAATCCCTATGCGAAAGATAAGATTTTAAAACAGGTACAAATGGATATGGCGGATACTTTTTACCCAGAAAAGCCATTAGTGCCATATATAAAAGCAACACAGGACAGAGTCGTTTTGGAAATTCAAAGAGGATGTATACGTGGATGTCGTTTTTGCCAGGCAGGTATGCTCTATCGCCCGATTCGTCCAAGGGATATTAATTTTTTAAAAGAAACAGCAAGAAAAATGTTAAAAAATACAGGACATGAAGAGATTTCCCTTAGCTCTCTCAGTTCCAGTGACTACAAGGATTTGCAGGAATTAGTATATTTTCTGATTGATGAATTTCGGGAGAATGGTGTCAATATTTCATTACCATCATTAAGAATTGATGCATTTGCACTGGATGTTATGAGCAAAGTACAAGATGTTAGAAAAAGCAGCCTGACCTTTGCACCAGAAGCTGGTTCTCAAAGGCTGCGTGATGTAATCAATAAAGGATTAACAGAAGAAGTTATTCTAAAGGGTGCTATGGATGCTTTTCAGAGTGGATGGAATCGTGTAAAATTATATTTTATGTTAGGGCTTCCAACGGAAACGTGGGAAGACATTGAAGGAATTGCAATCTTGTCTGATAAGATTGCAAGAGAATATTATACTATACCAAAGGACCAAAGGAATGGAAAAGTTAGTATTGTTTCCAGCACATCTTTTTTTGTGCCTAAACCATTTACGCCATTCCAGTGGACAAGAATGTCCACAAGTGAAGAATTTTTGGAAAAACAAAGATTTTTAAATGGTAAAATGAAGGAGCAATTAAATCAAAAGAGCATTAAATATAATTGGCATGAGGCAGAACTAACTATGTTAGAGGGAGTTCTTGCCAGAGGAGACAGAAAATTGTCTAAGGTAATACTAGAAGCATACCAGCAGGGGTGTATGTTTGATTCCTGGTCTGAATTTTTCCATTATGATATCTGGATGGATGCATTTCAAAAATCTGCAATTGACCCATTATTTTATACAGCAAGGGAAAGAGAAGAAGATGAGATCTTTCCTTGGGATTTTATTGATATTGGAGTATCAAAGAAATTTTTGTGGTTAGAGTATCAAAGAGCAAAAGAGGAAAAAGTAACACCAAACTGCAGACAGAAATGTGCTGGTTGTGGTGCAAAAGTATTTGGAGGAGGTGTCTGTTTTGAAGGTTAGGGTAAAATTTAGCAAAACAGGATCTATGAAGTTTATTGGACATTTGGATGTGATGCGTTATTTCCAGAAAGCAATCCGAAGAAGTGGAATTGATATTGCTTATTCCCAAGGGTTTAATCCCCACCAATTAATTTCTTTTGCAGCACCTCTGGGTGTTGGGCTGACCAGTGACAGTGAATATATGGATATGGAACTTAAAAGCTCTTTTTCTTCTAAAGAAGCAATGGACAGACTGAATGCTGCCATGAATGATGAGATTCGGGTGGAAAGTTATGTGGAATTGGAAGAGGGGAGCAAAAATGCCATGTCCATTGTGGCTGCTGCAGATTATTGTATTTCCTTAAAGGATGGATACCCACTGGTTGAGGATTTTCAGGCAAAGTTTGATATGTTTTTGACACAACCCGAAATTATAATGCGAAAGAAAACCAAAAAAAGTGAAAAGGAGGTAAATATTAAGCCTTATATCTATCATATAGGTTATACTATGGAAGAATTTAGTGGAAAGATTAACCGTAATATTGAAAAAACGGTAGCACAGCAATATGAAAATGGTCAAAAAATATATATGCAGATTGCAACAGGAAGTGTGGTAAATATTAAGCCAGAACTGGTTATGGAAGCGTTCTATAAATACATGCAGATTCCATTTCAACCATTGGCGTATCAGATACACCGTATGGAAGTTTATGGGGATTTGAACGGAGATAGTAAGGTAGAAATAGAAGAATATGGGAAGAACCGAAAATTAGTATCTTTGGAATATTTTGGGCATGTCATTAACTAAGTATAATGACCATGCCGCCTTCAGAGGATTCACCAGAAATGAAAAGCAGGTATGATAATGAGACAATTATTGATAACCAGACAAGAGGATTGTGTATTATCCTCTTTGTTTGAAGAAAAAGAATTAATACAAGTTCATGTAGAAAATACAAAACAGCAATCAAAAATTGGCAATATATATGTAGCTAAGGTGAAAAATATTGTGAAAAATATAGAAGCTGCCTTTGTAGAAATAGAAGGAAAACAAATGTGTTTTCTCTCTTTAAGAAAAGAAGAAATACCTATTTTTTGTAACCTGAAAAAAAATTCAAAAATCTGTGTTGGAGATGAAATTTTGGTTCAGGTGACTACAGATGGGATAAAAACAAAAAATCCTACTGTGACAACGAATTTGAGCTTTTCGGGAAAGTATGTAGTTTTGACACACGGAAAGACTCATATTGGGATTTCTAATAAACTTGGTGATAAAAATGAGAGAGAGAGACTTTATGGAATTTGTAAAAAATTTCCAGAAGATACTTGTGGGTATATTGTGCGTACCAATGCCGCCAATATAGATGAAGAGACACTTTTGGAAGAAGCACAGGCTCTTTTTGATTTATATCAGCAAATAAAAAAAACTGGAATTTGTAAAAGCTGTTTTTCTTGTGTTTATCAGGGAATACCAGAGTATCTTTCGGATATTCGCAATGGTTATAGTTGTGAAATAGATGAAATTGTTACAGATGATATAGAATTATATGAAGAGATAAAAGATTTTATGCAGACATATCAAAAAGAGGATTTAGGAAAGCTTCGATGGTATGAGGATACGCAGATTAGTTTGAATCGTCTGTATTGTTTAGAGACAAAACTCTCAAAAGCTCTAAAAGAAAGAGTATGGTTGAAATCTGGTGGATATTTGGTCATACAGCCAACAGAAGCCTTAACAGTAATTGATGTGAATACTGGAAAGGCAATTTCTGGGAAAAAGCCAACAGAAGAAACATTTTTTCGGATAAACCTAGAAGCAGCAAAGGAAATTGCAAAACAATTACGATTACGTAATTTATCTGGTATTATCATTATTGATTTTATTGATATGCAAAAAGAGGAAAATAAGGAACAACTTATTACACGCTTTTCTCAATGGATAGGGAAGGATCCAGTAAAGACTGTTTTTGTAGATATGACGAAATTGAATTTGGTAGAAATAACAAGACAAAAAGTGCGAAAACCTTTACATGAACAAATTAGTTATGATAAAGGTGAGTTACAGTTTTATAGTGAAAAGAGGAATGATAATTGTGAGGAAAATAACAGAAAGTTTTAAAAGCAAAAAGACAGAAGAACTATTATATAGTTGGAAGAGGGGAATAAAGGTATTTAGTACAATTTGTTGCATTAGTATGGCAACTGTAACATTTACAGAAGACAGTATTCCGATTCAAGCAGAAACCATAGCAGTGAAACAGGGAGAAGAGACAAATGAGTGGACTGGTAAAAAAGTTGTTACACAAATTGATGGAAAGAACATTACCATGGACAACGCTACAGGAATTGTAGTAAATGATACCTATATGGTTCCTTATGAAGAAGTGTTTGAAGACTATCTTGAAGCGAATTGTACATATAGTGAGTCTGCAAAAACCCTGATTTTAGAAGCAAATGAGGAAAAAGTAAAATTAACTGTGGATAGTGATATTGCTTATGTAAATGAAGAAAAATGGCAGATAGAGGCAGCACCATTTTGGGGAGTTATAGAAGGGAAAGAGAAGTTATATGTTCCAGCAGAATTTGTGGCAGAAAAGCTTAACTTTGGATTTGCGATTCAAACAATAGGAGAGAATGCAGATACTATTAATATTATGACACCTTTTCAGTTAAAGAAAGAGGATGAAACGATTTATATTACTGGAAATACCATAGATAAGCTTGTTTTTAACAATAAGACTCTTTCTTTAACAAATAGTATTCCTGGTATACAGTGGAATGGAAAAGTATACATACCATGCAGTATATTAGCAAAGGCTCCGATTTATGCAAAAATCACAAAAACAAAAGAGGCTGTTACTATAAATCGTGCAGGTAATGAACTGGTTTTCTATCAAGATAACAATCTGGTGGAGATTGCTGGAAAAGCAAAAGAGATGGAAGAAGCACTTTTGAAAGTGGAATATAAAGACAATGCAGATTATATGGTTCTGGCAGAATTGGTATTTCAAACCTTTGGTGTCAATAGTACCAAGATTAATGTAAATCAAAAGAAAATTACCGTAAAAAAATCGGGAGGAACCTATTTATCATTAAGTACAAAACCTAAAAATGCAAGTGGAAATTACATAAAGAAGATTGTGGCAAAAAATAGTAACAAAAAAGATATGATTCAATTTACTTGCAAGAAAACACCCAATATTAGCGTGAAATCTACAAGTAAAAAAATCACACTGACAATAAAGAATGTATCCATTGATCAAGGATATACGGAAAAAGGGTTAGATGCCAGATATACAAATTCCATTACTGTAAAGAAATCAGGAAAGAATGTGGTCTGTACTATTAATAAGCAAAGTGGAAAGAATTTTATATATCAGTATGGAAATGGAAAAGTTCGTGTAATAGTAGGAGCAACCCCAGTACGAATTGCAGTAGATTGTGGACATGGAGCTAATACACCAGGAAAACGTTCACCAAAAATGCCTTGTAATATAGACTTTGAAGGAGATGGCATTATTGATGTGAAAAAAGGACAAAGCATTCGGGAACATCAGGGTAATGTTGGTGTAGGAAAGTTTCTGGCAAAAGAATTAGAACGCTGTGGATTTTATGTATATCGTTCTGCTTTTGGCAGCACAGATGTTTCGTTGTCAGGCAGGCAAAAGAATATAAAGGCACATAATTGTAAATATTCCATTAGTGTACATTTTAATGCTGCTGGGAATGGACAAACCTTTAATAAAGCCAGTGGTATAGAGGTATATTATCATAGAGATAAATCGTCAGCAAAAAGTTCAAAAAGTATGGCACAGGCTGTGTTAAAGGAAATGGTAAAAGGAACAAAACAGTTAAATCGTGGTGTAAAAACAATGGCACTTGCTCTTTGTAATGCAAAAACAATGGGAACACAAGGAAGTATTTTAGTAGAATGTGCTTTTATGACAAACCTGCATGAAGCAAAAACTATGTTTGGTAATCAAGGTTATTGGAGAGAAACTGCAAAGGAGATAGCAAAAGCTATGTGCGACTATTGTGGTGTAACATATATTGAAGAATAATAGAACTGAAAAATAGATAAAAATTAGGGGAGCTGTTTTTGTGTTGCAGCTGCCTAATTTTTTTTTATAATAAGCCGAAATATATAGGAAAGAGACTTCGTAATTAATAAGGTAAAAACCAGAGAAGAAAGGATTGGTGGAAAATATGGGCAAACAAGGATCTGATACAATATATTTACATGCTACTTATCCTCATCCTATGGTAGAACATTTGAATAAAATTCTTCCAAGCCTGGACAAAAGTGATATAGATAAGTTTGAGACAAAATTAGTGCGTAGATATAAAGTGGTATTTCCTAGTGAGGAACAGGAAATTGCCAATATTGAAAATATGGCATCCAAGCATTTAATCGCAGAGTTTTATCGTGCTTTAGACAAAAGCGAAAAAGAGAAGACCGACTTTCTTATCAATGCGGTACAAACTCTTGTACCAGTTATGGATGAATGGAATCTTCTTGAAGTTTTAGAAAGCTTTATGTATATTCATGAGTGGAAAATGGAAATTTATGTACCACGAAAGAAAAAAGAAAAGAAACCTCCAAAACTGGCAGAGAAGAAAGTAGAAAAGGAACCTCCCAAGGAAGAACCCAAAAGTGAAAAGAAAAAAATAGAAAAGAAGAAAAAAATAGAATCTCCCAAAAAGAATATAGTGAAAAAATTGGAAGAGAGTGCAAAGGAAGAGAAAAAAGTACCAATTCCTCCTAAAGTGGAACAAGAGATTCCCAAAGAACCTCCCAAACCACTATTTGAAGAGTTGATGAGTGCAGAAGTACGCAGATTCCTAACTCTCGCCAAGGAGGGAAGGGCAGATGCTCAATATGAGTTAGGGAATTTTTATGCAACGGAGGATAGTGAACATTTAGATTATAAGGAAGCGGAAAAATGGTATTTGAAGGCTTCAAATCAAGGGAATGCCAGATCAAAGTTTGCATTGGCAAGGTTATATGATTCTAACAAGATTCAAGTGAAGGATAATGCAAAAGAGGCTCTTCGGTATTATTTTGAACTGGCAGAAGAAGGATACTCTACAGCACAGTGTGCAGTAGGACTGAAGTATCGTTTTGGATTTGGCGTAAAGGAAAATGTAAAAGAGGCAGAGAAGTGGCTGCTTCGTGCATCAGAGCAGGGAGATGTGAATGCACAAAGACATTTGGCAGATTTGTATTTGTATCATAATAAAAATAGAGAAGCAATTACCTGGTTAAAAAATGCATCAGGGAAAGGAGACACCCATTGCGAGAGAAGATTAAGAAGATTTACACGAAAAAATTAGTATGTTACTCCTATTCTTGGCACATAGCTTGACAGCAAGTGTCAAGCTTGTGAGTGAACAGTAACATTAGTATTACAAAATACACAAAAAATATATAAAATAATTTGCAGGTTTGTAAAAAATAATGTATAATAGAAATGCGGATTTGTAAATTTAAACTGAACGGATTTACATCATGTTTCGTAAGAAAAAGTAAAGTTTGTAATGTTTAAGTCTCTTTGCCGAAGGCGAATTATTATGGGCTTGATTGTAACTTTTCATGGTTTTGAACAGTTACTTCTGGGGTATAAATATTCATAAGGTATGTTATTGTGTTTATAAACATAGGCTTTAGAATATAAAATGAGGATTGGAGGAACGGGTTATGGAAACAAGTATACTATTAGAGAGTGGCACAAATGAGTTAGAAATTTTGGAGTTTAGAGTTGGGGACAATTATTATGGAATTAATGTTGCAAAAATCAAAGAGATTTTAACCTATACAAAACCAACACCAATACCAAATTCACATCCTTCTATTGAAGGAATTTTTATGCCAAGGGATACCATTATTTCTATTATAGACTTAGCAAAGTCTTTAAAACTTGCACCATCCGCAGATGACAGTAAGGATATGTATATTGTAACAAATTTCAACCAATTACATACAGGATTTCATGTGCATGAAGTTTTAGGAATCCATCGTGTATCTTGGGCAGATATTGTAAAACCAGATGAGACAATTAATACAGCAGGAGCAGGTGTAGCTACTGGTATTATTAAGCTGGAAGATAAACTTATCATTATTTTGGACTTTGAAAAGATTGTTAATGATATTAGTCCAGAAACTAGTTTACGTGTATCTGATCTTGAAAATATGGGACCAAGAGAACGTAATACAGTTCCTATTTTGATTGCAGAGGATTCTGCACTTCTTAGTAAGCTGATTACAGATTCTCTCCGTAAATCAGGATATGATAACATTAAAGTTACTTTTAATGGACAGGAAGCATGGGATAAGTTATGTGAATATAAGAAAGAAGGCAAAATAAAAGAAAATGTACGTTGTATAATTACTGATATTGAGATGCCTCAGATGGATGGACATCATTTGACAAAACTAGTGAAGACAGATGATGTATTAAAATCTATTCCAATTATTATCTTTTCTTCTTTAGTAAATGATGAGATGAGAAGAAAAGGAGAAGCATTAGGAGCTAATGCACAGCTCTCAAAGCCAGAGATAGGTATGCTGGTAGAGTGTATTGATCGTTTAGTAGGTAGGGTAGATTAATAAATAAGTAATACCTTTTTGAGAATGGAACATAATGAGGAGGCAGATTTATGGGCAAGTGTAAGATCTGTGGGGCCGATATTCCAGATGGGCAGGAGATCTGTGAAAAATGCCAAAGTGATTTAGATGCGGTAAATGAGGAAGGCATGGCTATTGAAGAATTGGAAGATTTTGATTTTTCCAATGTTGAATTACCAGAGTTATCTGGTGATTTGTTTGAGACTGATTTGGAATTTAATTTAGAGGATATAGGGAATAATCTGGAGAATCCAGATATTCCTGTGCATGATTTTGATTTAGATAAACCACAATTGTCCGAAGAAGATAATATAAAAGAAAATGTTGCAGATATAGAATTACCAGAACTTTCAGAAGACAGTATTTCTATGCCAGAAGAAACAATAGCAATGGAATCATCAGACAGTGCAGCGAATATTGAAAAAACAGAAGATATGTTAGATGACATTCCTGACATTTCTGACATTTTAAGTGATACAGTCCAGATGGAGTCTGATATGATCAATACTGATTTAAATACTCCAGAAGAAGAAATAGATACAAAATCTGAAGAAGGATTGTTACCAGAGGATATTGATAATCTTTTGGCGGAAGCATCTGGGAATCAAGACGAAGTGGATTTATTTGATTTATTACCTGAAACAAGTGATGAAACGGATCATTCAGAAAATGTAGATTTAGAAGCAGACACTAATTTTGTGGATGATTTACTAGGTGGATTAGATTTAAGTGACATGATGGCATCTGGTACAGAGTCTGATGACCTTTCAAAAGATAAGAAAAGAGATATATTCTCTGAATTAGATGATGGCTTGAATATTATGGATGATTTGCCAGATGCAGAAGCTATTGCTAATGTCAGTATGGTGGAGAGGAAACCTAAGCTTAGCATTTGGAAACGTCTTTTTGGTAATCTCAAAGATGAAAAATGGGAAAAACAAAAAGAAAAAGAAGAAAAGCTAGAAGCAGAGAAACTTGCTAAAGCAGAGGCAGAAAAAGCAAAAGAAGCAGAAAAAGAGAGTGAAAACGGAGAAGAAGAACAAAAACTCGATCCTAAAGAAGCGAAGAAGGCAGAAAAACAGGCTAAGAAAGAAGAAAAGGCTAGAATAAAAGAAGAGAAAAAAGCCGAAAAGCAAAAAATGAAAGAATTAGCTGAGCTAGATGATGCAGATGAAGGTAGAATCAACAGGGTGGGTGCTGCTATTGTATTTGTATTTTTTGGCATTTTTGCAGTTTTTGTAATTGTGGGAACAAATAGTTTTAGTTATAATTCCAGTATCTCTCAAGCAGCTGCGTATTTTGATGAGGATAAGTATAATAGTGCATACGATGCATTGTGGGGATTAGAGATTAAGGAAAAAGATGCAGAACTTTACTCTAAGGTACAGATGGTTATGTATTTGAATAAACAATGGAATTCTTATGAAAATTATACGAATATCCGTATGTATCCAGAAGCTTTAGATTCTTTGTTAAAAGGTATCCAGAAATATGATTCTCATATTGATGATGCAAAGGAATTAGAAGTGAGTGCTGATTATAAAAAAATACGAACCGAAATTTTAAAAGAATTAAAAGAAGTGTATGGTCTTACAGAAAAAGAAGCATATAAATTGCTTTCCGTTGAAAACCAAGCAGATTATAGTAAGGAAGTAATCCAGCTAGCCAATGAATCTTAGAAAACAGGGAGCAATCAGAGCATTAATTTAGATAATATGTATAAAACCTTGTTATTAGTAAGGGAATTGCTGATAGCAGGGTTTTTATATTTTGTTATTGTCATAGAATAGTATTTTGGTGTATGATAGAAAAAGAAGGATTATTTGTAACTGTTCATGGTTCTGAACAATTATGATTATTTTATCAAAAGGACAGGAGAAGATGGATACATGATAGCAATAATTGATTATGATGCAGGGAATTTAAAAAGTGTGGAAAAAGCGCTACAACATCTTGGAGAAGAAGTAGTGATTACCAGAGAAAAAGAAATTCTTTTATCAGCAAATAAGGTGATTTTACCTGGTGTTGGTGCATTTGAGGACGCTATGGAAAAGCTGGAAAGATATAAGTTAATTGACCCAATTAAAATGATTGTAAAAAAAGGAACTCCTTTTCTTGGAATATGTTTAGGGTTACAGTTAATGTTTGAGAGAAGTGATGAATCGGAACATGATGTGCCGGGACTTGGAATTTTAGAAGGAGAGATTTTGAAAATTCCACCTAAGAAAGACTTGAAGATTCCTCATATGGGATGGAATTCTCTTCAAATAAAAAAAGGAAGTAAGTTATTTCAGGGTATAGAGAGTAATCCTTATGTGTATTTTGTCCATTCCTACTATTTGAAAGCAATGCATGAAGAAGATGTGGCAGCAACAACAGAGTATAGTATATTGATTCATGCTTCTGTGGAACATGAAAACATATTTGGCTGTCAGTTTCATCCAGAAAAAAGTGGTGAAGTTGGGTTACGGATTTTAAAGAATTTTGCAGACTTATAGGAGGAAAAGAAATGTTTACAAAAAGAATTATTCCATGTCTGGATGTACATAATGGCCGTGTGGTAAAAGGTGTTAATTTTGTGAATCTGGTAGATGCTGGTGATCCAGTAGCAGTAGGGGCAGCCTATGATAAAGCAGGAGCTGATGAATTAGTATTTTTAGATATTACAGCTTCTTCTGATGCACGAACCATAAAGCTAGATATGGTAAGAAGAGTGGCAGAGACTGTATTTATTCCATTTACAGTAGGTGGCGGAATTCGTACAGTGGAAGACTTTAAACTGATATTAAGAGAAGGTGCAGATAAGGTAGCAGTGAACTCGGCAGCAATTATGAATCCTGATTTGATTTCTGAAGCAGCAGATAAGTTTGGAAGCCAATGTGTAGTGGTTGCCATTGATGCCAAAAGAAGGGAAGACGGAAGTGGCTGGAATATCTTCAAAAATGGCGGTCGTGTAGACATGGGAATTGATGCAGTAGAGTGGGCAATAAAGGCAAATGAATTAGGAGCTGGGGAGATTCTATTAACTAGTATGGATTGTGATGGAACAAAAGATGGATATGATATTGAACTTACTAGGACCATATCTGATAATGTATCCATACCAGTAATCGCATCTGGTGGAGCAGGAAAAATGGAACATTTTAAGGCTGCATTAACTGACGGAAAGGCAGATGCAGCTTTAGCAGCATCTCTATTTCATTTTAAGGAGTTGGAGATTCGGCAGGTGAAAACGTATCTTCGACAGGAAGGGGTTAGCGTAAGATTATAAATATTGAGAACTTTCGTTTATAGTGGCGTTGCCGAAGGCGGCATGGTCGTTTATCTAAGGAGGAAATATATGAGTGCAATTACAAATGATTGGTTAGAAGCAGTTGGTGAAGAGTTTAAAAAAGACTATTATAAAGATTTATATAAGTTTGTGAAAGAGGAGTATTCAAAATGTGTAGTTTATCCTAAATCAGAAGATATTTTTAATGCGTTTCATTTTACACCTCTTAGCCAGGTAAAGGTAGTAATTATTGGGCAGGATCCTTATCATAATGTGAATCAGGCACATGGATTATGTTTTTCTGTGAAACCAGAGGTAGACATTCCACCTTCTCTTGTGAATATATATCAAGAGCTGCATGATGATTTGGGATGTGAAATTCCTAATAATGGTTATTTGGAGAAATGGGCAAAACAGGGTGTTCTTATGTTAAATACTGTTCTTACTGTACGGGCACACCAAGCGAATTCCCATAAAGGAAAAGGATGGGAAAAATTTACAGATGCAGTAATTGAAGCGGTAAACAGGGAGGACCGGCCTATTGTATTTTTGCTGTGGGGAAAACCTGCACAGGCAAAGAAAAAGATGTTAAATAATCCAAATCATTTGATTTTGGAAGCACCACATCCAAGTCCATTGTCGGCATTCCGAGGATTCTTTGGCTGTAAGCATTTTAGCCAGACGAATAACTTCCTGCAGGAACATGGATTGGAAGGAATTGATTGGCAAATAGAAAATGTTTAGGTTAGAGCCTAATGTGTATAAGGTAACGGATCAGCCCCTAGCTGAACCGTTACTGTATTAGCAGAAGAAGGAACAAACCGATTATGATACATGAAAACAAGTTACTTTTTCATTCAAAGAACATATAAAAAATAATGGTTGACAGTACAGAAGAAATACCGTATATTAGGAATGGTTACTTAACAACCAATCACTTTATTGTAGTAAAGCGATAAAGTAAATAAAAGAAGCTGTAATATAAAGGAGGAAAACATGGGTAAAGCAGATTATAAATTTTCAACGCAAAATGTAGGGCGTGAACTTTTACATACCCCAGAGGGTGTAAGAGATATTTATGGAGAGGAATGTGCAAGAAAGATTAGGGTACAGGAGACTATGCATCATGTTTTAAAATTGTACGGCTTTCAGGATATTCAGACACCAACATTTGAATTTTTTGATATATTTAGCGAAAAAAGAGGAACTGTTGCTTCAAAGAATATGTACCGATTTTTTGATAGAGAGGGGAATATGTTGGCACTTCGTCCAGATATTACGCCTTCTGTAGCTAGAAGTGTGGCAAAATATTATCAAGAAGAAGATTTGCCGATTCGTCTTTGCTATTCTGGCAGTACTTTTATCAATAATAGCAGTTATCAGGGGAAATTAAAAGAAACAACACAAATTGGTGCAGAATTAATAAACGACGATACTTCAGATGCTGATGCTGAGATGATTGCAGTTACGATAGAATGTTTATTGGAAAGTGGAATCAAAGAACTGCAAGTGGAAGTAGGGCATGCAGATTTCTTTCATGGTATTGTAGAGGAAGGTAATTTTGATGAAGTAGAGAAAGAAGAACTTCGTAATCTGATTATTAGCAAGAATTTTTTTGGTGTAGAAGAGATGATGGAGCAAAAGAATCTTTCTTCTGAATTAAAAAAATTATTTTTGGAATTACCTTCTTTATTTGGTAATTTAGACAATTTGAATTATGTAAAGAGCCTTACAAAGAATGAAAAAGCACTTCATGCTATCTCACGTCTGGAAAAGTTATATTCTATTTTAAAAACTTATGGTTTACATAGTTATGTGACTTTCGATTTAGGAATGTTAAGTGAATATAATTATTATACAGGAATTATTTATAAAGCATATACATATGGTACAGGAGAACCTGTTGCAAAAGGCGGAAGATATGGTAATTTAATTGAACAATACGGAAAAAAAGCACCAGCAATTGGACTTGGTATTGAAATTGATCAGGTTATGCTTGCTTTGTCCAGACAAAAGATAGATACATTTGAAGAAGAGATTCCATTGTTGGTACTTTATATGGGAGATTCGAGAAAGTCTGCAATAGATTTGGCAAATCATTACCGTAAACAGCAAAATAAAGTAGAGCTGGTCCGCAAATCTTCAAGAAGAGAATTAGAAGAGTATGAAATGTATGCCAAGAGAAAAGGTGCAAAAGAAATTATTTATATAGATGATAAAGAAAATGTAAAGGTTTATAATACACAAGCAAAAGAATGGAAGGAAGTTTCCATGAGTGATTTGATAGATTGTTAGAAGAAATATTTAAGGATAGACATGAAAGAAAAGTAGAAGAAAGGGTAACAGTGAGGGTATGTGAACTGTTACAGAAAGGGAAATAAATATGAGATATATAACATTTGCCCTTGCAAAAGGTCGATTGGCAAAAAAGACTTTAGGGATTTTGGAGAAGATTGGAATAACTTGTGAAGAGATGAAGGATCCCAATACCAGAAAATTGATATTTGTAAATGAAGAATTAAAATTAAAATTTTTCTTGTCAAAGGCTTCTGATGTGCCTACCTATGTGGAATATGGTGCGGCTGATTTTGGTGTGGTAGGTAAAGATACCATTTTAGAGGAAGGTAGAAAAATGTACGAGGTCATTGATCTGGGTCTTGCAAAGTGCCGTATGTGTGTGGCTGGACCTGCCAGTGCAAAAAAATTATTGAATAGTGGAGAAGTAATTCGTGTAGCAACAAAATACCCTAATATTGCAAAGGATTATTTCTATCATAAAAAGCATCAGACAGTTGAAATTGTAAAATTAAATGGATCTATAGAACTTGCTCCAATTGTTGGATTATCTGAGGTTATTGTGGACATTGTAGAGACAGGATCTACCTTAAGAGAAAATGGCTTAGAAGTTTTAGAGGAGATTTGCCCATTATCTGCCAGAATGGTAGTTAATGAAGTGAGTATGAAAATGGAGCAGGAGAGGATATTAAAAATTATCAATAATTTAAAGAGAGAACTTGCAAATATGAATGAGTAACAGTTTAGATATCTAAACTGTTGTGATTCAAAAAAGAGAAAAGTATGAATTATGGTTTTATGAATATAGGTGGAGGAATTATAATGAGAAAGATAAAACTGACCAAAGAAGCAAAACAAAATATATTAGAAGATTTATTAAAAAGAAGTCCTAACAGTTATGGCGAATATGAGAGTACTGTAAATGATATTCTTAATAATGTGCGAACGAAAAAAGATGAAGCAGTATTTTCCTATACAAAACAATTTGATAAGGCAGACATTAACGCAGACAATATTTTAGTAACAGATGGAGAAATAGAAGAGGCATATACAAAAGTGGATGCATCCTTAGTGGAAGTTATCCGCAAATCTATTGTGAATATCAAGGAATATCACGAAAAACAGAAGCAGTATAGCTGGTTTGACAGTACACCACAAGGAATTATACTGGGACAGAAGGTAACTCCAATAGGCACAGTTGGTTTATATGTACCAGGTGGAAAAGCAGCTTATCCTTCCAGTGTACTTATGAATGTCATTCCAGCAAAGGTTGCAGGTGTAGAACGTATTATTATGTGTACACCACCAGATGCAGAGGGAAAAGTAACTCCAACTACTTTAGTAGCTGCAAAAGAAGCAGGTGTAACAGATATTTATAAAGTTGGGGGTGCCCAGGCAATTGCTGCTATGGCTTATGGTACAGAGAGTATTCCAAAGGTGGATAAGATTACCGGACCTGGAAATATTTTTGTTGCATTAGCAAAGAAGGCAGTATATGGACACGTTAGTATTGATTCTATTGCAGGGCCAAGTGAGATTTTAGTGCTTGCAGATGAAACAGCAAATCCAAGGTTTGTAGCTGCTGATTTATTATCACAGGCAGAACACGATGAAATGGCTTCTGCGATTTTGGTAACCACTAGTGAAGATTTGGCAGATAAAGTATCCGAAGAAGTAGACAAATTTGTAGAAACTCTTTCCAGAAAAGAAATAATCCAAAAATCCTTAGACACTTATGGGTATATCTTATTGGCTGATAACATGGAAGATGCTATAGATGCTGTAAATGAAATTGCTTCTGAGCATTTAGAGATTGTAACAAAAGATCCATTTAATATTATGACAAAAGTAAAAAATGCAGGAGCTATATTCCTTGGAGAATATTCCAGTGAACCTTTGGGTGATTATTTTGCTGGACCGAATCATGTACTGCCAACCAATGGAACAGCAAAATTTTTCTCACCTCTTAGTGTAGATGATTTTATTAAGAAATCCAGTATTATTTCATATTCTAAAGAGGCTCTGGAGCCAGTTTATAAGGATATTGTAAAATTTGCTACGGCAGAGAGACTGACTGCTCACGCAAATTCTATATCTGTCCGTTTTGAAGAGTAAAAACATGGTAACATGGGTTATTGTCACAATTCTGGCATAAAGTTAAGTTATCTTAAGATAGATGCAGGTAATTGAACTGTTACAGATTCGGACAGATAAGGAGGAATTTTGTGAGGATACATGGAGAAAAAAATAACAGGTTTATTTCTATAATCTGTGTTATTGTTTATGTTTGCATTGGAATGTTGCAATTGCCTATTGTTGCTGAGGCAGCTAGCAATATTTCTATTAGCAAAACTAGTATGACTATTCAAGTCGGCGTTCAAAAAACACTAAAGATAAGTGGATCAAAGGAAAAGGTTTCATGGAAAAGTGAGAATCCAGATATTGCAGCAGTGGACGCTTCAGGAGTTGTTACGGGAATGGAAGCAGGAACTACAAAAATTCTTGCGAATGTAGGAGGAAATACTTATACCTGTACAGTTAAAGTACAAAAAAGACAAATTCGTGTTTTGCTGAAAACTACAGGATATGGAAGTATTTTTCACTCTTCTGTAACTGTAACTTCTACGAAAAAATTTACCATTTCTAACGGAGCAGAAACGAAAACTTATAACGCAAAACAAAAGGTTACCATAAAGCCAAATAGCAGTTTATTTGGTAAAGGGAAAAAATTGACTATTGCTGCAAAGGATAGTGGTAAAATTCAAATTACATCTATTAGCAGAAATCAGGGAAGACCATCTTACCGTGGGAAAATAGAGTTAAGTGTAATAACTGGAAAAGGTATGACAATTATTAATCAGCTTCAATTAGAACAATATTTATATAGTGTGGTTAGTAGTGAAATGTCTAGCAGTTTTTCAAAAGAGGCATTAAAAGCACAAGCGGTTACTGCGAGAAGTTTTGCATATAGTCATTTGGAAAGTAAGCAATATAAAGATTATAATGCAGATTTAGATGATAGTACAGGATTTCAGGTGTATAATAATTTATGTGAAGCAGAATCCACCAGAACAGCAGTAAAGGAAACTGTCAATCAGGTATTAAAATCAGGAAGTGAAATTATTAATACTTATTATTATTCAACTTCACCAGGCCAGAGTGCTACACCTGAGGAGGTATGGGGAGGTTTGACAGAAGAAAAGTATTATCCGAGGAAAATACAAAAAAAAGATGGTACAGAGAAAAATCTATCCACAGAAAGTGCGTTTAAAAGCTTTTGGGCAGATAAGAATCTTGTGACTTTTGACAGCAATTCCGAATGGTACCGTTGGCAGACTACGATAAGTAAAGCTAATCTGCAAAAACAAATTAATAGTAAATTGTCTGCATATTCTTCTAATGGTTCAAAATCTATTTTGGTAAAACAAAGTAATGGAACATATAAAGGTGTAAAGATAACTAGCATTGGTTCTTTGAAAAAAATTAGTGTTTGTGAAAGAGCAAAAAGTGGAATGGCAAAAGGAATTTTAATTACTGGAAGCAAGGCTACTATAAAAGTTCTTAATGCTACTTATGCTCGCTATATGTTAGCCCCTGTATCTAGCAAACTGGAAAAACAAAATGGCAAAAGTGTATCTAAGATGAGTATTTTACCAAGCAGCTTTTTCTATGTGGTAAAAGGAAAAGATAGTAATGGTAAGGTATGCTTTACCATACATGGTGCAGGATATGGACATGGGGTAGGTATGAGCCAGAATGGTGCAAACCAGATGGCAAAAGAAGGTTTCAGTTATAATGATATTATTCATCATTATTTTCAGAATATCACTTTGTCACATATTGCAGAGTAATTTAGGATAGATATATAGTTTTGTATTTTTTATAAAGTTACAATTTAGTGTGTTTGCACTGGATTGTAACTTTTTTGTGTTATTGTTAAATAATACAATGAAAAATATTGGCTTGTTATAATATATTATTATTGGTATGTATATTACATATATTTTTTATATAAAACACTATACAAGTTTAAAAAAATATAGTATAATAATATTTGTAATGTAGTGGTAATTAGAGAGAGCCAAGGAGGTAACAACAATGAAAAAATTTAAAAGAATAGTGCCATTATTAATGGCAGGAGCAATGTTAGTATCACCAGTTTCTATATCAGCTCAGGCAAAAAATGTTGATAATAACAAAAGAGAAAGTGTACAAACTACTGTGACAGCAAGAGCTTATAGTTCACCAGCTTTGATAAAAGGTAATAATGTAGCATTTAGACGGACAGCTGGTTTATCAGGAACAGTTTTGATGTATTTACAAAATAATACTTCAATACATGTAGATAAAAGTAAATCACAAACAGTAGATGGCATTTTGTGGTATGCATGTAAATATGGAAATACATATGGATATGTAGCTAGTCAATATGTTTATATAATACCAGCATAATTTAAAAAACATTATTGTTGAAATATAACATAAATTGTATAAAAACTGCTACATTGCAAGGAGGAGTGATATTGTGAATATTACTCCTCTTAATAATTTTATCAACAAACATAAATGAAAAGTTTCTACTTTATTATATATAATAAAAATTCAAAAGTAGGAGAGTATTAAAATATGG
>JAAVZU010000025.1 GCA_022791815.1 Lachnospiraceae bacterium
CTACGCATAGAAGAAGAGAAAAAGGCCGAAGAAGAACGTCTACGCATAGAAGAAGAGAAAAAGGCCGAAGAGGACCGCCTGCGAAAAGAAGAAGAGAAAAAAGCCGAAGAGGAACGTCTACGCATAGAAGAAGAGAAAAAGGCCGAAGAAGAACGTTTACATAAGGAAAAGAAAGACAATATAGAAAAAGATAGTTTGGACGAGTCAGCAATTCAACTAAATACAGTTATTTTAGATATGGAGAAAGTTTCCAAAGAATTTGGTTGCGAAAATGAAAAGTTAGGTGGTTATGAAGGTTCGACAGAATCTGCGGATGACAGGGGAAGAGAACAGAATAAAATATTTACAGAATATTCTTCTATAAAAAGAGATAGACAATTTTTACAAGAACAAGAGGAGAAAAAGATAGATAAAGCTATAGAAGAGAGTAGAATACTTCTTGGAAAAATAGAGGCAGATGAGGCAAAGCCTTTATTTGAAATACATGCAGATAAAAGAGAATACGGCGGATTTTTTAACTTTGAAGAAACAGCCACCTATGAAGAGCGGACAACAAAAAAAGATTATGATGAGAGCATAGATCTGGAGCCTTTTGAGCAAATATATATAGATACTCCAAGAGTAACAAAGGCAAGTAAAAAGCCATTAGTTTTTATTGCAATATTGCTTATTATTATTGGGGCAGGGACACTTTTGTATTGTAACGAAGATACCAGAACAAAGATTCAGGATTCTTATAATAAAGCAATAGAATATTTTGAAAATAAGGGGGTTGCAAGTTTATCTGAAAAAGATGTTTTGGCAATTTCTAAAAATGAATTTACAGTTACAGAATATCAGATTATAAGAAAAGATGGGTTGGTAGAAAATCGTAAACCTAAAGAGCCAAAAATTATTGGTCATCAATATATGGAAGAAGAAAAACTGAGAGGAAATCAATGAAAAAATATATCCGGGGTATGTTTTATGGAAGTAGTAAAACAAAGTTATATTTATGGACAATTGTCATTGTTTCAGTAATTTCAATAGGATGTTTTGGAGCTGCTATCTTTGGAGCTGGACTTAATTTTGTATATATTGCATTTGGTGGTTCTATTTTTGCAATAGCATATTCTCAACTAGGTGTTTTTAGAGATGTAAATAAGGAAATAAAAAAAGGTAATGTGAGCCATAATGTAAAGAGAAAAGTACAAGACAAAGATAATGTTCACGATGCTGCTAATATTAACAAAAAGAAAAAACTAGAAGAAATTGTAAGTGATAACGAGTATAATCAATATACAGAAGAAAATATTAAGAAATACTTAGTTGCATACAAAGTAAAAAAACAAAGTTTTTTAGTTATTATTGATTCTTCAGAAAAGTATCATATAAAAAATTGTCCAGCTTATGTATGGGCAGATAAGAAATACCTCTATTTTCTGCTATTAGAAAAGAAAGTTAGGACAATTGCTATTCCTCGTACAGAGACAGCTGTTCTTCGTTATGAAAAGGGTGCTATGGTTACGGATTTAGAGGAATATAAAAAGCTAAAAGAATCTTTCTTTTTGGGTTCCTTATTTCGGAGATTTATTCCAGAATATTACCGAACTATGGTAAATGGATTTAGTACATTTAAAAAGAATTTATTTATTGTGGCTTTGGATGTTAAAGTATCTGCACCTTCCGTTCGGGGGATAATGAAAATAACAAATTGTAGATTGGAATTAGATGATTCCCAATTAGATAGAAAACGTTTTAGCGGGTATTTTGAGGAAGCATATAAGATAAATTTACTTCTGCGTGAGGAGGTTTATGATGCAGAAGAATATAAAATAAAAATAAAGGAAATTTTAACTGGATTGGCTGAGCATGAAGAACAGATAGATGTTTTTCGTAATACGTTGTCTTCAATGTTGCAATATCGCTTAATTTCGTCTGAATATGCAGAATACTATATGAATTACCGTTATAAGCTAGAGAAAAAGAAATAACATAATCACTGAATTATTGTATAAATTGTACTATGGAAGAAAGAAGGTTTTTTATGAGAGTACAAGACATAAAAGCAGGAGATATATATCGTCATTTTCAAGGTAATCTATATCAAATAGTTACGGTAGGAAAACATGCAGAAACATTGGAAGAATATGTAGTATATCAAGCATTATATGGTGATTTTCAAGTATATTTACGAGACATACAGGACTTTTTAAAAAAATTGGATAATGAAAAATATTCAGGAGTACAGCAACAGTATCGTTTTGAAAGGGTAGAAAAAGAAGAACTGAATGTTGAGAAAAAAGTAGATGTTTCCATTACACAAAACAATAAAAAATCAGAAACACCAGATATAGAAGAGAACCCAACATCTAATATAGATACTTTTATGGAACGATCTAACAATAAAGAAGGCATGCAAATGTTTATGAAATTTCTGGATGCAGAAACTTGTAAAGAAAAATTAGAAATTTTTTTGAAAATGCGAAAGAAATTAGATGAACGGCTTATAACAAATGTAGCGGTTTCTTTAGATTTAGTAGTAGATGAAAAGGATATAGAGGAAAGTTGCCAGATTATTATTAAAAATCTGGAACAAAGAAGTAAATTTGAATGTTTCCGATTGCGTTAAAAATGGCTGCCATATTTGGGATTATTGTTCTGGCAGCCTTTATTTTACTAGAAAGAGGAAAAGGACTAATATATATTCAAACAGATATGCACTTGTATGTTATATTCTGTATTTTATAGCTGGGAAGAAAGTTCCTCCCAGTTCATCAGTAAATTTTCAAGTTTCAGTTCAATTTCCTGTTTTTCATTATTTAATTTTATTAAATGTGGCAAGTCACTATAAACTTCTTCTTGTACTAATAGAGCATCGATTTCTTCATTGCGTTTTTCTAAATGACTAATTTCTTTTTCTGTTTTATCTATTTGATTTTCAATTTTTCTCACCCTAGCCTGTTCATCTTTTTGCTGCTGCCAAGTTAGTTTATTTTGAGAAACTTCTGTAGTATTTACAGTGGAGACAGAGTCTGTTAAAATGCTAGAAGATTGATAAGTAACTTCTTTTTTCTCTAAATAATAGTCGTAATTTCCAATATAATTTAGAAGCTGGCAATGTGTTAATTCTAAAATTCTTGAGGCAGTCTGATTAATAAAATAGCGGTCATGAGATACATAAAGAACTGTACCAGTATAATTGTTGATTGCCTGCTCTAAAATTTCTTTTGAAAGGATATCCAAATGATTCGTAGGTTCATCCAGAATTAAAAAATTGGCTTCGGAAAGCATAAGTTTTGCCAAAGATACACGCCCACGTTCCCCTCCGCTTAAATCTTTTATTCTTTTGAATACATCATCTTCTGTGAAAAGAAAAGAAGCAAGAGTATTTCTAATCTTGGTTTGGGTGAGCTTTGGATAGTCATCATGAATCTCATCAAAAATGGTTTTATCCATGTCTAAAACTTGATGTTCCTGATCATAATAGCCAATTTTAACATTTGAACCAAGTGTGACTTTTCCGGAATCCAAAGGAAGTATACCAGTTATTAGTTTTAAAATAGTGGTTTTGCCTGTACCATTATCTCCAATAATAGAAACCTTTTCACCACGTTTTATGGAAAAAGAAAGATTTTGAAACAATGATAGAGAATCAAATTCTTTAGAAATATTTTCTACAGTAAGTACATCATTGCCACTTATTACACTTGGATCAAGATGAATACGCATTGTAGAGTCCTGTGTTATAGGCTTTTCCATAACATCCATTTTTTGTAAAAGTTTCTCACGGCTTTCGGCACGTTTAATTGATTTTTCGCGGTTAAAAGAACGAAGTTTTGCGATAACTTCTTCCTGGTGCTTGATTTGTTGCTGCTGGTTATAATACTGATGAAGTTTTGCTGTGCGAAGTTCTGCTTTCTTCTTTGCATAATCACTGTAATTGCCATGAAAAACGGTTGCAGTACCTTGTTCAATTTCTACAACCTTAGAAACAATTTTATTTAAAAAATAACGGTCATGAGCAACAATTACAACGGCACCATTATAATTTAATAAGTAATTTTCCAGCCAAGCGATAGAAGCAATGTCTAAATGATTGGTTGGTTCGTCTAATAAGATGATATCAGGTTTGGATAAAAGTAGTTTGCCAAGGGAAACGCGGGTCTTTTGACCTCCTGAGAGCTGGTTTGTTTTTTTGTTAAAATCATCTTCGGCAAATCCGAGTCCTTTTAAAACGCCAATGATTTCGCTTCGGTATGCATATCCGTTTTGTTGTTCAAATTCATGGGTATAACTAGAATATTGCTCTAATGCTTGTTCTAGTTTTGCACCGCTAAGATGAGACATATCTTGTTCCATACGGCGGATCTTTTGATCTAATTGAATAATATCTTTTTTTATAGATAAAAGTTCATCATAAATGCTATTTTCGGAAGAAAGTTCCTGATGTTGGGAGAGATATCCTATAGTTGCGCCTTTGCTAAGAATAACTTCACCTTCATCTTGCATAGATTCCTGCATAATTATTTTTAAAAGAGTTGACTTGCCAGCACCATTTGCACCTACAATTGCAACTTTTTCTAATTCGTTAATATGAAATGAAATATTTGATAACACAATATCTGTACCAAATGATTTTGATATGTTTACACAAGATAATATCATAAGTACCTCCTAATGTAGAAAAAATGTAGATGATTAAAATTATAAGTGGAATAATAAGGAATGTCAATGGTTACAGTTTTGTCTTAATCTAAAAGATAGTTGTCCAGGAATCATTATCTATTCATTGACATATATTTCACAATTTTATATAATAAATAAGAAATAAACCGAGATTATTACGACCTTAAGTGCAGCTAAATTTTTCTATCTAGCTGCAGTAACAGTGGTTTGTAAAATAAGCTATGAATATGTGAATAATTGAGGAGATATGGGCGGATTATAAAAATAAAAAAGAATTATCTGAAATAATGGGAGGCATTTGTTGTGGCAGATAAAGAAATTTCTCTGGCAGTAATTAAAAGATTACCAAAATATTATAGAAATCTGGCAGAGTTGTTAGAGAACCGGGTAGAACGAATTTCATCAAAAGAGTTAAGTGAGAGAATGCAGGTTACAGCATCACAGATACGGCAGGATTTGAATAATTTTGGAGGTTTTGGACAACAAGGATATGGATATAATGTAGAATATTTATATCATGAAATTGGAAAAATTCTAGGACTGACAAGAACTTACTATATGATTATCATTGGTTCAGGTAATTTGGGGCAGGCACTGGCAAATTATACAGATTTTGAAAAAAATGGTTTTATTCTAAAAAATATGTTTGATCAGAATCCAGAATTAATAGGAAAGAAGATTCGGGGAATTGAAATTCTGGATGCAGCTAAGCTTACCCAGTATTTGAAAGTAAATTCTGTAGATATTGCTGCTATTACCATCCCTAAGGAAAATGCACCTGAAGTGGCATTAGAATTAGTGGAGGGTGGAGTGAAAGCAATTTGGAATTTTGCACCAACGGACTTACATTTGCCAGAAGAAGTTAAAGTAGAAAATGTGCATTTGGCAGATAGTTTGATGCGTTTATCTTATAGTTTAAAATGTGAGGAATAATAAAAAATATGATGTTTAAGGGAAAAAAAAGACGAGAGGAAACAATAGAAATAGACCAAAAAGAAGAGAAGTTTTTGGAACATTTTCGTGGTGTAGAGGTACCTATTTTAACTTTGGATGAAAGATGGCTTGCTATGTTTCCAGAAGGAGAAAAAACAAAGGAAGCATTGCGTTTGGAAAAGGAGTTAAAAGAAGCATTCAAATATCAGGCAAAGTTATCAGAAGATTTAAAGGTAGCAGAAAGTGCAAAAAAACAACTAATGGATCGAATTATCCGAAATATGAAAATTGCTCAGATTAGTGAAGAAGAAGCAATGCTGCAAGAAAAAAGCCAGGAATTTATTCGGGAACTGAATGAAAGGATAAATAAATTGGAGGCAGAATATGAAGTTATGCCTCAAAAAATAAAAGATTTAAATGAAGCATTATTGTTAGAAAGCTTACGGTTTTGTTATCGGAAAATGTACGCAAATCAAGAAAATATCCACAAGCAGGATTCTTTAATTCAAGAAGCAAAAGAGTTATTAGAAGAGAGAATTGCTAAAAAATTGGAAATGCAAAAACAAAATGAAAATATGTATGTTTTTATACATAGGTTGTTTGGAAGAAATGTATTGGAAATATTTAATGACTTTGATGAAAGTACAGATGATATAGACGAATAAGTAAATTAAAATGCATCCATTTGTCAGGAACTTCATAGTAAATTCATCATGGAAAGAAGGCATTGATAAGTCATGATTGTTGGAATTGGTACGGATATGATAGAAATAGACCGCGTAGTAAAGGCTTGTGAAAAAGAGGCTTTTTTACTACGCACTTTTACAAAAGAGGAAGTTTTATTGATAAAAAAAGATAAGCGGAAGTCTGCTGATAATTTTGCTGTAAAAGAAGCAGTCTCAAAAATGTTTGGAATAGGTTTTAGAGGAATTTCGTTGCCAGAGATAGAAGTTTTAAGGGATTCTCTTGGTAAACCTTATGTGAATTTATATGGTAAAGCAAAAAAAATGGCGGACCAGATTGGAGTAAAAAAAATACATGTAAGTATTACTAACACAAAGGAACTGGCACAGGCTTTTGTTGTGGGAGAGGGAGAATAGAATGAAGCAAATTATGAACAATAGTGAAATGAAAGAAATTGACAGGCATACCATTGAAGAAATTGGAATTCCATCTATTGTGCTTATGGAGCGTGCTGCCCTATCTGTTGTAGAAGAATTGGAGAAAAAAATTAAACTTACAGATACTATACTTTGTGTTTGTGGTACTGGAAATAATGGAGGAGATGGAATCGGAATAGCCAGAATACTCCACCAGAGGGGATATCAAGTGGCTATATGGATTCTTGGTGATAAGAATAATTGTACAAATGAGACAAAACAACAATATCAAATAGCAAGAAAAATTGGTGTAAAATTTGAGGACAAGAAAGAAACTTGGGAATATACTATTATTGTAGATGCAATTTTTGGAGTTGGTTTGACAAGGGATATAAGTGGAATCTATAAAGACTGTATTGAGCAGATAAATAGAGAAAAACATTGGGTATGTGCAGTGGATATCCCTTCAGGAATATGTGGTAATACGGGGAAAGTCCAGCATACCGCAATAAAAGCAGATATTACAGTCACATTTGGTTATTGGAAGTTAGGATTGCTTTTATACCCAGGAGCAGAATACGCAGGCAAAGTTATTGTAACTGATGTGGGTTTCGATATAGGAAATGTAAACACAGAATTTAATAGATTTCTATATGATAGAGAGGATATAATAAGACTTTTGCCAAAGAGAAAGGAGTATTCTAATAAGGGAACTTATGGAAAAGTTTTAGTGATTGCTGGAAGTAAAAATATGAGCGGAGCTTGTTTTCTCTCAGCAAAAGCGGCGTATAGAACGGGAGCAGGGCTTGTTCGGATTGTAACACCTGAGGAAAATAGAATTATTATGCAGACTAGTCTTCCAGAAGCTGTATTGGATACTTATAAGATGGAAACATTTGAAGAAGATTATAAAAGAATAGAAAAATATATTATAGAGTCAGATTCGATTGTGATAGGTCCAGGAATGGGAAAGGGACGAGAAGCAGAAAAACTTTTACAATTAGTATTGAAAAATAGTAAAGTCCCGACAGTAGTAGATGCAGATGCCTTATATTTGTTAGTAAAGTTAGGGAAAATACCACCTTATCAAAAAGAAAAATCCTGTCAATGGGATATACCAAAACATTTTATCTTGACTCCACATAGAAAAGAATTGGCAATGTTATTGGGAAATAAAATAACTGTGGAGGAAATCTGTGAGGATTTCTTATCTATATTAAGTTTATGCAGCAATAACCCAGGTATAGTGGTTTTAAAAGATGCCCGAACGGTAGTATTGAAAGAAAAGCAATGTTATGTAAACACTTCTGGAAATAACGGCATGGCAACAGCAGGAGCTGGAGATGTGCTGACAGGGATTATAGCTGGGCTGGCAGGTCAAGGGTTATCACCTTTTTGTGCAGCAACATTGGGTGTTTACCTTCATGGGGTGGCAGGAGATAGAATTTCTAGTACAAAAGGAAGGTATAGCTTGCTGGCGGAAGATATTATAGAAGGAATTATTGACATATTAGCGCATCCTTATGATGCATTTAAGAATAATATTTCTTTCCCTGATTAGAGGAAGTTACCATTTAGTGTTTAGAGTGACAGCAATCTGAATATTAGGAGGCAGATAAAATGAAAGAATACTATAGAGTGCAGGCAAATATAAACTTAGACAATATTTGTAATAATGTAATGAAAGCCAGGAAATTGCTTGCAGATAGTACAAAAATTATGGCAATTATTAAAGCAGATGGATATGGTCATGGTGCGGTTCCTATTGCAATGGTACTAAAAGACTATGTAGAAGCTTTTGGAATTGCTATTTTAGAGGAAGGAATTGAGCTTAGGAAAGCAGGTATAACAAAACCAATACTAATTCTTGGATATACGCCAGAACAAATGTGCAGAGAACTTGTTTCCTATGATATTATGCCAGCGGTTTTTACTTATAAGATGGCAAGGGTAATAGCAGAAGAAGCAATTCGGCAAAATAAAATTGTTAAAATCCACATAAAATTAGATACGGGAATGAGTAGAATAGGATTTTCGCTGACCGAAGAAAGTATAAAAGAAATTCAAAAAATAAACAAGTTAGAAAATATAGAGATTGCTGGATGTTTTTCACATTTTTCAAAAGCAGATGAAGCAGACAAAAGTTTTACTTATACACAAATAGAAAGATTTGACCAATTTGTAGAACGCTTGGAAGAGGAGGGAATATACATTCCAACAAAACATATTTCCAATAGTGCAGGAATTATAGAAGTTCCTGAAGGAAATAAAGATATGGTTAGGCTTGGAATTTCGACTTATGGACTATATCCTTCCGAGGAGGTTGATAAAAACAAATGTGTGTTAGAACCTGCTATGGAGATTAAAGCGTGTATTTCCTTTGTGAAGGATTTGGAACCTGGTATAGCAATTGGTTATGGCGGAACATTTATTACACAGAAAAAAACAAGGGTGGCAACAATACCAGTAGGTTATGGAGATGGCTATCCAAGAGCGTTATCGGGAAAAGGAAGAGTATTGATAAATGGATGCTATGCACCAATTCTAGGGCGTGTATGCATGGATCAGTTTATGGTAGATGTAACAGGCATTCCTAATGCAAAAGAAGGCGATATAGTTACATTAGTTGGGAGAGAAGGGAAAGAATGTATCACAGTAGAAGAACTGGCAAATATGGCAGGTTCTTTCAATTATGAGTTTGTATGTGATGTAGGAAAAAGAATACCAAGAGTATATTTTTATGGAGGAAAGAAAATTGGCACTTCAGATTGGTATTCTTATAATCCTACAGAATTTGACTGGAATAATTACAAGAAATTATAAAAAGGAATGATTGCAAAGTATACTTCAATCAAAATTGGAAATACTATAATTAACCAAGATTATTCAAGACTTTAATCATGAACTAAGTCTAATGTAAGGTGAAAGTTTACAAATTTTGATTTAGTTATGAATAATTGAGGATTAGATTACATTTTAGTAGTAAGTTCAATAAGATTTTATAAGTGTGAAACACATACATATAGCATTTATAAGATAGATGGGAGTAAAAATGGTTATTCGACGAGGTGATATATTTTATGCGGATTTGAGACCTGTAATAGGTTCAGAACAAGGAGGGATTAGACCGGTTCTAATTGTACAAAACAATACTGGGAATAAACATAGTCCTACTGTGATTTGTGCCGCAATTACATCAAAGATGAATAAGGCAAAGTTGCCAACACATGTAGAAATATCAGCAAAGGATAATGGAATAACAAAAGATTCTGTTATACTTTTGGAACAGATTAGAACAATTGATAAAAGCAGGTTAAAAGAAAAACTATGTCATTTAGAAGGGGATATCTTAGAAAAGATAGATCATGCATTAGCAGTAAGTTTTGCTATTATGCCCGATGAAAAAATACATAAAGGTTAGAAAATTCTGAGGAATCTGCTCAGAACATGAGTAAGTAAATCAGAATAAAAAGGAGAGAGACGAAAGATTGTGTCAGAAAAGAATATTATTGTTATTATAATAGTATTTGTGCTATTAGAAGCGATACTATCTTGTGCATTATCAGCTTTAGAAAATTGTAGTGAAAAAGAGCTGCAAAAGCAGGTTCGTGCTGGAAATGCTAAAGCAAAGCGAATTTTAATTGCATTAGAAGAAATACAAAGATATGACAATTTCATTATAGCAATTATGACTATATTAAATCTTAGTATAGGAATTTTTGCAGGTACACAGTTAAAAAGATGGATAAAATATATCAGAAATATGGAACTTCAATTGATACAATTTGATTGGCTTCTTTGCAGTATATGTATTGTTCTTTTGGTTTTTTGTGTCATATTATTTGGAAATGTTATACCAAGGAAAATTGCAAAAAAAAATCCTGAAAAGAAAGCAGGATATTTAGTAAATTTTCTACTTCAATTTTTAAAAATTTTAAAACCCTTAATATTTTTATTAGGATGTTCTGTATCCTTATTTTTTAAGATAACAGGCAATAATCCAAAAGAATACGAGGATAATGTGACGGAAGAAGAAATTATTGCAATCGTAAATGAAGGCCTGGAACATGGGGTGTTGGAAAATAATGAAGCAGAAATGATATCAAATATTATGGAAATGAACGAAAAGGAAGTCAGAAGTATTATGACAAGACGGCAAAAAATTATGGCATTAAATGGGGAACAGGATTTAGAGAGTGCCATGGATATTATGTTAGAAAAGTCTTTTTCCAGATTTCCAGTTTACATAGGTGATATAGACAACATTATTGGTATTGTGTTTTGGAAAGATATAACAAAGTATTATATTCAAAATCAAGATAAAAGTATTCCGCTTTTACAATTAGCTAGGAAACCATATTTTGTGCCAGATACACAAAACATAGATCTCTTGTTTGAAGAGATGCAGATGAAAAAGATACATATGGCAATTGCAATAGATGAATATGGTCAGACAGCAGGAATTGTAGCAATGGAAGATATTTTAGAAGAAATTGTAGGTAACATTTTTGATGAATTTGATGAAGATGAGAGAATGATTATAAAACAAAAAGAAGGAAAATACTATATGAGAGGATTAACAAATCTAAGAGATGTAGCAGAAGAACTTCACCTAGATATGGAAAAAGAATTAGAGGATTATGATACATTAAATGGATTTTTAGTTTCCAAATTAGGTCATATTCCTTCTTTTAAGGAAAAGGTTACTATAAATTATCAAGGATATGAATTCCATGTAGTGGATGTAAAAGATAAAATGATTCGTTTTGTAAGAATCAGAAAAAAAGAACATCTTTAAAAATAAATTAAAAGAAAAAGCCCATATAAATATGGACTTTTTCATGGGAATTTCTTCCCAAAGCGTATAATAGGGTGGGAGTAGAAAGTGTATAAAACACAATCTATGATTTAGATTATACTTTTGGATTGTGTCATAAATGTGTCATATAAATAAAAAGTAAAAAAATGTAGAAAAAAATATAACATAATTATTTAAAAGTATATATAATGGTATAATTTTTTATGAGTAAGTCCTCTAATATGATATGACTTAGCAATTAGATTTTAAGGTATATAGAAAAAGAGCATTTCTGCTCTTTTTCTACTTTATTTTTATAAAATTGGAAGGAGAAGAATGAAAAAACACAAATTCTTGCATTGTTCAGCAAGTTGTTTATCATCTATGTTTCATATTATAGTTGAGAAATATGTGCATGATGTGTCAGAAATGAAAAAAAAATATGAACAAATTTGTTCACATTTTGTTACTTTTATGTGACTATAAAGATAGTTTTTAGCTGTAATAGGTTCAAAAATGTGGTATAATATTTTGTGGAAAGAATATGCTTAGATGATTGGGAAATGCAATTTATTCATTAAATTTTGTATGTTGGTATAGAATTTATACTATAAAAATAATAGTAAAGTTTTGTAATCACTTAAGTTAATACAGCAGAAGAAAGGAAAAGCATGAAAATTACAATTTTATGTGTAGGAAAAATAAAAGAAAAGTATTTCAAAGACGGCATAACAGAATACCAAAAACGTTTATCAAAGTATTGCAATTTGGAAATTCTGGAGGTTGCAGATGAAAAAACTCCAGATGATGCTAGTAAACTAGAGGTAGAAAAGATAAAAGAAAAGGAGGCTCAGCGATTACAAAAATATATAAAAAAAGAATCTTATGTCATTACACTTGAAATAGAAGGAAAGATGATTAGTTCAGAACAATTAGCAGAAAAAATAGACAATCTTGGCATATTTGGCAATAGTCATATTATTTTTATTATTGGTGGTTCATTAGGCTTACATCATAGTATTACAGAACAGTCAGACTATAAATTAAGTTTTTCTAAATTTACATTTCCACATCAGATGATGCGGATGATTTTGTTAGAGCAGATTTACCGCAGCTATCGAATTATTATGAAGGAACCATATCATAAGTAACATAAATCATGGAATCTATGTCAACTGATTTAATTAAAAATAATCTCAGTTAAAATGCTATAGGATGAAAGAAAAAAATATTAAAAAAGGGGCAGGCAGATGAAAGAGATTGGTCATATCATAACAAACTTTCCAGAAAAATTTGGAATTCCAAGGCAGAGTGGGTTAGTAGATACAAAAGGAAAAATTATTTTTGAACCCCAATATAGAACAAAAGATGCATTTAAGGGGTTAGAGAAGTTTTCTCATATATGGATAATATGGAAATTTTCAGAATCTAAAAAACAGAATTGGGCTGCAACAGTAAAACCGCCACGATTAGGAGGAAATAAGAGGTTAGGTGTTTTTGCAACTAGATCGCCTTTTCGGCCTAATCCTATAGGATTATCTTCTGTTCGTTTAGAAAGAATAGAATATGATGAAAGGAATGGAACGATTTTGTATATTTCAGGTGTGGATATGGTGGATGGAACACCAATTTATGATATTAAACCATATTTGCCTTATACAGACTGTCATGATGATGCAAAAGGCGGATTTGCAGAGGAAGTTTTAGAATATGGGCTTGAAGTGGAATTTTCCGAGGAATTGTCAAGCGTTCTTCCACCAGAATATAGAAATAGTGTGAGTGAAATATTAAGACAAGATCCAAGACCTTCGTATATAGAAGATAGTAAACGGATTTATGGTGTATTATATGCGGGATATAACATTCGTTTTTATGTACAAGACGATATTGCTAAAGTAATTGAAGTTCAAAAAATAAAATAATTTGTATTATAAATGATTTTTATCATTTGTTTATAGTAGTTTAGCCAATTTTTCTTTTTGAAATAACAAAGACTTTTTACCACAACTTATGACCAGACAAAAGGTGTGGTTCGTTTTTAAGGGAGAGGAGTATCTTGATAAAATAAAAAATTGTTATATTGTGACGAAAATAATGTTTATTTTTTTATGTAGAAAATGATTGAAAAAACTTGAAAAAATGGTAAAATATTTTTATAATAGTATTGATATAATTGGTAAAATAAAATATTTTGGAGGAGATATTAAATGTATAAGATAATGCTTGATATAAAAAGTATGGAGGATGCCAAAAATTTTGTGAATATTGTGAGACGTTATGACTTTAATGTTGATGTTTTGTCCCAACAATATGTCGTAGATGCAAAATCTATTTTGGGAGTTTTAAGTTTAGATTTAAGCCAACCAGTAGAAGCATTTGCTCGAAGTAATGATTGTGGAGATTTAATGAGAGAATTAGAAATATTTGTACATCAAGGAGAGCATATGGTATATGTAGAGGATTAGCCTTTCATAAATATCATAGCAAAATTATAAGTGTATAAACTTTTTATATAGCATTAACTTAGATATTTTTACACAAAGTTATTTTTACGTTCCTTGCTTTTTAAGTTGTAATTACTAGCTAAACATGTACCAAGATAGTAATAGAATTAAAAAGGAATTTGAAATATAAAAGTTAATGTGGTGTAGGGTGTGTTTGAGAAATATTGAAAAGTGATTAAGAGTTGTTTTTAATTTGTTGTATTATTTACATAAAGGAATAGAGTTTTAATTGTATTTAGGTAACAATATAAAATTCTAAATGAAAATTCTTAGTTTTTATCCCAAAATGTTTTGTGACTTAGAAGTTTTAAGTGAAGGCAAATAGAGAGCTTCTTTTACTTTGATTTTAATATTTAGGTAAAAGAAGTTTTTATTATGGTTGTATCTTGCAATTTTGAGATAGTTTTGAAAAGATTTGAGCATCATTTATTATAGATGAAATAAGTAGTTATCAGATTTGTAAGAACTATAAAAGAAAATAAAAAATAAAAAAATTAAAAAAAGTGTTGACATTCAAAAATCGACATGCTATACTAAACAAGTCGCTTGGGCAAGGGC
>JAAVZU010000026.1 GCA_022791815.1 Lachnospiraceae bacterium
CTTTCTTCATTAAACTACTTTCATCATTAACATAAGCTTTTGTATATTGTTCTTTCTTCATTAAACTACTTTCATCATTAACATAAGCTTCTTCGTCTATAACAATAGTATTTTCAAAATTAAAAGGACCTACTATATTAGGAGTTAAAGAAATATCCTCTCCCATATCAAAATAGTCAACTATATTGTATAGCCATGAATTAATTAATTGCCCTGTCTCTAATTGTTTTATGCAATTTTTTATCATTGTTTCTGTGTTTTTTGACCTCATGCTTATCTTTAATGCATAAATATAATTAAATTCCGTATCCATTACAATTTGAATAGTTTCTTTTTCTCTTTGATACTTTAATTTCCAAAAAGAGATTCCATTAGCTTCATAAGAACTGTATATTGCATATTTTTCACAAGACACTAAATTCTCTTTACTTAGATCAGAAAATTTATAAATAACAATTCCTTCCTGAATTTTCTTAAATTGTTGTACAACTTGCCGTGTCAGATTTTCTTTTAAATCTTCTGTTTTTTCTGTTGCTATAGGAATTGTTTTGAATTCTCCATCTTCTACATAACAATTATAAATACTAAAAACTTTCTCCCATATATTGTTATATTTTACCTCGTATGTTTTCACTCCAACATCAACATAATTTAATTTACCTTCTAATGATTTTTGTAGATATGAAAAAACAATATTAGGAAGATAGATAGCTATTATCAAAATAATACAAACTATAATAATATTAATCAATACTTTTATTTTACCCATTATATCCTCCATTTTCATCGTTTGTTCTTCTTTACAATATGTTTTATACTTAATAATTTATATTCTAAATAATTATAATTTTTATTTTTGTTCCAATTCCCTTTTTACTTTCAAAATACCATTTCCACTGGTGATATTTTATAATTTTCTCACATAAAGCCATTCCTAAACCTGCTCCGCCTTCTTTTCTTGCTCTTGACTTATCAACCATATAAAAAGCTTCTGTTATTCTTTCCAATTCTTCTTCTGGAATTCCGCAACCATTATCAGAAACAGACAATATATATTCTTCATTTCCTCTTTTTCCTTCTATCTGAATAATACCATCTGTTCCGATTGCTTTTCTAGCATTATCAACTAAATTTAGCATTAATGAAAAAAATAAATCCTCTTCTCCTAATATGATTTCCTCTTCCACCTGAGATTGAAGTGTTATACTATCTGCCTGTAATTTTATTTGTACTGCTTTTTCAACATCTTTTATTACTTCTGCAATCGAAAATGGTTTCCATTCTATTTCTCCATGTGTAATTCCTACTAATTCAAGCATTTTATGGGATAAACGTTCTAATCTCTTTCCTTGTTGATTGATATAATCTGCACAATCCATTCTTTCTTTACGATTCAGTTCCATAGTTCTAAGCATTTCACTATAACCAATTATAGATGTTAATGGTGTTTTCAATTCATGTGCAAATGCTCCTGTAAAAGCTTCTTGTCTTTTTGCTGCATCCTCTAACTCTTTTACATCTTGTTCTAACTGATTTGCCATTTCATTAAAATTTCTCATTAAATCTGAGATTTCATTTCTTCCTCTTACTACAACTCTGCTTTCAAAATTTCCATTTGCAAATTTATGTGTGGCATTAGATAATTGTAAAATAGGTTTTGTCAAACTACGTGAAATAATTATTGTAACAACCAAAGACAATATCAAAACGATACATAAAACTACCAAATAAATCTCTAAAAATTGTTTTTGATTTTGATAAATAGATTCTACATTCCTGTACTGTGAAATATAGAATTTTTTTCCATTCCTATCTGCTACTAATATACTTTCTAAATAATGAGATTCATTTATAGTTTTTATTCTAACAACTCCTTGATTTTTTTTTAATGTGATATCCCAATCCTTACGAATATTTTTATTATTTTTGTAAATCAATGTACCGTCTTCTAAATACACACAAATATCATTCTTATTATCTCCCATATTGTCATAAATTACCTCTATAATACCTTTTATAGTATTTTCATTTGTAGGATATCCATCTGGTAGTCCATTTAAGGATGCTTCTAGTGAATAGTGGAACATTTGCATATCTTTTATGTTTTGTTTCTCTTCACGGGATAAATTTATCTGAAACGACACTTGTAAGATAATTGTGCTAAAAACAACAAAACCAAATGCAACAATTCCAATAATACTTATAAACTGTTTCCAAAATAATTTCATATTCTTCTCCAATATTAAAATTAATGTATTGTAAAGCGATAACCAATTTTATATACAGATGCAATTTCTTTTACCAGACCAGTCTTCTTTCTTAAACGTTGTACATGCAAATCCACAGTTCTGCTTTCTCCCATATACTCACTTTCCCAGACCTTTTCATAAATTACACTTCTATATAATGCAATATTAGGATTTTTTATAAATAGCAACAATAAATCGAATTCCTTACAAGTTAATTCAATAACTTTTCCTCCTTTTTTTACTTCTCTTGAAGCCACATCAATTTCTAAATCTTTTATGAAATAATGAGTCTTTGTTTTATGATACCTCTTTAAAACATTTTCAATTCTTGCCAAAAGTTCCAAAATTTCAAATGGTTTTGTTATATAGTCTTCTGCTCCTGCCTTTAAACCTTTTACTTTATCCATTGTTGTATCTTTTGCAGTAAGAAAAATTACAGGAACAGATAATGTGGCTGCATATTGTTGCAATTCATACCCATTTAATTCAGGAACCATAATATCAAATAACCCCAAATCAAATTCTTCTTTTTCTAATATATCTGCTGCCGTTTTTCCATCATATACAACCTTACAATCGTATCCAGCTTTTTTCAGATTCATATATAATAAATTTGCAATTGCTTCATCATCTTCTACAACTAATATTTTATTCATGCTACATCCCTCCTGTTATAAACTACCTCTTAATTGTATCATTTTTGTATCTTGATAATAAACTATTTTCTCATCATTCATTCATGGTAATGCCACTAAGAGCAGCATGTCTGTTTATTATTCAAAAAAATATATACACTCCTCCACTTTTATAATTTTTCTTATCCTATACTAAATATACCAAATTTAGTCATAATTAATAGTTCAATTGACTTTTCACTTTATTTATTGTATCATATTGATACAAAATATCAATATGATACAACAAATGAGGAGGTAACATTTATGGCAATTTATAGATGTAGCGTTTGTGGATTTATCTATGATGAATCTACCGAAGAAGTACCATTTTCCGAAATAGAAGTTTGCCCTATTTGCAAACAGCCTGCTTCTGTATTTGAAAAACAAGAAGAACAAACTACAATAAAATCAGATTACCGCTGTATGGAAGATATTCAGCAATTAGCAGAAACAGGAAAGACTTTAATTGAGGCTATGGGAACCCGTATGCCCATGCCAAAATGGGAGGACATTTTATTATTAGGTGCACAACTTAATCCTCCTCCACTAGATGAACATGCAGAAATAAATACCACAACAATAATTGGAAAACATGCAGAAAAGCCTATGATTTTAGAGAATCCAGTATACATTTCCCACATGTCCTTTGGTGCATTATCTAAAGAAGCAAAAGTTGCTCTTGCCAAAGGTAGTGCTATGGCAAAAACAGCCATGTGTAGTGGGGAAGGTGGTATTTTACCTGAAGAAATGCAATCCTCCTATAAATATATTTTTGAATATGTTCCAAATTTATACAGTGTTACACCTGAAAATTTAAAAAATGCAGATGCTATTGAACTAAAAATCGGCCAAGGAACAAAACCAGGAATGGGAGGACATCTTCCTGGAAGTAAAGTAACACCAGAAATTGCTACTATAAGAAATAAACCTTTAGGACAAGATATTATCAGTCCTTCCAAATTTGATTTATTTCATACAAAAGAAGAACTAAAGGAATTAGTAGACCAACTTCGTTATGCCTCTGAAGGCAGACCAATTGGTATTAAGATTGCAGCAGGAAGAATTGAAAAAGATTTAGAATATTGTGTGTTTGCTGGTGCTGACTTTGTTACCATTGATGGACGTGGCGGTGCAACTGGTGCCAGTCCAAAGGTAATAAGAGATTCCACTAGTGTGCCTACAATTTATGCACTATATCGTGCAAGAAAATATTTAGATAGTATAGGATCTGATATGGATTTAGTAATCACTGGTGGTCTTCGCATTTCTTCAGATTTTGCCAAAGCTATTGCAATGGGTGCTGACGCTATTGCTATTGCCAGTGCTGCTATGGTAGCCATGGCATGCAAACAATATCGGATTTGTGGAAGTGGCAACTGTCCTGCTGGTGTAGCAACTCAGAATCCAGAACTTCGTTCTCATTTAAACATCAACACTGCTGCCAAACGTGTTGCAAACTATCTAAATGGATCGCTTGAAGAACTTAAAACTTTTGCTAGGATTACTGGTCACGAAAATTTACATGATTTATGTATAGACGATTTAATAACTATCAACCATGAGATTTCAGACTATACTAATATACCACATGCATAACAAGATGCAGGACAGTTCCTTTACATAATCTGTCCTGCAATTCTTTTAGGCACAAACAAAACTTTTATGTCTAATGTTAATTATCTATAATATTTTCACTAAAGTTCATTCCTTTTATATATTCCTCTCGAAACTCTGTTTCTTCAGATAATGAGATGTGTTTAGCCTCTGTTGCCATCTTACATGCTAATTCAAATTCTCCTTCTTCCATTAAAACGCAAGAAGCTCCTAACAATGCACCATTTCCTATCGGAATAATATTCTCTGTTGGTATATCTGGCAACAACCCAATTAATTTTGCACATCTTCCATCTAAATAAGTTCCAAATGCTCCTGCTAAATAACATTTATCCACATCTTCTGGTTTTAAATTACATTTTGCCAACATCGTATTCACACCAGCCACAATTGCACCTTTTGCAAGTTGTAATTCACGGATATCCTTTTGTGTCAATAACACTTTTCCTTGATTATCACTATAAAGCTCAAAAACTGTTCCATATTCGCTTTCTCTTAATTGTTTTACTAAATATTCTGATATTCCTTTCGCCTTAGCCTCTTCTTTTGTAAGTAAATATCCCGTTTTCTCGATTAAACCAATTTCATATAATTTAGCTATAATTTCAATAAATCCAGAACCACAAATTCCTTTTGGTCTCACTTCTCCAATTACTTTTAAATTAAATCTTCCTTCTTTAAATTCCACACCTGTAATTGCACCTGATTCAGCTCTCATTCCATATAACATAGTTGCTCCCTCAAATGCAGGCCCCGCTGAAGTTGATGACACAAAACATTTTCCTTTTGCCTGTAAAATCAATTCACCATTTGTTCCAATATCTATAATTAATATGTTTAAATTATTGTTATCAATACTTTTTACTTGGTACATTTTATCAAGATAAAGCAAAACTCCAACTGTATCTGCTCCCACAAAACTCTCAATATTAGGAAGAAGTAAAATTTTTGTTTCATTTAAAGTTAGTATATCACCATCCTTACGTCTTCCTTCCCTATATGAACTTTGATATGGTGCTTTTGCAAATCCTAACACATTCTCTTTTTCAAAAAAATGCATCATTGCAGCATTGCCTTCTATTACCACCTTTTCCAGTATACATTCTCTTTTACTATTTTCCATTTCTTTTAAAAATATATCTATCATATTCTTTACTTCATCTCTTAATACCTCACATAATTCTTCAAAATGTTCCTTGCTTTCCATAGCGTATGCGATTCTTGATACAACGTCTGCACCATATTTTTGTTGAGGGTTTGGTTGCAAAACTCTCGCAACACATTCACCCTTATCCAAATTCCAAAAAAGAACCTCTATATTTGTAGTTCCAATATCTATAGCTATTCCAAATCTATTCATATCCCAGTTTCCGTAATTCCAACCAATTTCTTTACTCTTTTTCCGAAAAAAATCTATTCCATCTCCCTCTATTTCATAGATAAATTTATGTTGTTCTTCTGTTGCATTTGCCATCAATACTTCACATGTCTTAAACCAGAATTTAGGATAAAGACAACAAGCCAAACGATATCCTGCTTTCAATTCTTCTAATGTAAGAATTTTCTTTTCTTCAGTTGTTACAGGATTAAATTCCCCAATCTCCACCTTTACTCTACATTTTCCACAAGTGCCTTTTCCTCCACATATATTTTCACAAAACACTCCTGCTTTTCGGGCACTAATTAATACGGATTCTCCTTCTTTATTTACATGAGGTATACTATTTGGTTGAAAAATTAACATCATTTCTTCCCCTTTTTAATAAAAGATTTACTGAATAGTCACTTTAAAACAAATACAAGATTGTAACTTATTAAAAACTTCTGTAACCATAATAAATTTATTATAAAATAATTTCAGATATACAAAACAAAATAACTTTGTATATTAACTACACTATGAACTATACAAACCAGAATAACCTTGCATAATAAATATAACATCAATTAAAAGCAATATAATTATGAAAATTTAACCAAAAACTATTTTACAAACAAATTCAATATAAAAGACTTAAATAACCTAAATTTTAAGTTTAACAAGCAAAAACTCAATATATTCAATATTATAAAATAT
The DNA here is from genome assembly GCA_022791815.1 of Lachnospiraceae bacterium. Taxonomy (GTDB): domain Bacteria; phylum Bacillota; class Clostridia; order Lachnospirales; family Lachnospiraceae; genus CAG-411. The sequence continues at coordinate 6,618 of JAAVZU010000026.1, forward strand.
TTTGTAAAATTAAAAAATAATACTAAGAATCATAATTTGAATTTTCCCACAAAACATATAATACTAAATTATATTAACAAAAAACCTCACAGATATTAATCTATGAGGTCTAATCTACGCATTAATATTATCAAAGTGCTATTAAAAGTTAAATTTATTTCCAGTTAATAATTCAAAAGCTTCTTCATATTTGTTTACTGTCTTTTCAACCACTTCATCTGGAAGTAAATAATCACTTTCTGGATTTGCTTTTAACCAATCTCTAACAAACTGCTTATCAAAAGAAGGTTGTCCCTGTCCTGGTTTATAACCTTCTAAAGGCCAAAATCTTGAACTATCTGGTGTAAGCATTTCATCACCAATCACAACATTACCATTCTCATCTAAACCAAACTCAAATTTAGTATCAGCAATAATAATACCTTTACTTAAAGCATAATCTGCACATTTTTTATATAAATTAATTGTACATTCTTTAATTTTATTAGCATACTCAAATCCTTTTCCAGGATATGCTTTTTCTAAAACTTCTACACTTTGATCAAATGAAATATTTTCATCATGATCTCCAATTTCTGCTTTTGTACTTGGTGTATAAATTGGTTCAGGTAACTTGTCAGACTCCACTAGACCTTCTGGAAGTTGAATTCCACAAACTGTTCCATTTTTCTTATAACTTTCCCAACCACTACCTGTAATATAACCACGTACAATACATTCAATAGGAAGCATTTCTAATTTTTTACACATCATACTATTTCCATCAAACTTTTCTTGTTGAAAAAATTCTGGCATATCCTTTACATCAGTAGACATCATATGATTTGGTACAATATCCTTTGTAAAATCAAACCAAAATTTTGACATTTGAGTAAGAATTGCTCCCTTTTTTGTAACTTTATTTTTTAAAATAACATCAAAAGCAGAAATTCTATCTGTCGCAACAATAATTAAACTATCACCATTATCATATACTTCACGTACTTTTCCTTCTTTAATTGGACTAAATGATTCCATATACTTTTAACCTCTATTCTTTTATTTTATTCGATGTCCAAATGTTCTTATCCTATAGATAAATCTAATTTTTACATCATTTATATTTTATTATAATACACGTTACCTATCAAAATCAATATGTGATCTAAAGAAATATCATATTCTGTTACAGTGAGAATACCCAAACTGTTACTCATTTATACTTCTACTTATAGTATTAAATTTAATATTAATAAGTTAACCAAATATATATATTAATATTTTATTAAAAAAAACTCAGTAAACACGAAGTTTACTGAGTCTTAATGAGACATCGGGGATTCGAACCCCGGACAACTTGATTAAAAGTCAAGTGCTCTACCAACTGAGCTAATATCCCATAAATATGAAATGCCCAGAGCCGGAATCGAACCAGCGACACGGGGATTTTCAGTCCCCTGCTCTACCGACTGAGCTATCTGGGCATTAATTGCGGGGGCTGGATTTGAACCAAC
>JAAVZU010000001.1 GCA_022791815.1 Lachnospiraceae bacterium
CACCCATCTATGATATAAGAATCGAACATAATTATAATGCATTAAAAGAGGTTTTTTCCTCACTTCATACCTCAGGTCATCGAATTTGCATTGTATCAGATACTACAATAAGCCATTATTATATGGAAGAGGTTGTAGACATTGCAAAGGATTATGCATCTGTTGTAGAAACATTTACTTTAAAACCGGGGGAACAATATAAAAATTTAGAATCTGTTTATCAACTTTATGAATATTTAATTGTATCTAAATTTGATAGAAAGGATTTCCTTATTGCTCTTGGCGGTGGTGTAGTAGGAGATTTGACAGGGTATGTAGCAGCTACTTATTTGCGTGGAATTTCATTTATTCAATTGCCTACTACTCTTTTATCAATGGTTGACAGCAGTATAGGTGGTAAAACAGGAGTAGACTTTCAGGCTTATAAAAACATGATAGGGGCTTTTAAACAGCCTAAAGCAGTATATATTAATACTTCCACTTTAAGAACGTTGAATGACCGTTTATATTTTAGCGGATTTGGTGAAGTGACTAAGTATGGTTATATTCAAGATAAAGATTTTGATTTGTGGATAAGAGAGCATATAGAAGAATTATGTCAACGGGATTTGAATACTTTGGAATATATGATTTATAGAAGCTGTGACAATAAACGAATTATAGTGGAAGAGGATCCTAAGGAACAGGGGATTCGTGCTACTTTAAATTTTGGACATACCTTAGGCCATGCCATAGAAAAAATGATGCATTTTAAACTTCTTCATGGAGAATGTGTTTCCATAGGGATGGTAGCCGCTGCATATATTTCATATAAACGTGGATATCTTTCTATAGAAGATCTTGAACAAATGAAGGATACATTAACTAAACTTCATTTGCCGATTTCTGTGAGAGAATTAGATGAACAGGAATTGATTGAAATTACAAAAAGTGACAAGAAAATGGAGGCTGGAAAGATTAAGTTTATACTATTAGAAGAAATCGGAAAGTCCAGAATAGACTCTACTGTTACAACAGATGAAATATTAGAAGGTTTCCATTATATCAGATAACTCTATTTGATATGGGTCAGAATTTTGTATAAGTGTATTATCGATTTAATGTGTATGATGAATAAACAGGCAGGGAGATGGAATAGTTGTTTTCTATGATACTAGAATGGAGTTTGATATGAAGAAATGGTTAGCTGGAATTATTTTAGTTTTTTTGGTTATTATTGATCAAGTTACAAAATATATAGCGAAATTATATTTGGAAGGACAGGATGCATTTTCTGTCTTTCCAAATATTTTTGAATTTTGTTATCTTGAAGGTGGGAATACAGGAGCTGCTTTTGGATTGTTCCGAGGAAATACATTTTTATTATCCATTATATCTTTGGTTGTTTTTCTTGTTATTGTTGGATGCTTTTGGCATATATCCAAGAAACCTCAGAATAAGTGGTTATCTTTTTGCTTAGTTTTTATGGCGGCAGGGGCTTTTGGAAATTGGATAGATCGTTTTTTTAGAGGATATGTAATTGACTTTTTATACTTTAAATTAATTGATTTCCCTATTTTTAATGTGGCAGATTGTTATGTGACAATTTCAGCTATTATATTAATAGTACTTGTAGCATTTTCAAAAGAAGAAGAAATTGAAAAATAAAAAATTGAAATTTGGTGTAAACTATGGAAAAATTAATAGAATTTAAGATCTCAAGTCAAGTGGGAGAGCGGATAGATAAGGTAATTACTTCTTATTGTGAGGAATATAGCCGTTCTTTTATACAGAAGCTAGTAAAAGATGGCAAGGTTATGGTAAATGATAAAACAATAAAATCCAATTACAGGGTAGAAGAGCAGGATAAGATTTCTTTTATTATACCAGAACCAGTGGAATTAGATATCCTGCCAGAAAAAATGGATCTGGATATTTTATATGAAGATGATGATATTATTGTAATTAATAAAGGGAAGGGAATGGTAGTTCATCCAGCGGCAGGTCATTATAGTGGTACAATTGTAAATGGGTTATTATATCACTGTAAAAATCAATTATCTGGTATCAATGGTGTTATGCGACCAGGAATTGTCCATCGTATTGATAAAAATACAACTGGTGTTATTGTTGCCTGTAAAAATGACAAGGCACATCATTTTATCGCTGAACAATTAAAAGAGCATTCTATTACACGAAAATATCGTGCAATTGTATGGAATGCATTAAATGTTTCTTCGGGTATTGTTGATGCACCAATTGGCAGACATCCTATGGATAGAAAAAAAATGGCAGTTAATGAGCGGAATGGGAAACATGCAATTACTCATTACCGTTTATTAGATAATCTGGCTGGAAAATTTGCCTATATTGAATGTCAGCTAGAAACAGGAAGAACACATCAGATTCGTGTGCATATGGCAAGTATACATCATCCTTTATTGGGAGATGATGTATATGGTTCTGGAAAAAATACTTATAAATTAGAAGGGCAGACTTTACATGCTATGGTTTTAGGTTTTATACATCCAACTACAAAAGAATATATAGAATTTGAAGCACCATTACCTTCTTATTTTAACGAATTATTAGGCAGACTACAAAAGTAGCCTGCCTAATAATTTTGCTTAATTTATATTCTACAAATGTAGTATACATCTTTAAAAGGATACTACGAGGATGTACTTGTTTTGAATAAATCTAAGTTATTTTCAACAGATGTACTTATTGATAAAAAAGATAAAAAAAAATAATTTTATTCTATACAAATAGAAAAAAAACTGTTATGATATATCAGACAAGAAACATTTGAACTTTTTTGCGAAACTAATATAGAGTGAATATAGTCCCTTGTTAGTGAGAGATTTATGTAAGTAGAGTAGGAGAGGAAGAGTGAGAAGTGAAAGAAATAAGGTTACATGAAGGTGAATTAAATATTATGGAACTACTTTGGTCAAACAAGAGTTTGGCAGCAAAGGATATGGCAAAGATTATCAAGGAGTATGTTGGCTGGGAAAAAAATACCACATATACAGTTATCAAGCGTTTAATTAATAAGGGAGTAGTAGTTCGTGAAGAACCAGGTTTTATTTGCCGGGCTGCGATATCGAAAAGAGCAATCCAGCAGATTGAAACTTTGAATTTAATACAAAAATTATACAATGACTCTTTAGAGAATTTTATTACAGACTTTTTAAGAGTACAAGATCTATCAGGTGGAGAAATAGAACAACTGGAGAAGATTATACGAGAACAGAAAGTGTAATTTGTAAACAGTTCAGCCATTTAATAATATTTTGCCAGAATATACACTATGGCTAAAAATATTATTAAATGGCTGAATTGCTACTGTAATTAATACTTTTATGAATTATACATAAGTAAAATCAAAGTATATGTTTATTGTAGATCCTGATATGTATGAGATGAGCAAACAGGATAATAGTTCAAATTGTTTATACATATCAGGCAATCATACATTCTAGTATATTATGCTTTTCTTAGCGAAACTGCAGTTGCAGCTTTTTTGCGACGTTCATCATCTTGTGCAGCATAATGTTTCTTGGTAGTATTTACATCTTTATGTCCAAGTACATCTGCCACAAGATAAATATCTCCTGTTTCTTTATACAAAGTAGTACCATAGGTACTTCTAAACTTATGTGGAGTAATATGCTTGGTTGTTATATGAGAAGTATATTTATTTACCAAATTTTGTACTGCACGAACTGTTATCCTTTTTCGTTGTGTAGAATAGAAGAGTGCTTCTTCATGTCCTTCTTGAGGTATGATTTTAGGACGTTCTTGTTCAATATAATCTAATAGTGCTTCCTGTACCTCTTCACCAAAGTATACAAACATTTCGTTTCCGCCTTTTCGGACAACTTTAATCGAGTTATTTTTAAAATCTACATCCCCAATATCTAATCCAACACATTCTGATACACGAATTCCTGTACCTAAAAACAGTGTGAAAATTGCCAAATCACGCACTTTATTTTTTTCATAATAAACCCGTTGTTGTTTGGTCATACCTTCGTCACCATTTTCGACATAATCCAATAAAATAGCAACCTCATCTGGATCCAGACGTATAATTTCTTTTTCATGAAGTTTTGGCATATCAACATAAAGGGTGGGATTCTTTTCAATCAATTCCCTTTTCTGAAGAAATCCATAGAAACTTCGTATAGCAGACATCTTTCTGGCAACACCACGTTCTGAATTAGATAATTCCTGTCCTGCATGCTCATATACTTTTAAATAACGCTTAAATTCCTCTATGTCAGAAGCTGTTAAACGGTTCATATCCTCTAATTTAAAATCTTTTGGAGTATAGTTTTTATAATATGGATTGCTTTCTATTAAAAATTCAAAAAACAATAAAATATTTCCTGCATAAGCTACCTGTGTACTGGCAGATGTACTTTGATCAATATAATTAAAATAATCTTTGGAAAATACAGGAAGTTTTTGTATTATTCCATTTAATCGTTTTATATTGTCTTTTTTTACTTGTTCATGATAAGTTTCTTGTTTCATAGTAAAGACCCCCTTTTGTATATTTATATCATAGGTAAATGATAAAATATATTCTTTTATGTTGGAAAGAGTTTTAAATTGGAATAAAAGGCTTAAATAAGTTGATTGGGGTTCGTAGGAGATTACATATATCTATTCGTGAAATAACAGTTTTGCGAATAGATATATGTAAAAACAACCTATATCGCATATTACCTCTTTAAACATGAAACATGTTGTATATGCCATTCATTTGCCAATGTTTGAACCTTATTTGGCATTGTATATTGATATTGAAAACCACAATTTTCCTGAACCTTTTTAGATGCATTATTTCCTTCAAAATAACCGCACCAGAGTTGATTTAATTCCAAATAAGAAAAACCATAATCAATTAGCTTTTTTATTGCCTCTGTAGCATATCCACGGTGCCAATAAGGAACGCCAAGCCAATAAAGAATTTCGCCATCATCATCAGCTATATTAAAATTGCTGGCTTCTCCAACTAAAATTCCTACAGAACCAATTAGCTTATTTATAGCCTTTAATTCTAATGCAAAAAAACCCCAACATGAAAAAATATATTCTATCATTTTTCTGCTATCATCTATATTACATAAAACTGGCCAGCCTGCAGCTGGACCTACTCTGTGATCACCTCCCAATTGTAATAAAGTATCCGCATCTTCTATCGACCATGGACGTAATCGTAAGCGTTCTGTTTCTAGTTCCATAATGCCTCCTAATCGTAACAACTAAACGTTTGTTTTATATCAAATATTAAATAAATATAAAAAAAGCCAATTTTTCTTAAATCTTTAATTCTACTTTGATAGATACTTTTTGCAGAACATAAAATTCATATACTACAGATGTAGAATTGCAGTAAATATCGTTTGGCAACAAATACACATCAGGTTTTATGATAAATATGACAGTTAGTCATTGTGCAAGCACAGACCAACTGCCATATTTATCAATAACATTTTTATAGTAAACACTTATGCATCCATGACACTACCTAAGTTTCATAGTAATTCAATATCTTTTAGCTCTTTTGGAGGAAGTGGTTTAGTGGAATGTGCAGCAAACGCATTTACTTCTTTTTTTGCCTCCTGAATAGAAATATTGGTTCCAGCTCCAGCAATACATCCCCCTGGACATCCCATTCCCTCAATTAGACAACCATTCTTACGACCTGCCTTTGCCTGTAGTAAAATTTTCTTACAATCATCTAAACCTTCTGCATGTTCGATATTAACTTCTACTCCTGGATAATATTCCTGTATACACTTCTCAATTGCATTTGCAACACCCCCAGCAACGGCATATCCTCTTCCAGCACCAGTTGCATCATGTATAGAAGCTTCTTTGTCATAGTTGTCAAAATCAATACCTTTTGCATCAAAAATAGCAGATAATTCTTCAAAGGTAATTACAAAATCGACATCACTACGTACACTTTTTCTGGCAGCTTCTAATTTTTTTGCCGCACATGGTCCAATAAATACTACCTTACAATCCTTGTATTGTTTTTTTATGGAACGGGCAGTCGCGACCATTGGTGTTAATGCATTAGATACGTTATCAATCATTTCCGGAAAATATTTTTTTGCCAGCATTGACCAGGATGGGCAACAAGAGGTGAGAAGGAATGGCAACTCTCCTGTTGCTACTTTCTCCACATAATGATGAGCTTCTTTAACTGCCCCCATATCAGCACCTAATGCTACTTCAAACACTTCCGCAAATCCAATTTCCTGCAGGGCTGCTTTAATATTTTTTATTGTAGCATTTTTACCAAACTGTCCTACAATAGCTGGTGCTATAATTGCCATAATGGTATTGTCATTTTTCATAGCATGGATTAATTGGAATATCTGTGATTTATCCGCAATTGCTCCAAATGGACAGCTTACCATACACATACCGCAAGAAACACATTTATCTGGATTGATTTGTGCTCTGCCAAGAAAGTCAGATTCAATGGCCTTTACGCCACAAGCTTTTGAACAAGGTCTTTCTTTTTTGGAAATAGCATCATAAGGACAAACGTTTTTACATCTTCCGCATTTTACACATTTGGACTGGTCAATATAAGAATGTCCATCAATCATAGAAATGGCATTTTGAGGACATACCTGTTGACATGGATGTGCAGCACAGCCACGACACATGTTGCTTACTTCGTATTTATTATCCTCACAAGCATCACAGGCAGATGGTATAACCTGCATAAGAGGCGGTTCATAATATTTGCTGTCTATGTTACTCTCTTCTATTCCATCTGTAATATGTACTGGTTTATCTTCTGGTCTTAGGGACATTCCCATTGCCAGACGTACACGTTCTGATATAACCGCTCTTTCCCTGTATATACTTTCCCGATAACTTGGCTCATCACCATTTACCAATTTATATGGAATAGCTTCGATGTCATTATTTATATTTTCAGATTCAAAAGCAACCTTCGCAACCTCCGTAAATACCTTATGTCTATATTGTGTAACAGGAGTTTTGATACCTCTCATATCTACCAATCCTTTCTTGAAAAAGTTCCAAAATCTTTAGCGTTCCTTATAATACAATCTACAGTGGCAGTATCCCTCAAAATCTGGATCTGCAATTTGTTCCCGAAATTCTTTGCAAATGCATTTATTATCTTCTGTTTGTTCTAAGCGGCAGGGACAATACCCCTGTTTCTTCTTTAACCCTTCTTGAATCTTTTTTACCATCTCAGAATCTTCATTAAATCGAACTTTTTTCATTGATATCTCCTTATCATATCTTTTAATTCTTCTTCACTAACCAAACCAATAGACAAATCTTCTGTTTTGCTATGTTTAATAAATGCCAAAGTTGGAATATTTCGGATTCCAAATTGCATAGCCAAATCTGGCTCTTCATCTGTATTGACTTTTCCAAACTTAACATTTGTAAATTCTTTGGAAAGTTCTTCTACAATAGGAGAAAGCATCTGGCATGGACCACACCAAGTTGCCCAAAAATCAAGTATAACAAGATAATCTTTTTCCAAAACTTCCTCTTTAAAGTTGTTTTTTGTAATCGTCATTACATCTCCATTTGATTGAAAAATTTCTTTGCTCATAAATTATTTCCTCCTAATCCTCTTTTTTTCGCAATAAATCTCTAATGTTAAGTTCCATTCCTAAATCTACATAAATCTGCTGTTTTGGATGTGGACAACTTTCCATTGGTTCTCCATCTGCATTGGTAATTGCTTTTACGATTGTTGTAAGATTTCTTCCATCTGGTTTCATTACCTCAATTGTTTCACCTACACTAAACTTATTTCTTTGTTCTAAGCTATATAAACCTGCAGAGTTTTTCTCGCCTATTAATCCTAAGTAAGTATATTCCCGAATATATGTGTTACTATCATATATTTGGGTTTCATGTGTGGTTGGTCCATAAAAGAAACCAGTAGTAAATTGACGATAGGTACATTTTGCTATCTCTTCTTTATAGTATGGAATATTTTTCTCATATAATGCAGGATCTTTGAAATAATCATCAATTGCCTGACGATAGGTTCTGGCAACAGTAGCAACATAAAGTGCTGTTTTC
>JAAVZU010000027.1 GCA_022791815.1 Lachnospiraceae bacterium
CAATGGTATCTTTAACATATATGCAGATGCTGCTACAAATCCGCCTAATGCCAATGAACCTGTATCTCCCATAAATACTCTTGCCGGATGTACATTATATAGTAAAAATCCTAATAAACTCCCTACTACCGCACAAGTAATTGGAGAAATACCACTTCCAAGACCTATTGCCATTACTGTAAAGAATGTTGCAACAATTACAGTAACACTAGTTGCTAATCCATCTAATCCATCTGTAAAATTCACACCATTTACAGTTCCTAACAACACAAAAAATAACATTATAACAAATAATGGCATTGGCATATTTATTTCTCCATAAAATGGGACATAAGTAGCTGTTCCAAGAGAACTCTTCTCCACAATATAATAAGCAAAAACAATTGTTACAAAGAGCTGCCCCAACATCTTCTGCCATGCACGAAGTCCCAAGGAACGTTTCATAACAACTTTAATATAATCATCTAAAAATCCAATCAATCCAAATCCCAAAGTTACAAATAGTACTGGTATAATATCTGGACTGTCTTTCATAAAAAATAAGCATGTTACCACCACACTAATCAAAAAAATAAGTCCTCCCATTGTAGGCGTACCAGCTTTTTTCAAATGAGACTGTGGTCCTTCTTCTCTCACAAACTGTCCAAATTTTAACTTATGTAAAAATGGTATTACAATAGGACATAAAATTACACTAATCGCAAAAGAGATTAGCACTGGCAATACAAGCTGTGTCATCTGTTGATTCGCTATTATCATGTTCTTTCACCTCATATTTGTATATTTGTAGTTATAAAGCGCAACAACATTATATGTCATTCTATGCTTTAATTCAAGTGTTTCCTTTCGTGTTATAACTTGCACAATTCTAATCCTGTTTTAGTTTTTCTTACAGTTTTGCACAACAAAGTGTGCAAGGATTACCTGAACTGTGACAATTCATTCCATTATTCTCCTTTATCTTTTTCTCTCAATATTCATACGAATATGTTATATAAAAGATTAACGAGATGTTTCTTCTTCTTTTGAAGTGTACTGCTGTTCAATTCCCACATAAGGAAGAATATTCTCAAAAACTCCTCTAACCACTGGTGCAGCAATTGTTCCACCATAATATATTCCCTCTGGCTCATCAATAAGCAAAATTGCTAAAATTTTAGGGTTATCTGCAGGCGCAAATCCAATAAAGGACGAAATATATTTGTTACTGCTTCGGGGTAGTTTTTCTGAGGTTGCTGTTTTTCCTCCAATACGATAACCTTCAATATATGCTTTATTTCCCCCACCTTCTGATACTACGGCTTCTAAAAGCATCTTCATAGTCTCCGAGGTATCTTTTGAGATGGCATTCTGCTTTACGTTATAATCCAGATTTTTAATTTTTGTTTTATCTCTATTTTCTATCTTTACTCCAAAATGTGGTGTAATCAAATTTCCACCATTCACCACCGCACTCACTGCACGAATAAGCTGTAATGGTGTAATCTGAAAGGACTGCCCAAAAGACATGGTAGCAAGTTCTACTGCACCAACGTTCTCTTTTTTATGCATAATGGAATTTGCCTCACCAGGTACATCAATACCTGTTTTTTCTGTTAATCCTAAATTTTTAAACCACTTATACATACCATTTACTCCAGTACGTTCTCCAATTTCCATAAAAACTGGATTACAAGAATTCATAATTCCCTCTTTAAAGCTTTCTGCACCATGACCAATTGTCTTATGACATCGGATAGTTCTATCCTCTACTAACTTATATCCTGGACAATAAAAGGAATCTGCCAGACTTACCTTTCCTTCTTCTAACGCTGCTGTAGCTGTAATAATCTTAAATGTCGATCCTGGTTCATAAGTATCACTAATGCAGGCATTTCTCCACATAGTATTTAATAAATCATTCTTTTCCTTGTCAGTAAGTGTTCCCATATCTTCCTGTTCAATTAAAGTATATGGATTATTTGCATCAAACTCTGGTTCATTTACCATAGCATAAATTTCTCCATTCTGAGGATTTAATACTATTACTTTGACATTTTTTGCATTCTTTTCCTCTCTTACCTTTTTTGCCGCCTGCCACGCATATTCCTGAATATTTACATCCAAACTAGTATATAAATCATTCCCAGGAATTGGTTCCTGCCTTCTTTCTGCCACATTCTTTATCTCTATTCCTTTGGCAGTTGTTAATGTATAAATAACTCCATTCTGACCCTGCAGTTCTTTGTCATAGGCAACTTCAAGACCAATAATCCCTTGATTGTCACTTCCTGTAAAGCCTATTACCTTTGATGCCAGTGAACTATAAGGATAAAATCGCTTGTAATCTTCATCTACCATTACACCATCCAAATCATAGGTCCTTATTTTATCTGCAATTTCTTTTTCCACATTAGATTTTATCTTTTCTCTGGATGACCTTTTACGAACCTGTTTTTCTACATACTCCCGCTCTAGTCCCAATTCTTTTACTAAAATTTCAATAACTTTGTCAGGTTCTTTCACTTGATTATATATAACAGATATTGTGCAAACTGGTTTATTGGAAGCAAGCTCTACACCATTTCTGTCAAATATTCTTCCTCTTTCTGCTTTTATACTTCTTTCTCTTTCTTGAATCTCTTGAGCAAGCACCCCAAAATGATCAGCCTGAAACACCATAAGGTAAACGAGCCTCCCCATAAGAAAAATTAGAACAAGCAGAAAGGCACATACCATTATTAATAATCTCCGTTTATGATAAGTTCTGACATAGTTTATAGATGCCATACTTTGCTGTCTCCTATAATTTCCCACTAAAAGCACAGCCTTTCACTGGTATCATTGCATTTTATGAAAATTCATAAATTTTCAGAACCATGAAGAATAAATTTAACCTCCTATTTACTATCTTATTCTGTTGGGTTTTCTGGATCAGTTGGAAGCCCTTCCACTGATGGCTCTGTATCACTTCCATCCCCTTCAGCATTAGGATCTGCCTGAGGTGATACAGTTGGCTTGGCTGTTGCCTTATTTTTCTTTTGTACACTTTCATCTGGATATATTCCAAGATATGGGAAGATTTCTTTCATAATCCCTTTTGCAACTTCCTGTGCAAATGTACTATGTGCCTGATCTGCTACATTCGGTTCATCTACAATTACATATACAACCACTTCTGGATCTTCCATAGGAGAGGCCCCAATAAAAGAAACTAGATAATTTTTCTTATCTCTTCCTATTTTCTCTGCTGTTCCAGTTTTACCACCAATAGAATAGCCTTTAATCTTTGCTTCTCCAGCAGTTCCGTCATCTACAGTTGCTCTCATGTACTTACGAAGTAACTTGCTAGTCTGTTCCGAAACTGTCTTACGGACAAGTACAGGATCGTTCTTCTCTACCACATTACCATCCTCATCTACAATTTCTTTTACCAAATGAGGTTTATAGTAATTTCCACCATTTATAACGGAAGAAATTGCACAAGCAATCTGAAGCATATTAGCAGTTCCACCTTGTCCAAAACTTGCTGTTGCCAATTCAGTGACATTTAATTTTTCTTCGGAATGTACTACTCCTACTATTTCTCCTGGCAAATCAATTCCTGTTTTCTTGCCCATATTAAATATATCCTGATATTTTGCAAAGGTTGTTCTTCCCATTTTTCTTGCAATTTGCATCATAGCATCATTACAAGACTTCATTAGGGATTGTTCTAAAGTAATATACCCATGCCCTGAACTATTACATTTAATTGGTTTGTCCATTCCTGAAAACATTTCACCACCATCACATGTAAAACAGGATCTGTCTGAAACAATACCTTCTTCTAAAGCCGATGCTACTGTTAATACCTTATATGGAGAGCCTGGCTCATAGCCATCACTAACACAAAAATTCTTCCACATTTCACCAAGAAGATCGCTTCTATCTTTTTCGGATATATTATTTAATTCTTTTTTACTATATACTTGTGATAAATCATACGCATTGTTTAAGTCAAAAGAAGTATTGGATGCCATAGCATAAATTTCACCATTTTTAGGATTCATAACAAGAGCATGTACACCTTTTTTCGCTCCTACATTATTCATAAATTTCTTTATTTGTTTTTCCACTTTTTTTTGAATATTTGCATCCAAGGTTGTTACAATAGAATTCCCATTTTCTGCCGCTTTTACAGTAGTTACAACTTGTGAATCCTCATCATAATATCCATACTTTCTTCCTTCTACTCCATTTAATACATCTGTATACTGTAATTCCAAACCAAATGCAGCTACATTGCTAGAATTTGCGTTGCCAATTACTTTACAGGCAAGATTTTTCAATGGATAGACTCTTTTATAATTTTTCTCAAACCATATACCTACAATATTACATTTTTCTTTTGCTTTTTTACAACGTTTTTCTTCTTTTTCCAGCATTTCATTGAATGCATCTACCTTATCTTTACTTATATTAGTTGCAATCTTTCTATACTGGGATTCTCCCTTATCTTTTAGTATTTGATCTATTTCTGTCTGGTCTATACCAAAATATTCCACTAAAGCATTAACTGTAGGTTCCCGATAATCACTTTCCTTCAAAATATCTTTCGGAGAAATTATAACATCATATACTCTTATACTAGTTGCAAGTTTTGTATTATTTCTGTCTAGTATCTCACCTCTTCGATATACCAAAGGATCACTCATATATGTTTGCTGGCTAAGTGTTCTTTTTTCATATTTTTCTCCTTTTTCCTGACGTATTCTGGCAATTTGATATACTAAAAAAGCTGATACTAACAAGATAAGCATGGAAACCAAAAACACTCGTTCCCTCATAACATTGTTAAATTTTTTTATCTTTTTTCTCCTGCTTCTTCGCTGTTTCATAACACATTACACCTACTTTTATATTATTTCCCTTAAAATGCGAATACAACACAAACTACCCCCAAAGGATAATTTGTGTTGTACATACCTTCTCTCATACCTCTAGTCTTGAAAAATCTTTGAAATAATACTTTCATTAGTTCCATTTGGAATGTCTCCATATTGCCTAACTGAATCACTTTTGGTACTTTTATAAGGCACAACTTGATCTTTGTCAGGATGAACCATTCCAAATTTTTCCGTTGCTACTTTGTATATGTAATCCAAATCAATATCAGATGTTATACTGTCTAATTCTGTTCTATTTTCTTCTTTTAGTGCGAGGATTTCATTTTCTATTGCAGTAATTTCTTTTGTTGTTATTGTCAATTGAGATTGTACCGTTAGATATTTTACACAAACAATAAATGTTATTCCTACCGCAAGAACAAGCCATGCAACAGAAAATAAATCTAATTCTTTTGCCTTTTCTCTCTTTTTTTGAATCTTACGTTTTTTAATTTTACGCTCTTTCTCTAATTCATACTCTTCTTTACTTGGTTGTACTCTTTCTGGTATTGGGGCAGTTTCCAGCTTTCTAACAGTATTTCCATCAATATATCCGGGATTACTTTCTATATACCCTGTATTTTCCCTATTCAATCTTTTTCTTCCCATAACACTCTCTCCTCTTTTATGCAAGATTGTATTACAATCTGTTATTTACGTTCAAAAATACGCAGTTTTGCACTTTTTGATCTACGATTGTCTTGCATTTCCTGTTCCGATGGTAAAATCGGTTTTCTGGTTATTATTTTTCCTTTTGATTTTTTTCCACACATACATACTGGAAAATCGGGTGGACATACACAAGGTTTCTCATTTTTCCGAAACATACTTTTCACAATGCGGTCTTCTAATGAATGAAAAGTAATAATACATATTCTTCCTCCAGGATTTAATAAATCTATCATATCCTGTAGAGTATTATTTAGTACCTCTAATTCACGATTCAGCTCTATTCGTATTGCCTGAAAAGTTTTTTTTGAGGGATGACCTGTATTTTTGCGAAGCTTCATTGGTATAGCTGCACAAATTGCTTCGTTTAGGTCATAAGTCGTAGTTATTTCTTTCTCTTGACGCATCCGTACAATATGTTTTGCAATATTTTTTGCAAACTTATCTTCCCCATAATCACGAATAACCCGATATAGTTCCATCTCACTATATCCATTTACAATATCCTTCGCGGTCATCGTCTGACGGTTATCCATCCGCATATCAAGAGGTGCATCTTCTCTGTAAGTAAATCCTCTGTCTACTGTATCCAATTGATAAGAAGATACTCCCAAATCCAATACAATTCCATCGACTTTTAAAATACCTAATTCTTCTAAGACTTGTCTCATATTACAGTAATTGTTGCGGACAATAGAAACTTTCTTTCCAAAACCGTACAATCTTTCCTGCCCGACTGTAATGGCAGCCTCATCCTGGTCAATTCCAATAAACCTTCCCTTGTCTCCTAACCGTTTACATACTTCATAAGCATGTCCAGCACCTCCCAAAGTGCCATCCACATAAGTACCATTCTCTTTGATATGTAATCCCGCTATAGTCTCTTCCAGCAAAACAGACACATGTTCAAAATCCATATCTTCACCTCCTGGTATAATTGGTACCTGTTCTGCTTATTCTCACGAAACACACAGTAACTGTGCTTTTACCTGAATAGTTATAAACTTTGTTACACTTCCTCTTATCTATCATATTGGCAGATTCTTTGTCTCATAAGTGCTTTAAAAACTAATTCCTAAATCAGACATGTTCTCTGCAATTGCTTCCACATCTCCAAAATCATTATTAGCTTCCCATCTTTCCTTACTCCAAATCTCAATCTTTCCAAGCACTCCTACAAAAACCACTTCTTTCTCTAACTGTGCATGTTCCCGCAGTTTACTTGGAATTAAGATTCTTCCCTGTTTGTCAACTTCACACGTAATGGCTCCAGCTAAAAAGTAGCGTTGCAATTGTCTGGCTTCCCTATTTCCAGGCAGGCTCTTTAACTTATCCACGAAACTCTGCCATTCTGTATCTGGGTATACAAACAAACACCCATCTAAGCCTAAAGTCACTACAAATTCCTCCCCAAGTTCTTCTCTAAACTTAGCAGGTACGATAATTCTGCCTTTGGCATCTATCGAATGGTTGTATTCTCCCATAAACATATAGCCTGCACCTACCTATCTAGTGTATAAAATGGGAAAATCTCACCTTTTTCCACCACTTCTCACCACTTTCCACCACTTACATAGATATTCTATCTTATTTTTGGGAAACTTTCAACCTTTTTCCTTAAATGAATTTCATTATTGTATATATTTTTTTAATTAGATAGAATTTTATCTATAACTTTTAAAGTTCTAAATACTATTTAAAGCCCATATCTACCCAAATATTTTCGTAACTGTTTAGTTTTATCAATAGCTATATATAAAAAGACAGATAACTATCTAGTCATCTGTCTTTTTATAATAAACTAAATTAATTTTATTTTTGTTCTTTCTGCTCGCCGTTTCCCTATAATTGTTCTACATCTATTCCCTTTAGCAATTGATTTTTATGTATATGGGTATTCTCATCTTCTAAAACATACGCCCGGTAAACTAATACACACATCTTTTCGCCAATAGAAACAGGTCTTCTTTCAAGAGAGCGGTTCGTATTAAGTAAAACTCCATTTACCTCCAGTGTAAGAGTTAGATAACTGCCACGAAATTCTATATCACGTATTACCCCTGATTCTGCCACAGGTATTAAGCTCTTATATTTCTCGTTATCACTCTTAAAGGCTTCCACAAATTCTGGACGTAATATCACTTGTTTCCCTTTTGGAACATCCTCAAATCCTTTGAATCCTTGAAAATCATCTACAACTACCGAAGTACCAATAAATTGAGCCACAAAAGATGTTTTCGGTTTTTTATAAATCTCCACTGGACTTCCCATTTGTTCTAATCTGCCCTCATTAATAATAATAATCTGATCAGAAACTTCCACTGCCTCTTCCTGATCATGTGTCACAAAAATACTTGTAATCCCTACTTTAGCAATCATTTGTTTCAACCAGCTTCGTAATTCCTTACGAACTTTCGCATCAATCGCAGCAAACGGCTCGTCTAATAATAACAATTGTGGATTTGGTGCAAGTGCACGGGCAAATGCCACTCTCTGTCTTTGTCCTCCTGATAATTGATCTGGATACCGTTTTTCCATTCCTTTCAACTCTACAAGTTCAACTAATTCCATAACCCTTTTATGAATTTCTGATTTACTCTTTTTCTGTATTTTTAATCCAAAGGCAATATTTTCATAAACTGTCATATAACGGAACAAGGCATAATTCTGAAATACAAAACCTATTCCACGCTCTCTGGCAGGAATATCATTTACCACCTTGCCTTCAATTATTACATCTCCTGTATCTTGATGTTCGAGTCCTGCAATCATACGCAATATTGTGGTTTTCCCACTTCCGCTAGGTCCTAAAAGAGCCACAAGTTTTCCTTGTTCTACACCAAAACTAATATTTTTTGCCGCTTGGAAATCCCCGAAATTTTTATTAATTTGTTTCATCTCAATATACATTGCCATCTACCTCCGTTACGAATTCCGTTTTCCACGATACTCTACAATCTGTTTTAAAACCAACATAATAATTGCCAGCAATACAAGTAAGGAAGATACTGCAAATGCCTGTGTAATGGAATTGGCACTACCTGCCATATAAAGGGCATCTATTTCCAACGGCAGAGTAAACGTCTTCCCTCTTGCCTTGGAAACAGCATAAACTGCACCAAATTCACCAAACGCACGGGCTGCACACAAAATTATGCCATACACAAGCGCCCAGCGGATGTGAGGAAAAGTTATTCTTTTAAAAATAGTAAATCCTTTTGCCCCCATTAAAGCAGCAGCTTCTTCTTCTGCAGTACCTTGCGCCTGCATAACAGGAAGCAGTTCACGGGATACAAATGGAAATGTAACAAAAATAGTTGCAAGCACCACTCCTGGAACTGAGAATACAAGTGCAATATCAGTTCCAAAAGTTTCATTAAACCATTCTACAACAGGTGTTGCCCATCCCATTCTTCCAAAAGTCATAATAAATGCCAGTCCTCCAATTACCGGAGATACAGAAAAAGGTATATCAATTAATGTGGATAATGCATGTTTTCCTTTAAAGTTAAACTTTGTAAGCAGCCATGATGCACAAAGACCAAAAAAAGTATTCACTGCAACTGCAATTACTGTTGCAAGCAATGTAATCCGCATTGCGGACAATGTATTCTTAGCTGTAACAGCATTAACATAAGTTCCAATTCCCTCCTTAAGGGAACGGTATATCACCTCAAACAATGGTACTACCAGCATAATTACAAAAAATATTACACTAATTCCAATTAACAAACGGGGAACCCATGGGTTTTCTGTCTGATAGTTCTTTATTTTCTTTTCCCGTTCCATCGCTATACCTCCTTATTGCTTCGTTCTCTTACTTGCCACAATCTGAATCATGTTGATAAAAAACAAAAGAACAAAGGAAATAACAAGCAACACTAGTGCAATTGCTGCTGCTCCCTCATAGTCCACACGTCCAGAATTTAATTTCTGCATAATTATATAGGAGACCACCTGTGTACCTTGTTTTTCGCTGTTGCCTGATATGTAAATTACACTGCCATACTCCCCAATACCTCTTGCTAATGCTAAACCAAATCCAGTAAGCAATGCTGGCATTAATTCTGGCAGTATAACACGGCGAAATGTATAAAACCGGGAAGCTCCAAGCATCGTCCCTGCCTCTTCAAGACTTGGTGGCAGCTTTTCTAATACTGGCTGCAATGCCCGTACTACAAAGGGGATTCCTACAAATATCAATGCAATAATAATTCCCAACTTTGTATAAGATACCTGAATGCCTAGATTTTCTAAAAATTTACCAAAGGCTCCTTGGTCAGAATACATTTTTGTCAAAGTAATACCTGCCACCGCTGTAGGAAGGGCAAAGGGTAACTCAATCATACCATCTATTAAACGCTTTCCTGGAAAATTATAACGTACTAACACCCAAGCTAGCAGCAACCCAAACACGCTATTGATTAAGGCTGCAACAAAGGCACAGCCAATACTAGTAGTAAACGCCTGTACTACATTTGGTCGGGTAATCAATTCGATAAACTCTGCCCCTGTCATTTTAAAAGAATATGCCAAAATTGATGCCAGCGGAATTAAAACAATAAGTGATAACATAGCAATTGTAATACCCATTGTCATACCAAATCCCGGAAGCACACTTCGTTCCTTCTTTTTCATGTTATCCTCCATTTCCAGTATTAAAGCAGATATTAAAATCCACTTTGTCTCTTCTTTACAGTCCACACACTAATATTTTTCATTAAATTTCCAGTTAATTTAGGTATAAGCTGCAACTTTTCTATCTTTAACCACATGCCGTTCTATAAATCATAGATATCTTCCAAAGATGCACCCTAAAGGTGCATCTTTGGAAGTATGTAATTTCCTATTGTTGATATATCTCATCAAAGACAGCACCATCATCAAAGAAGTCCTTATATGCCTGATCCCATCCGCCAAAATCGTCAATTGTACACATATTGATATTCAAATCAAAGGTATCACTAAAAGTTTTTAATATATCTTCATTACTTGGGCGGTAAAAATTCTCACCAATTAACTTTTGTGCTTCATCTGTGTAAAGATACTCTAAATACTCTTTTGCCACATCCTCTGTACCATTTTTCTGTGCATTTTCATCTACAATGGCAACAGAAGGCTCTGCTAGAATACTGACACTTGGTGTTACAATCTCATATTCATCTGGATACTCTTTTACAGATGCAAGTGCTTCATTTTCCCATGCAACCAACACATCTCCCTGTTTATTCTCCACAAAAGTAGTTGTTGCTCCTCTTGCACCTGAATCCATAACCAATACATTCTTATATAACTTTCCTACAAAATCTTTCATTTTTGTTTCATCACCATTATAATTCTGGTCAGCATAATACCATGCTGCAAGGAAATTCCAGCAGGCACCGCCAGAAGATTTTGGATCTGGTGTAATAACCTCAACACCCTCTTTTGTTAAATCATCCCAGTCCTTGATGTTTTTCTCGTTTCCTTTACGAACAAGAAATACTATCGTAGATGTATATGGGGAACTATTACCTTTAAACTCATCAAGCCATCCTTTTTCAATCATTCCAGCTTCTTCAATTAAAGTAATATCATGTGCCAATGCTAAAGTAACTACATCCGCATCATTTCCTTCTGTTACAGAACGTGCCTGTGATCCAGAACCACCATGAGACTGCACAACTTCTACATCATTTCCTGTCTTTTCTTTGTAATATTCCGTAAATAAAGGGTTATACGCTTCATATAATTCTCTAGTTGGATCATAAGATACATTTGTTATAGTTATTGTCTCATTTCCAGCTGAACCTCCTTTTTGAGATTCATCTGTACCTCCTTTTGCTCCACATCCTGTGATTCCATTTACCATCAATGTCATACTCAATACAATTGCACCAAATTTCTTTACTGCTATTCTTCTTCCCATTAAAAACAATCTCCTTTCCGCAACGCAAACGTTTTCTTTATTTTCTTGATTTATTTTCCACCTTTTGCTATAATATTTTATAAAAAAACATTATAGAACCTCTTAATTATATGAGGATTTCAAAGGTTCCATTACATATTCTGCTATGTTTTGGATGAATTTTACAAAAGTAAAGATAACATATTCTGCCATATTATGTCAACCATTTTTTATACAAACGTTTGCCCAACAAGAAAGGATGATTTTATTATGTCATTAAAGAAAATTGCAACTATGGTAGGAACTTCCGTTTCTACTGTATCAAGAGTACTAAATAACACCTCGTCTACCTGTGCATCAAAAGAACTACAAAACAAAATATGGACTGCCGCCAGAGAAATCGGCTACCAGCCAAACGAAGCGGCCCGTTCCCTACGCCAGACAAAACAAAAGACTTCAAAACTTCCTCATATTTCTATTGTATTAGCACGTATAACTGCATTAGAAAAGGAACCTTTCTTTTCTGAATTATTTCGTAATCTGGAAGTAGAATTACTAAAACAGAAAGTGGCTATTGACCATATTGTTTACGCAGAAGAATCCCTTACACATGATCTCTCCCATTCTGATGGAGTTATTATTCTTGGCAGATGTTCACACAAATTATTAGAACATATTACCTCTCAAAACCGTAATGTCATTGGCATTTGGCGTAATCCTATGAACTTTGATGTGGACGAGGTAATATGTGACGGAAAAAAAGCAGCAGAATTAGCAATGCAGCATTTATTTTCTTTGGGACATAAGCAAATAGCCTATATTGGCGACTGTTCCTTTGAAAGCCGCTATGTAGGCTATTGTGATATGTTAATCCGCAATGATATTCCTATTGATTACAAACTAATAAAACAGACAAACCAGACAAAAGAGGAAGCAGAAACTGCCTTCCTAGAACTGTTAGAGGATAAATTGCAGGGAAAAACAGATTTTAGTGCTATATTCTGTGCCAACGACAACACTGCCATAAGGATTCTGGAACTTCTTCAAAACAAGAAAACTCTTTTGAAAAAGCATCCAATTTCTGTGATTTCCATAGATGATATTGAAGAATCCCAAAATACAAAACCCTATCTTACAACCATACATATTCCCCGGTATGAAATGGCACACATGGCAGTCTATTTACTATTAGACCGGATTACAAAAGGCCATGAAGAAATTGTACGAATTGAATTTCCATGCCGTATCATGGTTCGTTCAAGTGTTACAGCTTACTGGTAATTATTTTCCGTTACCAAACCTCTTTTCCTAAGAATCTTTTTCTCTGCAATGGAAAAAATGTATTTATCAAACAAAATACCAACAATTACTATGACCAGCATAACAACCGTAACTTGGTTTATATCTGCCAAGTCTCTTCCTGTTATTAAAGTCTGTCCAAGACCAACAGATGTAGTCATAACCTCTCCAGCCATTAAAGCTCTCCACGCAAATGACCATCCTTGTTTTAATCCTACTATCCACTCTGGAATACATGCTGGAAAAATAACCTGTGTATATATCTGACGGTTGGATGCCCCCATTGTTTTTGCTTCCTTGATATAAATGGGTTGTACATTTTTTATTGCATTATCAACAGAAATTGCAATGCTAAATGCACTTCCCATTATTACCACAAACAAAATTGCTTGATTAGAAAGCCCAAACCACAAAATAGAGAAAGGAACCCAACATACACTTGGCAATGTCTGCACTCCTAAAACAATAGGTTTAAGATTTTTTTGCAAATATTTAAACTGATTTAGCAAAAGCCCTAAAATAATCCCAATGATTACCGCAATTACAAAACCAAGTATTCCTCTTATTAGCGAATTTCCTATTGCCTGAAATAATGTACCATCACTGCAAAGTTCAATAAATCTTTTACCTACATCCAATGGAGATGGAACAGCATACGATTTTACAGTTTGAAATATTTCTACTCCCAACCAATAAGCTCCCTGCCAGAGCAAAATCAAAATTCCAAGAAATATTATTAACTGCATCTTTTATCCCTCCTTAATAATATCCAGAATCTTATGGCGTAACTCCGTAAATTCAGTATCATACACATGTCTTGGTCTCTTTAAATTTATAGGAATAATTTCCGCAATTTCTTTTTTAGATGCAGACAAAGCGACCACACGGTCTGCTAAATACACAGCCTCTTCTACACTATGTGTAATAAACAAAATGGTCTGGTGTGTTTCCATCCAAATCCGCTGTAATTCTTCTCTTAGCCGGTTTGAAGTCTGTTTATCCAATGCAGAAAATGGTTCATCCATCAACAATACCTTTGAATCCATTGTTAAAGCTCTCGCTAATGCCGTTCTTTGTTTCATTCCGCCTGAGATCTGGTGAGGCATGTAATCTTTATAATCCTGTAAGTGAACCATCTCTAAATAATGCATTGCCTTTTCTTCTTGTATGTCTGGTGCAATTCCTGCTAACTTCATACCAAATTTAACATTATCCATAACATTTAACCACGGATACAACCCATGCTCTTGAAACATAACAACACGATCTGAGCCTGGTCCGCTAATCTTTTCTCCATCCAACAGAATTTCTCCACTTGTCGGTTGTTCCAATCCTGCTACCAAGTTTAAAAAAGTACTTTTTCCGCAACCTGATGCTCCAACAATACACAAAAACTCTCCCTTTTTCACAGTAAGGCTTACTTGATGCAAAGTATCTTCTTCCTCATCTGCATATCTTTTACTCAATTTATTGATTACAAGACTCATATAACTCCTTTCTAATTTCATCCCTGTTCCATGTGTTCTTACAGTCAGTGCAGTAAATTTACAAACTACCTGCACTGTTACAATCCGTTTCCTATATGTTATTATATCTTGAACATAACTATATATCATACTGTTAGGGTTCTACATATAAATTATCACTAGAAAACTCATTTATAAATTTCTGTTCTTTACTAATTTCCCCAAATCTTTGTATGGAATCCTTATTTAGCTTATTATTCACACCAATCCGGTTAAATGCATCCTTAATAATTGTATCACTCAATTTCTTTCCCGTTTCTTTTTCCAATTCTTTGTTGATTTCTTTCAAAGCATATTCCTTATTATCATTTAAGACAAGCGTTGCTGCTTCATGTTGTTTAAGAAATTCCTCTACTACTTCTGGATATTTCTCTTTATATTCTTTTCTTACCACCACGAGTGCAACATCATATTCTCCATTCTGGTATATTTCTTTTTCATCTAATACCATTTTGGCTCCTTTTTCTAATAAAGAAGCTCCCCATGGTTCAGGCACAATTGCGGCATCAATATCTCCTCGTTCCATTGCATTTTCCATATCCGCATTGGCTATTGCGGTTACCGTTACATTTCCTCCTTCTGTTTTAGGCTTTAAATTATTTTCAGATAGAAGTTGTAATAAAATAAGATGCTGTGTATTACCAATCTGAGAAATTCCTACTACCTTATCTGCTAAATCACTCACATTATTTATTTGTACATCTTTTCTCTTTACTAATATACTTCCTGCTTTTGTAGCACCTGTTAAAATTTGTACATCCCCTTTTGATTTTACGTTTGCACTGATTGCTGGTACTGGTCCAATATATCCTATATCAATATCTCCTGAAAAAAGCGCTTCCACCTCTGCTGGTCCTGCATTAAACGCAGTCCACTTCACCTCTATCTCTTCGCCAAGAGCATTCTGTAATGTATTCTCTGCCTTCATAATCAATGCTTGGGCATGGGTAATATTATTAAAGTAACCTATGGTAACTTCTGATTCATCTGATTTTCCAGCACATGCCCATAATATTATACTTGCCATTATAACTATCTCCAGCAACAAAACTTTATTCCATTTTCTCATTTTAATGCCTCCATTCCTTACTTTTTAAACAACTAGTTTATCTGAGACTATTCACGCTCTTAATTATACTTTATAGAATCACTGATGCTGCTTACGACAGACGACCCGATAAGTGCATTCTGGCTATAATATATAATACCAATAATTGATACTTAGTATAAACAATCTATACATATATCAACAGTTATTATTGTCTGATGAAATTATATCCAATACACAAAAGAAAATACCAGATTTTCTTTTATCAACTTTTTTAATTTCTACTATTATGGCACAATAACCATAAAGAATACTAATTTATAATAACAAAAACATATTATAATACATTTAAATCATAAAATATGTTTATTTTAATAATAATCTTAATAACTTTGAAAAATATAATGAAACTCAATAATTATAAAAAGTTTAACCTTATCATGGTCTGAAATATGAAAATAAGAGAAATAAAGAAAATATATAGACTTAAAAATTGTTAAAAAACATACTATTAAAAAATAGGCTGCCACACGAAGAAAAAACTATATAATATACAGTAAACAAAATATTTTCATTAGACTATATATTATACCATATTTCTTTCATGTGGCAGCCTCTCATAAATCAAATCTATTCACTTTTATATACAATCAATCACACATTAAAACGGAATAAAATAATATCCCCATCCTGAACAACATATTCCTTTCCTTCTAACCGGACTAATCCTTTTTCTTTTGCTGCTACCATAGAACCACATTCTATCAAATGCTCATAACTTACAGTCTCTGCACGAATAAAACCTCTCTCAAAATCCGTATGAATCTTCCCAGCAGCCTGTGGTGCTTTTGTTCCTTTTTTTATCGTCCATGCACGGCACTCATCTTCCCCTGCTGTCAAGAAACTAATTAAGCCAAGCAAATGATAACTTGCACGAATTAATTTTTCCAATCCTGACTCAGATAATCCCAAATCTTCTAAGAACTCTTTCTTTTCATCCTCTTCCAGTTCTGCTATTTCCTGCTCAATCTGGGCACAGATTACAAATACCTCTGAGTTTTCTGCTTTCGCATATTCTCTGACCTGTGAAACTTGTGCATTTCCTGCTCCATCATCTGCCAAATCATCTTCTGTTACATTTGCAGCATAGATAACTGGTTTTGTAGTAAGTAGATTATAGGAAGCAATCAATTCTTCTTCCTCTTCATTAGCTGGTTCAAAAGATTTTGCCATCTTTCCTTCTTCCAAATGTGCCTTTAGCCTATCTACTAAAGCAAATTCTTTTGCAAGTGTTTTGTCACTTCTTGCACCTTTTCCAAGTTTTGCAAGCCTTCTCTCTAAGATCTCTGCATCAGAAAAAATCAATTCCAAATTTATAGTTTCAATATCTCTAAGCGGATCAATTGAACCATCCACATGTACAATATTACTGTCCTCAAAACAACGAACTACATGTACAATAGCATCTGTTTCACGAATATTTGCTAAAAACTGATTTCCTAATCCTTCTCCTTTAGAAGCTCCCTTTACCAATCCTGCAATATCCACAAATTCTATTACCGCAGGCACTACTTTTTTTGTATGATACATTTTGTCCAAAACCTGCAATCTTTCATCTGGTACAGCTACCACACCTACATTAGGGTCAATGGTACAAAAAGGATAATTTGCAGATTCTGCACCTGCTTTTGTTAGTGAATTAAATAATGTACTTTTTCCTACATTGGGAAGTCCCACGATTCCTAGTTTCATAATATTTCTATATCTCCTTTGTTTACAAGGTTTTATCTATTTTCTTAACTCCTTGTTTTTAATTTGTAATAGTTCAGCCCATAAGTTAAGCTGCTACTTTAATTATGCATATTATTCTTTTGTTTTTTGTCAGAAAAAGAATTCAATACAGCTAATTATTGTACCATAAATCCCCATATATCTCAATATATATGAATAAAAAAGCTATCCAATTTTTTACTTATTTTTTTATTTCTTGTCGATTGCTGTCTTTTTTCCTTCTAGTGTTGCCATGTAATTTCCTTCCGTATCCTGCTTTATAATAATATATTGCGTTTTCACACACTTTTCCCCTAAATACACTTCAATAGTAATAACACTTTCTTTTTCTGTCATTTTTTTAGGATGCCAATACACTTTTTCTCCAGATTCACACTCTAAGGAATAAGATTCTTCTTGCTTTTCCCAAATTTCACCATTTAGAACCTCCCATTTTTGGAGAATTCCCTGTTTATCTGTAAATACACGCATTCGTATTTTTTCTCCAGTTCCCTCATAATTAAGGCAGAAAGGCATAGCTGGTACGCTGCTCATACAAGAATTATATTTTGATAGCAAGACTGGATTCCCCTCCTTTAATACTACTTCTCTTTCCTTTATAGTACCTTTTGACTCTGCGGCATATACCGTTACTTTTAGAGAAGCTAATATACTCTCTTGTATTTCAGAAGTTTTTTTCTCGGTTTCCCCAACTTGGTAAGAATTATCATTCCAAAAATATGTTCCTAAAATAATACATAATAATGCCACCATACCCAATATTTTTCTATACTTCTTTTTTTTCCATTCAGGTGTCTCCAAGGCTTCCTCAATGTAATTATCGGAAATTCCCCCAAAAGCCTCTATTAGTTTATCATTCTTCATAGCCATCCTTCTTTCTCCAAATATTTTTTTAGTTTACAACGGATTCTGCCAAGTTTAACGGAAGCATGTTTCTCTGTAATACCATATTCTTCTGCAATTTCTTTTACACTCTCGCATAACCAATATCGTTTTACAAACATGGTCCGTTTTTCTTTTCCCAAGGTATCTAAAAAATGTTCTATTACTCTTGTTAATTCTTTGGAATATCTCTTCTGGGTATGCATACTTCGGAATTTCTTTAAAGCAGTATTACGAATAATACAACACAAATATGTTTTTAATGGGTTCGGCTGATTGGGTGGTATCTGGTTCCAAAGAACAAGATAAGCATCATTGACACATTCATCTGCATCCTGTTCATTCCGAAGAATGTTCCATGCAATTTTCCTACAAAGATATCCATACTTTTTTTGTACCTGCCGTAAAGCTTCTTCAGAATGTACAAAAAATAAATCAATAATTTCTGTATCCTTCATATCTTTCTCCTCTCGTTATTTTGTCCTTCTTAATATAACTACCCATCCAAATATGCTATACAACACCTTATAAAATATTTTTTTGTAAAAAAATAACTACCCAAGATTTTTCATCAACTTAAATCCTGAGTAGTTACTCCTTTTTATTTCTTTGATATAAATTCTTTAATTTTTAAAGCTTTTCCTAAATCTCCCTCTACCTTTAACTTTCCTAAAGTAAATGCGAGCATAGGGTCTGTCTTTCCATTCATAATCTTAAATAAGGTATCTGCACTGCAAATAAAGATAGCATTTCTATCATAATATTCATAAGGCTCAATAGATAATTTTCCATCCTTTACCTCTGCATAAAATGAACCTGCTCCTTCACCAGTAATGTTAAACTGAAATGCAAGATTCTCATTCACACCACTTACATCTGTGTCAATCAAAGCATCTTTAAATTTTTGAAAAACTTCTTCGTATGTCATAATATTCCTCCATTCTAATCTCTACATGAAATATGTATAGCTATTCACATTAGGCTTTATGATGATACATAACACTTTCATAGTATATTTTATCATATATTATACATAAATCTAGTTACAACATCTATATAATTGTAACATTCTTCCAAATTATCTTTCTATTCAACTTAAATAGCATATATAATTTAACAAAACGTCCAGACACACAAAAAAATAACATGTCTGAACTGTTGCAATTTGACTAGCCATGGTATAATTAATCAAGATTATTCATGCTTAATAGGCCAATTAAATTAATTAAAAAATTCTAATACTCACCCTAATACTTTAGAAAGGCGGTATATTTAATGAAATATTACCATTCCAAACAAATTCCACTGGAATTTGTAATCTGTGAAAACATTGAAAAAGAATTTTTATCCCATAATCATCCGAATCATTATATTATTTCCCTTTGTGTTAAGGATTCTGTAATTATATCGCTTAATAAAAAAACACTTTTATTATCCGAGTATGATATATTTATTGTTCCTCCCTTCCTGCCTCACAGTGTAACCATAAAAAAAACAGCTGTCCTAATTTCTCTTTGTGTTCCTAAATTTATTATGGAACAATTTAGTCGATATGAAATGACAGCTATATTTCAGAAATTCTGGCATACAATTGCTATAAAAGAAGGCTGGATGGAAAAATCTTTACAATTATATCTTTACGCCATTAACAAGATTTATGATTTTCATTTTTCTCAAACCAAGGAATTGTCTGGAGATATCTCCATTCTGTGCCACAAACTTATGGAAAACAACTCAGGTAAAATCAATCTGGATTCCCTGTCCCAAGAACTTTATATCAGCAAGTACCATCTCATTCGCAAATGTAAGAATATGATTGGTATGACACCTCACAGTTTTTACATCCAGAGTCGAATCCGCAAAGCTCAACAGCTACTTTCTAATGGTTTATCTATTGTTGAAGTATCTGTAACTCTCGGTTTTTATGACCAAAGCCATTTTGATAAATATTTCCGCAAAATTGTTGGTATCTCTCCTTCTGAGTATAAAAATTCCAGATGTGAACTATCCATCTAAAATTATGTCATGAATACATAGAGCAATTTTTTACAAGTTATTTTCCATTATCTATTTTATAATAATGAATGTATCATAACAATCAGTCAGTACCAAACAAAGGAGGAACTTTAATATGACTACATTTCAATCATTCGACAATGGGAAACTTGTTATACCTCAGCTTACTAAAGATTTTTCTACCATACCTTGGTTAAAACACCCAACCTTTAAAGGGGTAGAGTTGAAACACCTTGTCACATCTTCTGAAACAAACGGCCAATACAGCTATCATCTTGTACGAATTGCTTCAGATTGTAGTATCAAGGAGCATATTCACAAAACCCAGTTAGAAACTCATGAAGTTGTTGCAGGTGAGGGTATATGCGTCAATAATGGTGCTACTATTACATATAAACCAGGTATATTATCCATTATGCCTGCTGGTATTTCTCATGAGGTCACTGCTGGTAGTGAAGGATTATTTTTGTTTGCAAAGTTTATGCCAGCACTTATATAACCAAAATCATTTAAACCTTAAGTATGAAATAAACCATCCGCTTGCGTCCTATAAAATACCCATCTTATTTTTCTATCCAAAATAAGATGGGTATTTTTTCTTCGTAATAAAAAAGACTTAATTTCTCTTCACATTTTCCATCATCAACTCTGCAATTTCTTCTGCATTATACAAAACTCCCCCAGGATACATACAAAAAATTCTCTCCCCATTATATTCAGGATGAAATACACGGTAATGTTCTGTTGGTGACTTCTGTTCTGCCAACATCTTCTTTGTTGCCTGCCTGATAACTTCGTTCTGCATCTCCTTCATTTCTTCTTCACTATAAAATCTGCTGCCAAGTGGATTCATATACTTGGCATATTTTACTTTTTCCCTATCAATAAATGTAGAATCTCCTATGGTATAAGTATAATCTGGCACACCATCCTTAGTTGCCAAGAAAAACTCAAGAAAATCTTCTATATCAATTTTCTTTTCCAAGAAATCTTCCCAAAAGTTCTGGTGAGATGCAAATGGCAAATTCACATCATCTGAAAATTGATTCATAAACTTACAAACTCTTTGATATTGTTCCTTATTAGAAAATGGTATCTCCCATAGATATCCTTCTTCTCCTATCATAGAACTCCGTTTACATCTTATCCCATTTATATCATAGGCAATAATATAAACTATTTTCTTATCTTGTTTTTGCTCACTGCACTTAAAACTTTCCATAGTAAGCATTTCTGCTTTTTTCTCATCACTATCTGCAATATTCTTTGTAACAGATTTTTCATGATCTATCTGCTGTTCTCTTTCTTCTCTGGCTAACGCTTTCATGGCATCTATCACGTTGTCAAATTTTTCCAACAATTCATTCCACTCTTTTTCTGTAAAGCTTTGTCCACCTATCTGATAGCTGGGTTCTATATCCCCATTTTGCACTTTTATAAATATTTCATTAATTCGTTCCCGAATAAATTCTAAACAATCCTTAACTTCATTTGGGGCTGAATCAGAATCTTCATGAAAATTCTCTATTATCTCTTTTGTATGTGGATTTACAAAAGACATAATCGCACCAGCATGAAATAAATTTTTATGCTCCCCTTCCTCAATAGCTTTCTGCATCTTCTGGGAAAATTCTCCCTCTGTTTGTTTTTTCACTGTCTCTATACTAAAATATTTTGTTGCATAACCATTATCATTTTGTATCTGTATCATTTCTCCACCTGCTTTTCTCTATCTTTGCTAACCATATTTTTGAAGTTTCCTTACAAATGATAACCATGCCGTAATGACATCTTATTGGCTCTCACCTTCTGCTATAGTTACTGATTCTATTTTTACTTCTGGACCTTCCATAGGAACATCCATATCCTTTATCTTATCATCTATATCCTTTTGTTTGGTATTGGATTGTTCTTCCTCCTCCCACAAAGACTTATGTTCTTTGCGCTCTTTATTTCTTGCAATGGCACCTGCATTTTTTGCTACAGCATATATTTCTGGATTAAATTCTATTAATTTTTGTTCATCCCTTATTGGAACCTTGTCACCTTTAGAAAGACGTCTGGCAATTTCCATACATTTTGCCATATCATCAGCTTCTTTTGCCATAGTTTCTCCTTGCTGTTTAGCAACTTCTTTATTATGTACAGCCACAGAATACAATGTCAGATGGTGCAAATAATCCTCTGTTTCCTTGATTTTTTTATCCAATTCGGAAGAATAATCCGATAAATCTAATATAACCCCTGATTCATTTGATGTACCTTTATCTTTCGACATCTCTTGCTTTTCTTTTATAGCTTCTTGTAAAACTCTCCTTTGTTCACGTAATGTTTGCAGCTGTGATGAATATATCTTTCTTGCTTCTCCAATTTTCATTTCACCTTACCTCCTTTTTTCTCTTTTATCAGGTGATTACGAAAGTTTCAAAATCATCTATTTGTTCATTTACGAGTACATACTTTTCTTACTTTATATTTCGACTATTCTTTCTTTATTCACAACACGAACTTTTACTAAATTTACAAATACTTTTTATCTTATCCATCCTACTTCTATAACTTCCTTCTTATCTGTAGTAATCAATACGCCTATTAAGGAGTCTTCTATCTTTATTTTCCTCTGCCTTTCTACATCCATTTACACCAACTATTACTATACAGAAGCCTAATAATCCCCAATACATATTACTCTTTTACTATTTTCCTGCATTTTACTTCTCCTTTTCGTTTTCTTCTTTCAGTTTTTATCACAACTCATTCTCTTCTTAATAATTTTGTTTCTGTTTAACTAATTTTAACAAAACAAAAAAAACTTTGAAAATAACAAATGCCATCAAATAGATTATATTTCTTTGATGACATTTTTTCATATTATATCTTACAAAATATTTATTATAAATAGTGTGTATATTCTTTATTTTGTAAATAACTACTCTTTTTTTATATTTGTTTCTCTAGTAATATAAATTGGTCTTTGTTTTGTTTCTAAGTATAATTTTGATACATACAATCCCAAAATTCCCATACAAAATAACTGCAGGCCGCCTATAAAAATAATAGCAGAAATCATAGAAGGCCAACCAGCTACAGGATCTCCATATATCAATGCCCTGACTACAATAAAAATCAATACAAATATTGCAATAAAACAACAAAACACGCCAAGAAGAGACGATATCCAAAGAGGTGTAGTAGAAAATGCAATAATACCTTCTAATGCATATAAAAACAACTTCCAAAAGGACCATTTTGTAGTTCCTGCTGATCGTTCTACATTTTCAAATGGTATCCATTTGGTCTTAAAACCTATCCATCCAAAAATACCTTTGGTAAAGCGGTTATATTCTCTCATAGAAAGTATAGAATTTACCATTTGTCTAGTCATAAAACGGTAATCTCTTGCACCATCCACAATGTCAGCATTTGAAATCTTATTGATTAAACTGTAAAATTTTCTGGCAAACCAAGAACGGATAGGTGCTTCTCCTTTACGATCTGTACGCATAGTGGCTGCACAATCATAACCTTCTTCTTTTACTGCCTTATACATATCCTCCAATAAAAACGGCGGGTCTTGTAAATCTACATCCATGGAAACAACATAATCCCCTGTAGATGCCTCCAATCCCGCAAACAATCCCGCTTCTTTACCAAAATTTCTGGAAAAGGATATATATTTTACACGTTTGTCCATTTTGGCAAGACGTTTCATCTCATTCAATGTATTGTCCCTACTTCCATCATCCACAAATATAAATTCAAATTCCAAATCCATTAGCTTCGGAATATATCTTTGTATTTCATCATAAAAAATCTGAATGGTTTCTTCTTCGTTATAACAAGGTACAACGATGGAACACTTTTTCATTATATCAACTCCCCTGCACCTCAATCTTGAGAGAATTACACACTTTACATGCCAAACACAATTGCGAAACAATAGTTACTTCTTGTGCAAGTACACATAATTATTTATATCCTAGGGAATGCAAAGCATTTTCTTTGGATATATATAACACAAAAGTTTAAGATAGTATTTCAATAATAATCTTTTTATGCCTGTTTTGCTTCAAAAACTTATATGTTTAAGCCATTCCTTTAATAAAACCCATTTCTTCTAATTGTTCTAAAAATTTCATTGTAGATTTCTCACATTGCTTTTCCTCCACATCATATTCCTCTAATAATTTATGAATAATAGCCTCTACTGTTATACCATCCTCCAACATCTCCCAAATATCATTACCTGCCCCTTTGAGTATAAAATATTTGCCTTGTGTAAAATCTACCATCACTTTCTCTCCTGCCAAATCTGCTACATTTGGCTTGTTCTTCAAAGTAATCTTTCCCTTTCTCACAATCATACTCTTGTCCTCCTTTATAGCATCATCCTATTTTGTGCAAGAGCAGCTTTTCTTTTGTTTATTATGTTCTTAATCAATTAATTCCAGCTTACGAAGTACATTCTCAAACTTATCCTGATCAATCGGCTTTCCTGCGTATGCTACACATCCATATTCAAATGCTTTTGTTACATTACGGCCTTCATTCAATGCAGTTGTCATTATAATCTTGGCTCCCTGCTCTTCAGAAATACCTTTTTCCTTTTCAAACTCACGCATCTGCTTTAATGCCTGATATCCATCTAATTCTGGCATCATAATATCTAAACATACCAAATCATACCCATCTTCTGCATCCAGTGCCATAGTAAAAGCATCTACTGCTTCTAAACCATCTACTGTTACATCACATTCTCCATATTTTGATAAAAATCTAAGCATAAATTTTCTACTTGCAAAATCATCTTCCGCTATTAAAATCTTCATTTTTTTTTCCTCTTTTCTTATATATTTCCATTTACTCTTTTTATATTATTATACATAATTTTTTCCACTTTTTCCAGTATTACTTGTGAAAATTGTCTAATACTATGAAATGTTATCGTAGAACCTGATGTGCATGAACAAATTAGATTTCTATGTAACCGCTAAGAAATTCTATCAATCTTTTCATTTCCTCCATTGTTCCAATTGAAATGCGAAGATGGTTGTCCAATCTTGGCTTATTAAAATAACGTACAAAAATGTTTACTTTACGAAGAGCTTCAAATAATTCTTTTGCTGGAACAGATTCATGTGTAACAAATAAGAAATTCGTCATAGAATCTGGAAAGGAAAATCCCAACTTTCCCAATTCTCTTTTTGTCCATTCTCTGGTATCAATAATTTTATTCCGGCATTCCTCAAAATATTCTTTTGCCTGCATGGATGCCACACCTGCAACAATAGAAGTCTGGTTCATAGTATAGGAATTATAGGAATATTTTACATCCTGCATTGCTTGTATTAAACTTGGGTGTCCAATTGCATAACCAATTCGCATACCTGCCAAAGAACGGGACTTAGAATAAGTCTGTACTACTAATAAATTCTCATACTCTTTCACAAGCTCTATTGCTGAAGTTCCTCCAAAATCAATATAGGCCTCATCTACAATTACAACTACATCCTGATTGTGTTCTAAAATATCCCGGATAAAATTTAAATCTTCATAAATAGAAGTTGGTGCATTAGGATTCGCAATCACGACACCTCCATTTTCTTCATAATAGTCTTCTTTTTGAATATGATAATTTTGATCTAATGCTGGCCGTTTATATGGTATGCAAAATAATTCGGTCCATACATCATAAAAGGAATAAGTTATATCTGGAAATAAAACAGGTTTTGAAGAATTAAAGAATGTTAGAAAAGCCATTCCCAACACATCATCCGAACCCACTCCTACAAATATCTGTTCTTTTGAAACTTCATAGGTATCAGCTATAGCTGTTATCAACTCTTCACACGCAGGATCAGGATACAGTTTTAACCGTTCCATATTCATCCCACGAATAGCTTGTATCACTTGTGGTGCTGGTGGATATGGATTTTCATTTGTATTTAGCTTAATCATATTAGAAAGTTTTGGCTGCTCACCAGCCACATAAGGCTCTACTTTTCTAAAGTATGCTTCCCAAGGTTTCATTATTTTCCTCCTCTTATTTGTTCAATTATTCATGTCCTATATTGCAGATGACCTGTTTGCAAATCATCTTCAATTGACCTATAAGTATGACTAAGTTTTTATTTGTAAGCTTTCCTCTTACATAAAACTTAGTTCTTACTTAAAACTGTGAATAATATTACTTAGTTATCATTGATTAGAAGTCCTCCACAGCGATGACACAAATCTAATCCCTCGTAGGTAATTCCACCGCAATCTGGACAAACAATTTTTTCTGGCAGTACCTCTCTCTCTATAACAGGATATTCTAAACTTTCATCAAAAATAGATGCCAGTTTTAATTTTGATTCCTCTGTCATATTATTTTTCCCTTCTGTATTTTAACATAATTCAACACGATCCTAAAGACTATTATAACATATTCCCCACACCTATTCTATAACATTTTGTTTCTGTTGGCACCTATTAGTACCAAATAGCAAATAGAAATTTTCATTTACCAATGTATAATTATTTCAGAATATTAATACCTTTGCAAACTAATAAATGTGTTATAAATATCCAGCTCACCCCACCCCGGTTATGTCAAGTTATTGCTATGTTCTACAATATTAAAATTCCACTCAATCTCTACTCTATTTTTATTATAGATATACACCTTTTTTACAAAAGCATTAACTATATCCAGCGTCAGCTCATCCAGATGCAGATAACGGATAATTGTTTTCATATCTTCCTTTTCCTTCTGGTATTCTTTTTTCAACTCTTCTAATCTTTCTACTATCTTTTTTTCTTTTAAAGATAAATAAGAAATTTCTTCTGAAATCTGTCCATTTCTTTTTTGGTAGATATCTTCTGAAATCTCTTTCCATGCATATTTTATATATATATCACTCTTTCTCCTTTCTGCCGATTTCTTTTTCTTTTGACAATCGTATAGTTTCTGTGTTAATGCCTGTACCCCCATTTTCTGAAATAGTTCCAATACTTCCTTTTCTTTTACAAAATTTCCATATAACATCAATTCTTTATTAAGCCAAAAAAGAACCATCTCCACCAACAGATCTGCACTTATGCTGGTGCAGCAATCTGGTATCTGCAACAATGCATGTTTCCTGCATTCAAATTTTGTATATCTATTTTTTTCACCTGCCCTCTTATAATTGAGGGAATATTTACATCCCCCACAATATACTTTCCCTGCCAATGGATGTTTTTCTCTCTTTCTTTCTGTATCATATCCTGCTTTGAAGCAAGATACCTGTGTAAATGTTTCCAATGAAACCAATGCCTCATGATGTTCTGGAACAATCTTCCATTTCTCTCTTGGAACAACCTTGTAACCCTTCCTTCCTACTGCCTTCCTAATAGTTTTCCCATATACCATTTCTCCAATATAAAAGCGGTTATTTAACATCTTTCTGACAGACGATGCTGTCCATGTATGAATTTTTCCATCCTCCTTTACTGTTTGTTTTCTTATCTCTGCCATTGTGGGTACATTTTCTTTATAAAGCTGCTTTGCTATCTGTGTACTGCTTTTACCCTGCATGGCTAAGGAAAAGATATACCGAACTACTTGTGCCTCTTTTTCATTGACAATTACCCGATTTTTTACTTCTTTACTTTTTTCATATCCAAAAGGAACCTGCCCAAAAACATATTCTCCCTTTGCACATTTATTCTCAATTGAAGTTTTTACTTTAATAGATATATCTTTGCTGTATAAATCATAAAAAAGCGTCCGAAAAGCAGTGTCCAGCTCTATTGTACATCCCTTCTGTTTCCTGCTGTCATAATGATCATTTATGGCAATAAATCGAACTCCCAAAAAAGGAAATATCTGATTAAGAAAATTACCCATTTCAATATAATCCCTTGCAAACCGGGACATATCTTTTACAATAATACATCCAATTTGACTATTTTTTATCTCTCTTAACATTTCCTGCATCCCAGGTCTGTCCATACTAGTACCAGAATATCCGTCATCACAAAATTCCTTTGTATCCCAACTACATAACTCAGAATCCTGTTTTATATATTCCAATATCTGTTTTCTCTGATTTCCAATGCTATCACTTTCTTCTTTATCCCCATCCTCAATGGAAAGCCGAAGATAATATCCTATTTTTCCCATATTACTTTTCCTTCTTTCCTATAGTCAGATGCAAAAGTTAAAATAATTTCTACCCGTTTTCCTGGATACACATATATTTCTTCCATGAAATTTTCTAGCATTTCCTTTTTTAAATCTGTTTCATTCTTTAGTTTTATTAAAGAACGTATATCCGTCAAATATTTAGCAGAAGCCTTTTCTATTTTCTTTAATTTCTCTTCTTGTTCTTCTTTCTGCTTTTTTAAATCTATAACTCTCTTTTCTTGTTGCGTTTTAAAAGAGATATAGTCCTCTTCGGTTATTTTTCCTTCATGATAATCTATATATAGTGTTCCTTCTTTTTCTATTGCTCTTATCAATCTTTTTTCTATTTCTTTCTGTCTAAACTGTATTTTTACTTTATGTTTCTCTATGATTTCTTTTCCACATTCTATATAATACTTTATCTTCTTAAGATATATTGCAAATACCATACGCATAAAAGGAAACAATATATTCATAAGTTCCTTTTCTGATATTTTTCTTCCATGTTCTCCACAGTAGTGCACCAGTTTAAAATTTTTTTCTTCATTTGGATAAGATTTTGCCGCATTTTTATGCATGGCTGTTTTTCTTTGAATTTTTTCCCGAATATTTTGTACTTTCTTATAATCATCACTATCAATTAATGATTGATGAACATTTTTTTTAATTGTCCATTCCTCTTGTGGTTTAGCCTTTCTATTTTTTTCATTTCTTGCAGTAATGGAAGTTTTTCCCTGTATAAGTGTACCTATGTAGGTCTGGTTTTGTAGAATGCGTTCCACGGAACTCTTATCCCAACCTTTATAGTTATTATCCTCTGCCAAATAATATACTTCTTTTTTTTTCTTATAAATTGCTGGAGGATTGATTTTTTGTCTATTTAGTTCAGCCGTAACGCCTGCATAACTTTCTTTTTCAAGGAACAAGTTATAAATAAGCTGTACAATCATTGATGTACATGGATCTGGCACAAGTTTCCGTATCTTTCCATCCCATTGGGAAAGATACCCATAAGGTGGCGGCCCGCCTACATAAGATCCTTCCTCCCTTTTTTGTTTTAATTGAATCTTTGCTTTTTTTGAAGAATCTTTTACATACATTTCATTAATAAGATTTTTGATTTCAGAAGCTATTTGCTTTGTATTATTTCCTAATTTACCTGTATCAAATCCATCTGCAACTGCAATAAAACGTACTCCTAAAAATGGAAAAATCTTTTCAATATAATTTCCTGTCTCCAAATAATTTCTCCCAAAACGTGACAAATCTTTAACAATAACACAGTTAATATCTCCAAACCGGATGTCCTGCATTAACTCTCTAAAACCATCCCTGTTAAAATTACTTCCTGTTTTCCCTAAATCTGTGTAACATTTCGCAATTTCCATTCTTTCTCTATTCTGTTTTGTATTAAATTCTTCTACAAATTTCTTTGCAATTTCAATCTGAATCTCTACAGACTCATTTTTTTTCTTGTCATTATTAGAAGAAAGCCTTGCATATATTCCTGTTTTAAAATGCTGCTTCTTATGTTCAGGTATCTCTTTCAAAGCTGTTCCTTTACGCTTTGATATCCTTCCCATATTATTGCTCCCTCCTCATTTCCTTTTTGGTTCTTGAAAATCCTGTCTATAATTTAGTCCTACATTTGTCACTAAAATAAAAAACAATTTCTATACGTTTTTCTTCATATACATAAATTTTCTTAATGAGAGAACTTAACATATACCGATCTATTTCTTTAAATTCTAGTACATCTTGTATAGATTTTAATTTTTCTAAATAAATAATATCCTTTTGAAACATCTCTTTTATCATGGATTCCTGCCGTTTCCATGCATTCTCCAATTCATCTGCTTTCCTTTTAAATTCTTCATTAAGCCGTATAAATTCTTCCTTTGTGATAACACCTTCTGTTAAATCTTTATGCAGACTTTGGCAAAGCATATTATACTTATTTTTTTCTTGTTTTAATATTTCAATTTCCTTACTATAATAATCTAATGGATTCTTTTTCGCTTTTATTTTTTTAGCTGTTTCAAATAAAGTCATTTCATCTAAAAAAGTATTAACATATCGCCTTACAACTTCCATAACTAAGTACTTTAACTGTTTTTCTTCTACACTATGTCTGCTGCATCCTTCTCTGCGGTTCTTAGTAGAACAAATATAATATACCTTTTCTTTATCTTTATATCGATTGATACGCCGAATCATCTGCTCCCTGCAATCTCCACAAAAAAGTATTCCTGTAAAGAAACTATACTTATCCATTTTGGGACTAATGCGGCTATCTGACTTTAATAAATTCTGTACAATATAAAAAGTATCAGCAGAAATAATCCTTTC
The DNA here is from genome assembly GCA_022791815.1 of Lachnospiraceae bacterium. Classification (GTDB taxonomy): domain Bacteria; phylum Bacillota; class Clostridia; order Lachnospirales; family Lachnospiraceae; genus CAG-411. The sequence goes on from JAAVZU010000027.1 coordinate 30,527, forward strand.
ATGAGTATTTTCTACTTTAATCCATTCCGCTTTAGGTTTTTCCACTGTTTTTTTTATCTTATAATTTATTTTTTCTGTTTTTCCTTGTACAAGATGCCCCATATAAATCTCATTTGTAAGGATTCTTTTTACTGTAGTACTGCTCCATGCAGATGTTCCACTGCCTGAAAATCCTCCCCTATAATTTCCTTTTAATTTCTTATATTCTTTGGGAGAAAGAATTCCAAGATTATTTAATTTTTTTGCAATAGCAGAAATAGCCATTCCCTCTTGTTTCCATTCAAAAATCTTTTTCACATTTTCTGCTGCATACGCATCTACAACAAGATGATGCTTATTCATATCATCTTTTTTATATCCATACGCAGTAAAAGGGGCAATACATTCCCCATTTTTACGTTTTACCTCAAACTGACTCTTCACTTTTATAGAAATATCCCGGCAATAGGAGTCATTGATAAAATTTTTCATTGGAAGGATAAAATTACTTTCCTGCATGTCTGCAGAAAAACTGTCATAACAATCTGTAAGTGCTATAAATCGTACTGAAAGAGCAGGAAATATCTTCTGAATATATTTTCCTGCTTCTATATAATCACGACCAAAACGGGATAAATCTTTTACAATGACACAATTTACTTTTCTCGCCTTAATATCATTTATCATTCTTTTAAATTCAGGTCTATCAAAATTACTTCCTGAAAATCCATCATCTATATAAACATCATACAGTTCCATATCCTGCTGCTGTTGAATATAGTCTTGGATCAATTCTCTTTGATTTCCGATACTATTACTTTCCAATTTTATTGTACCATTCCTATCCATCACATTTCCAACATCACTATCATCTCTTGACAAACGAAGGTACATTGCTGCCAGAAAAGGTACATGATTCATTACATCACTCCTTATTCTGAAATTAATAATTAATAAAATTTTTTCAAAGGCTACTCTATCTTTAAATATGAATATCAGACAAATATTCTAAATATTCCTTCATTTTATCATCAATACTTTTTCCATTATTCTGAAACCTTACTTTAACTACATAATCCCCAATACGATGTACATAAAGGTTATTTGTTTGTTTTGCATACGATTCGAGTTTTTTTTCTACTGACATACTTGTATCTATATCAATATCTCTTATATCTGTTAAAGTATCTATATCAACTGTACGGACATCCACTTCCTCCATCTGTTTAAGTTCATCCTCTGATAAATCAAACATAATCTTCTCACCTTTCACTCCATTTTGTTCTATTTTATTATTTTATTAGATTGTCTTATACCAGATGTTTGATTCTATTAAAACTATACTTATTATATTTTAAATAAATAATTCTTAAAAACAAACTTATATTTAAACAATTTTTTCCTATTGTGCAAATGCATATAAAAATAACTGGACAGATGTCCAGTTTCAAATAAAAACAGCACAGGAAACTTTGTTCCTGTGCCGCAATTTATAATTTTAATATTTGTCAAAACCATCACCCAAAGAAATTACTTGTTCATTGGGATTTGACATAGAACCTGAAGAATAAGAGAATGAATCTTTATAAGAAGAAGTTCCATTTCCTAAACGATAAATAGAAAGCATCTCTCTCATTCTTGAAGCCTGGCTGGATAATTCTGCACTTGCCGCTGCACACTCCTCACTAGTAGCAGAGTTTGTCTGTACTACTTGAGAAACCTGTGTAATTGCCTGCTCAATTTGAGCCACTGCAGTTGCCTGATAATTTGAAGTCTCTGCTATACCATTAATAATAACTTCACTTTCCTGTACTACTTTTGTAATCTCTTCCAAAGCTTTAGCTGTATCATCTGCAATCTTAGATCCTGAATTAACTTTTAATATAGAATCTTCAATTAATTCAGCAGTCTCTGCTGATGCAGCAGCACTTTTAGCAGCAAGGCTTCTAACTTCTTCTGCTACTACCGCAAAACCTTTTCCAGCTTCACCAGCTCTTGCAGCTTCAACTGCTGCATTTAAAGCAAGAATATTTGTCTGGAATGCAATATCATCAATTGTTTTTATAATCTTAGAAATACTTTCTGATGCCTTATTGATATCTCCCATAGCACTCATCATATCCTGCATCTGTTGGTTTCCTTGTCTTACATCTTCAATAGCACGAGCTACCAAACCAGCAGCAGAATTTGCCTGCTTTGCGTTCTGTTTTGTTTCTTCTGCAATCTCATCAATAGATGCTGTAATCTCCTGAATAGCACTTGCCTGTTCTGTGGAACCTTGAGCTAAAGCCTGGCTTGCACTTGCTACTTGAGATGAACTAACTGTAACCTGTGAACCTGCATCACTAATATTAGACAATGCATGAAGATTATCTTCTACCAATTTCTTTAAAGAATTACCAAGTACATCATCTGCAGATCTTGGTGTAACTGTAACAGTTAAATTTCCATTTGCTACTTCTTGCACAACTTCTGTTTGACGCTTGGTATTATCAACCATTTTTTGAAATTCATCTACTAAAGCAGCAAATTCATCATTCCCATGCTTTGTCAATTGAATATCAACACGACCTGAAGCAATCTCTTTAGTGATTTCTGTCAATCTACGTATAGGATCCATAATAGATTTCGTCAAAGATAATCCAAATACAATGATAACGATAACAGATACAGCAGCTATTACAGCAGTAAAAATAGATGCATTTGTCAAATATCGGTCTACATCTTCAGCCCCAACAACTCCTTTCGACGAAAGATCCCCTAATATCACATTGAAAACGGTTAATACAATAGGAATGGCAAAAACCAAAAGCATTCTTGTTTTAATTTTAATGTTTCTCATTTACATATCCTCCTTATTCTTCTTCACTATTTACTTCATTTACTTGTTCAAGAACTGATAAATCTTCATCATTCAACAATTTATCAGGATCTAGCAATAATTTTACAGCATCACCCACCTTACCAATACCATATACATATTTACTATGTACTTTATCGGCACGACCTAACTTTGGTGGTGGTAGTATGTTCTCCTTCTTAATCTCAACTACCTCTGCTATTTTTTCAACAATCAAACCAACTACTATAGATTTGACACTAATTACAATGATACAAGTTCTGTCATTGTATTCAAATGGCTTTTGTCTAAATCGCAATCGGACATCTATAACAGGAATAACTTTCCCCCTTAGGTTGATAATACCTTTGATATAATCTTCCGTTTCAGGAATCAATGTTATTGTCTGTAATTGTATAATTTCAATAACATATTGAATTTCCAAACCGAAATGCTCATTCCCAGACTTGAAGGTCATGTATTTGTCAATTTGCATATTCTGGCTATCTATAATATCATGTTCTTCTTCTGCCACTATGTTCTGTGCATTTGTTTCTTCCATCTGAACACCGTTCCTTTCTATATTTTTAGTCATAACTGTTCTGGTCTGTGTTCCCTTCACAGTTTGAACTTAATCTACCATTCCACCTGGATCTAATATCAAAGCGATACTTCCATCACCTAACTGCGTACAGCCAGACAAGCCTTTAACTTTTTTGATATAGGACGGAATCGGCTTAACAACAATCTCTTGTTCACCAACCAGTTTATCAACAAAGAGACAAATTTTCTTTTCTTCCACCTCAAGAATCATCATAATTCCTTTTTCTACGGTTCTCTCATAGTTCTTTAATCCATACCGTTCGCCAAGGCGGATTACTGGGAAACATTCTCCTCGTATCATAACATATTCTTCCCCATTTGGTTCATGGATCATCATATCCTCATTTACACTAACAAATTGCTTAATTACACCTGTTTCCATTACAAAAGAAGAATTTCCTGTTTCCATTACAATACCATTAATAATCGCTAAAGTCAGAGGAATCTTCAAACTCATAACACTACCATATCCTGGAGTACTCTCAATATCCAGCGTTCCACCTATTGACTGGATATTTTGAATAACAACATCCATTCCTACTCCTCGGCCTGAATATTCCGTAACCTGATCATTTGTAGAAAAACCAGGAAGTGTAATAAACTGATACACTTCTTTATCTGTATAGGACTCTTCTGGTTTACTCTCATCCAATAATCCTTGTGCCTTTGCCTTTGCAAGTATCTTATCTCTGTCAAGTCCTTTTCCATCATCTTCTACGCTAATCCATACCTTACCAGCTTCCGTCTTTGCCGAAAGGATAACTTTACCTTTTTCTGACTTGCCACTTTCAATACGTTCTTCCTTACTTTCAATACCATGATCCACAGAGTTTCTTACTATATGCATCAATGGGTCAGAAATATGCTCAATGATATTCTTGTCTACCTCAGTCTGCTCTCCTATCATCTCAAATTCCACTTCTTTACCCAGCTTTCTTGATACATCAAAAACAATACGGTTCATCTTTTGAAAAGTATTGGTCAATGGAACCATTCTCATAGACATAATAACATTTTGTAAATCAGTAGAAATCTTAGATAACTGGGCTGCCGCCTTATTAAAATTAGTAAGATTCAATCCAGGTACTTTTAAATCTGGATTCTGCAATACCACTGATTCAGAAATAACCAATTCACCAATTAAATCCATTAACTGATCCATCTTGCTTAAATTAACACTAATAAAAGAAGCCTTTTCTGATTTTCCTTTATCTTTTGCCAGCTTTTTCTGTTTGCCAGGTTCTCTTGATTTAATTACAAAATCACCTGGTGCAATCTTAGGTTTCTCTGGCTTCTTCTCCTCCTCAGTCTCCTTTACATCATCTGATTGAGTACGAGCCTCTATATCTTCTACACTAGATTCTAAATCGATCTCTGCAGAATGATCTCCAAAATCAAAACCTTGTAAAAACTCTTCTGCTTTACATTCAAAAATATCTACCTTTTCAACATCATATCCAACATTGATTATGTTATGGATCTCTTCTTCTGTACATTGTGCCTGCAGAAGCATTCTAAACCCATCTTGTAAAATAACCTCTGCACTACTTTCATCGGAAATAATATCTTCTGGGAAATATAGTAAATCTTCTGCAATTTCTTTTAAGGCATATACTGTCTTGTAGGCATGAATGTTTGCCATTTCTGTTCCTTCATGAAAATGCATATAAATCTTGTAGAAATGACTAGCACTTGTTGCAACTGGAGCAATATAAAACTGTGTAGGTTCTTCATGAACATTCTCAGCTATAGGTTCTTTTCCTCCTTTTGCAGTTCCTTTTTTTATCTTTTTTAAGAACTTATCAAGTTGTGCTATAATTTCGCTGGAATCACCATCTGGTAAATCACCAGCTTGTATTTTTTCCATCTCATTGGAAATAAAATCTTCTACATCTAATACATGCTCTACCAACTCCACATGTGGTACATTTTCAGGATGGGATTCTCTCAAATAATAAAAGATATCCTCCAGTTTATGAGATACAGCCGTTATATTATCAAACATCATGATACCCGATGATCCTTTAATGGTATGCATTGTCCGGAATATTTCATTTATGCTGTCTTCGTCAAAACATTCTGCATCCTTCTGTTCTAAAACTATCTCTTGAAGCTGCTCTAACAACTGCTGGTTCTCAAACAGATATATATCAAGCATGCCTTCTGTATTAAATTCCTCAGCCATCCCCTTCTCCTTTCTTTCCTTAATTCCATCTTATTTCTAACTAAACCTCAATTATCATTTTATTCTAAATAAGATTCAGTTTTTTTAATGCCTGTTCAAACCGCTCTTGATTGATTGGTTTACCAGAATAAATTGTACATCCTAGTTCAAATGCCATCTTAACATTCTCTTCATCATTCAAAGCAGTTGTCATAATAACCTTAACAGCTTTGTCTTTAGGAATATTCCTTTCTTTTTCTAAATTACGAATACCCACAAGAGACTGATATCCATCCATAACTGGCATCATAATATCAAGACATACCAAATCATACGGCTCTCCATCCTCCAATGCCATCATAAATGCATCAACTGCTTCCATTCCATCTACAGTTACATCGCATTCACCATACTTTGACAAGAAATTCATCATAAATTTTCTTGTTACAAAATCATCTTCTGCCAATAGAATCTTCATACGCTTTCTCCTTTACATTTTATTTAATATGGAATATGTCCTTCTAGGAATATCTGACAATTTCTCCTGATGCTGTACTGCACCTAAATCATAGGCAACCTTTGGCATTCCATAAACTACACAAGTAGATTCATCCTGTCCAATGGTTTTCGCACCAGCATTTCTCATTGCCAAAAGTCCCTTTGCACCATCACCACCCATTCCCGTTAAAATAATTCCTACCGCATCAGGACCAGCTGCTTTCGCAACAGATTCAAACAGCACATCCACAGATGGACAATGCCCATTTACCTTTGGTCCTGATTTTATTTCTACTTGATAGGTTCCATTTACTTTAAGAAGACGCATATGTCTGTCTCCTCCGGGAGCAATCAACATGTGTCCTGGCTTTACTCTGTCTCCTGTCTCTGCTTCTTTCACTTGGATCCGGCACTGGTCATTCAGCCTCTTTGCATACATTTGCGTAAATCCTGGCGGCATGTGCTGTACAACAACTATTCCTGGAATATCTGCTCCAAATTCCTTGACAACAGCAAGGATAGCTTCTGTACCACCTGTTGAAGCACCAATTGCCACAACCAAATCATTCTTCTTCACTGGAAGATGCTGTTCTTCGTTAGACATAGCCATTTTCTTTATATTGCTGATTTTAGCAGTAGATGCAATCTTAATTTTAACTAAAAGCTCATTTCTAATAAAATTCTCCAATTGTAGTTTGCTTGTTGCAACAGGCTTCGCAACAAAATCCACCGCCCCAGCATTCAATGCATCAAACACCTTATCACTAAGAGAACTAATAACTACAACTGGGAGTGGATATTGAGGAATAAGCTTTCTAAGAAATTCAATGCCACTCATTCTTGGAAGTTCCACATCCAATGTCATAACATCTGGCTTGTATGCTAAAATAGCATCTCTCGCCTCAAAGGGATCCTCTGCTGTCCCCACAACTTGTATTGCAGGATCCTTGTTCAAATTTTGAACCAATAATTCTCTAAACACAAGAGAATCTTCTACTATTAAAACTCTAATTGGTCTCATACAATAATCTCTTCCTTTTTCCCAAATCTATTCTTGTTTTCTAAATATTGATGGTTGGATAATCTCAAAAGGAATACTATTCCTGTCAAGAGTCTCCGTGGTTCCTATGAACAGATATCCTCCTGGTTCCAAATAATCATATACTTTTCTAAGCAACTCTTGTTTGGTTGCCTTATCAAAATAGATCATAACATTACGTAGAAATATTGTATGCATTCTTTTCTTAAAAGGGAATGGATCCATCAAATTAAACTGACGAAAAATTACCTCTTGCTTCAAATTTTCTTTTACCATATATTGACCTGTTCTGGCAATGGATTTAAAAAAATGGTTTTTCCACTGTTCAGGGACATTTTTCAGTTGTTCATTTGTATAGATACCACCTATCGCCTGTTGTAATGCTTGAGTAGATATATCTGTCGCCAATATTCTAGTATCCCACTGCTTGTGTTCCAGTCCAAAAAAATCTGTTAAAACCATAGCTATCATATACGGCTCTTCGCCTGTAGATGCAGCACCGCACCAGACACGCAGTTCCTTTTTGTCACTTTCTTTTCTTTTTAGCCAAGGAAGAACTACACCTCTAAAATATTCAAAGTGCTCAAATTCCCTCATAAAATATGTATGATTTGTTGTTAAGAAATTCACCAGCATTTTCTCTTGCATACCAGTTTTGTCATTCTCTACAACATCCATAAACTGATTGAAATCTGTCCAGTTATTTGCTTTAATATAATTCTCCAGCCGGCCATTTACAATAATCTTCTTCTGGCTTAAATCTATGCCATAACGCTGTTTCACAAAAACTACAATTCTTCTAAACTCCTCATCTGTTATCAAAACTTCATTCCTCCCGCCAAAATAAAATCACTTTTTTCATTGTACCACTCTTAATAAGGCACAAAATTAGCATAATTGACGTGATATTTTATAACATATATTATAAATATCAGGATTAAATTTTATCCCTGACTCCTTATCCATAATGTCAAGGGTTTCCTCTCTCGTGTGTCCCCTCTCTGTTAGTGTGCAATATTCCTCCACGACAGAAACAATTTGTGCCCCAAGAGGAATGGCATCTTCCTTCAAACCATCAGGATATCCACTCCCATCCCAGTTTTCATGATGATAATGGGCAATATCAATCGAGGTACTGATAAAGTCGTTATAATCATTATTAACATAGAGATCACTTAAAAACTTTGCACCTATTTGAGTATGACTTTGTTTTATCGTAATTTCCTCTCTGGTTAATCCAGTTTCTTTGTGCAGAATCTCTGTAGAAACACCTATATTGCCTATATCACAAAGAGGCGCTGCTAACTCTATTGTGTCAATATATGTATCGGAAATCTTTCCTTCAAATAAAGGAGAAAGCTGCATTCCTTGTGCCAATATCCTGCAATTGCACCCAAGTCTCTTCATGTGCTCTTGCTCATAAGAAGCATTCTGTGCTGCAATATTTGCCAAAGCATATAATATATTCTTTTTTTCTAATTCCATCTGTCTTAGTTGCTCATTTACAGAAATTTGAAGCCTTCTGTTCATTTGCATCAGATCTCTATTTGCTTCATACAACCGCAAACGGACACCTACACGTGCCTTTACAATTTCAGGAATAAATGGTTTTGTAATATAATCCTCTCCTCCAAGGGTGAAACCCTCAATAATATCCCTTGGATCGTCAAATGCTGAAATAAATACAACTGGAATATCTCTTGTTTTTTCATTTTCTTTTAGAATCCTGCATAGCTCATAACCATCAATTCCTGGCATGGAAATATCTGTTAAAATCAACTGCGGGCAGCTCTCTTTCATAATTTCCAGTGCTACTTCCCCACTCTCTGCATAGATGGGATAATAACCCATATTTTTTATGATTTCACCTAAAACTACCCTATTCATCTCCACATCATCTATAATAAGAATCTTTCCTTCATCCATATCCTTATCACTATAACCCATACATACACCTTCTCTCTGGTTATAAGCAATTATTCAACGCTTCATATCCAACAATTACTTTGTCATAGTTTTCTTTTTGAATCGCCATTTTCAATCTTAAAACCAAACGGCTTACCTCTGGTGGAGCTCCCTCTGTTAATTGTTTGATTGTATCCATAAACATCTCTGCTTTTTCCCAATTTTCCAATTCTACACACAGAATTAACTTAGAAAGATTCTTCTTAAGGTTCTCTATATTCTCTGGTGTGCCATATCTTCTGATATTCTCTGCCTCTTGTCTCTCCTCATCCATGGAAATTGCAGTTGGCGAAGTAGAAATAAATGACTCCTCTTTTATATCTGACAGTAATGATACGTTGTCTTCTCCTTCACAAAGTCCAACCCAAATAGAAAATGAAAAAGTGCTTCCTCTGTCTTTCTCACTCTCCACTTCAATTCTTCCACCCATCAACTCTACCAATTGTTTACAAATATTAAGTCCCAGACCTGTACCCCCATACTTTCGGGAAATAGAGGCATCTACCTGTGAAAAACTTTGAAACAATTTATCCCTATCTGTTTTTTCAATTCCAATACCTGTATCTGATACAATAAAAAACAATTCTATTCTATCATTTACTTGAGCCGTTTTAAGTACTTCAACAGTAATTTTACCTAAAGAAGTAAACTTCTGTGCATTAGACACAAGATTGTTAAGAATCTGTACAATTCTAAGCTCATCAGCAATAATATATTCTGGGATCTTAGGCGATACAGTCATAAAAAAGCCAAGACCTTTTTCTGTAATCTTATTTATGTGATTTTCCTTCATATAATTCAACATATTTCTAAAGTGAAATCTACGTGGTTCCAAGGAAAACTTTCCTGCTTCCAACTTTGAAAAATCCAGAATATTATTAATAATTTTGTTCATATCATCACAGCAGCGTTCTATAAGATGCAGGGAACGTTCAAGCCGGGCATCTCTTTTTTCACTCAATAGTTCTCTTACATTGCCAAGCACACCATTTACTGGTGTCCTCAGTTCATGTGTAACATTGGCAACAAACTCAGACTTAACCTTCATAGCCTGCTGTGCTTCCTGTTTAACCTGTTCTATTTCCCTGCTTAAAAATTCTTTTTCTAGTATGTCATTCGCCATACATATATATATATCGGCATTCATACTACTATTCATAATCCTTGCTTCTACTGGAAAACAAGTAAGATTCTTACGATATGCTACAAGATTTTGTGGTTCGTGTCCAAATAGATAATCCGTCTCAAAACCATCTTCACAATTCTTAAAAGTATTAGGAAATACATCACTAATATATTTATCATATACATCTTCTTTGTATTCCAACTTCTGTCTTGCTATGGCATTGGCATAAGAAATTTTCCCTGTCTTATCAAATATAAGAATCATCTCAAGTGCATCCTCTATAGGAAATATACAATCTTCACTTTGACCCATAATACATATTCCCCCCAGACAAAATAAAATAGGCAGCAAAACAAAGAATATTTTCTTTGCTGTCAAATATTCTTTATCTTTCTTAATAATTTCTTAAATACTCCCCCTAACTATCCTTAAAACCTTTTGATGTATTCTATGAATAACCAGATGTAATTCACCGTTCATAAATATATGAAATGCCATAATGAATATATGTATACAATATCTACTACTTATATATCATATTTTATAAAAATTTTATATGCATTTCATAATTTTTTATGCTATTATAATACCATTATTCCATTGTGATTGTCAATAATATCTCTTTTATTTTTCCTATCTGCTATTATATATTGTAATATTTCAAACCTACCATGCTCACAAAAACAAATCTAGACCATTAATTCTTCATTATTTGTAAATCCTATATACTTCTGCATCATATCTAAACAATTATCTTCGTGGGGATAAAAAAGTCCATTCAGAAATATTCAAAAATTCTTATGAAAAATTCCAATAAACCAATAGAAATTTTCAATAAGATTTGATATAAGAATTAAATCAAGGCGTTGATTATCAAGCTCCTTGCTTTTTATAATTTTTCGCTTCTTGTTTTATAAATTTATGCTTTATGAAAAAAAATCCAAGTGTAATAAATACTTAATGGTAATTTAGTGTTATGTTTCATAATCAAAAGGTAAATTCAAAAAATAATCTTGTCCTAATCACTTTTTACCTTCTTTACAGCAATTTTTTCATAGTACAAAACCCATGAAACACCTTGATTTTACAGTGTTTTAATAACTTAACACTTTATTGCCATAATCCCCGAAGCTACGGTTTGGTACAGTCATATTTTCTTTTCTAGCCCCTCTTATCAAATAATATTTGCAGGTAACTGTATTTATCCTAAAATCATTTTGACCAATAATTGCCCATTCCAAAAGCATCGCAGCTACTCCTGCTGTATGAGCGGCTGATATACTAGTTCCACTTCGTTCCCCATAGCGCAGCCTGGACACTGGACCATATACATCAACTCCAGGTGCAGCAATATCTGGTTTAATAGAGTTATTAGCAGTATATCCTCTACTGGATTCCAAAAAAATACTATTATTCCGATGATTGAAGGCAGCTACTGTTATAACCCGGTTTACATTTCCTGGTTCACACAGAGTCACATCAGGTGAAGGATAAATAAATGCTGTCCTTTCGGAAATAAATTCCCGCATAGGAAGCCATATATTATAGGGGATACTTTCCGTATCTAAATTATATACCCTGATACGCCAAATACCTTCTGTTGGATTTCTTACCCGAATGGCTATTAATTCTTTCCCTGAATAGTATTCAACCCTTTCATAATGTACAAAGATCTTGGTTTTCTCAAATACAAAATCAATAGTTTGTTCATAACTTCGCACAGGAACGCGCTCCGTAAATTCTCCAGACGGTGAAACAAATCCTATGGACAAAGAACCTATGGTACCAGACCATAACTCCATAGTAAAATCTTCATTCTCCTCTACATCCAGCTCCACTTCTTCATCTGCTCCGCCTCCCAATATACTGGCAAAATGATGCCCTAAATTGTTTTCATTTCCTCCTGCTACCACAGTACAAACCCCTCCTATGGAACCTACCTGATTCAGATAGGCTCCAAGAGGCAACATTCCCTCATGGCTTCCAGAATTGGAACCAACTCCTAAGCAAATAACAAGTGCCCGCTGCATTTGTCTGGCTTTTTGCCTTAAATATTCTACTCCCATCATAATATCATTTTCCTGATAACAAGGTATTCCACTCTTTATTCCATAAAAGCTACGCAAGTTTTCTTTTGCCTCTTTTAGCTTTACCATAAGTATAGTAGCATTTGGTGCTACCCCAGTAAAATCTTCCTCCTCTGAAATATTTCCTGCAGCAATAGCGGCCATAAAAGTACCATGATAATCTATATCCTGATGTGGTATCATTTCTCTTGGATTATCACTTTGCAAGGCTCTTGTAATATCCTCTTTTTTATATTCCACTCCATAAGGAACCTCTCCATTTCCTTCTTCTGTCTGCACCGATTGATCCCAGATATACGCAATGCGGCTACTGCCATCTTGATTTTGAAAAAGAGGATTAGTAAAATCTATCCCCTCTTGAGTTTCTTTTTTGCTAAATTTTATGAAACAATTCTTCTGTTACAATCTTTTCATGATGATCTTTTTGAATTATCCATTGACATGATGAAGTTTTTCGGCTTGGTCCTCCGACATATTCTTTCTCATATTTCCCTTGAATCATTTCGCCGATATATACTCTGTTTTTTAAGATATTCCATATAGTAGCTGGATGCCAATGATATTCTTTTTTACTTATTTTGCCTGCCCGGTATTCTTTTGGCGTTTTTATCTGCATTTCATTAAATAATTTTGCTATTTCTGTAACACTATAACCTTCTGCTGCTAATTGGAATATTTTTCTAACTACTTTGGCTTCCTCTTCTTTTATTCTAATTTTATGTCTATCAGAAGGATGTTTTTCATAACCAAAAGGCGTATTTGCACTTACATAAATGCCTGCCTTTTTTTTAGCTTTTAATGCACTTTTTACCTTATGGGAAATATCCTTGCTGTATAAGTCATAACATAGCCCACGAAACTGCATATCCAATCCTAGAATTTGCTCTGGATATTGCTGGCTGTCATATCCATCATTTACTGAAATAAAACGAACTTGATGTGCAGGAAATAAAATCTCCAAATACTCACCCAATAATAAATAATCCCTTGCCAACCTGGAAAAATCTTTTACCAGAATACAATCTATTTCTTCCTCTTTTACCAGACTAAGCAGTCTTTTTAATGCAGGACGTTCCTCATTTATCCCGCTGTATCCATCATCCGAAAACTCCACTATCTTGTAATTTTCCCCCAAAAACTCTTTTTGAATAAACTTTTGTAATAAATTTCTTTGTCCAGAAATACTCTGGCTCTCTTCTCTACTAAAATTCTCTTTTGAGATCCGCAAATATATTCCAATCTTATACATTTTCTATCTCCTTCTATGCCCTTTAATTGTTTTCTTGCTGGATTTTTTTTGCTATTTCAAAAAACTTTTTTTTACATATTATTGGAGGATGTGTATTTCTTTGTACCAAATTCTCCAATAATTCCAATTCTCTCTCGGATCGGATTTTATATCTTTCTCCCGGTTTTTTTACCTTTACCATACATCCAAGATATATGGGATTGGTCAACATTTGTTTTATTCCTGTCACAGACCAATATTTTACATTAGATTTTTTTATTTCTTTTACTTTCCCCGTTTTTCGATATTCTCTTGGTGGGTTAATATTTCTTTGATGCAATATTTCTACAATATCTTTTATTTCTTCTTTGTCGGAATACCACTCATATATTTCCCTTACAATCTCTGCTGTTTCTTGTTCTATTTCCAGTTTTCTCCCTTCTATGCCTATTGTTATTTGATATCCATAGGGTGGTATTCCTCCAATATATTCTCCCTTTTCCCATTGCTGTTGTTTTACAGATGCTACTTTTCTGGAAATATCTCTTGCATACATTTCATTTACCAGATTCTTTAAAGAAAATACTTCTTCGCTTTCTCCCCACCTAAAACTGTCAAAAGAATCGTTTACTGCAATAACCCGTATATGATATTCGGTCAGAAATTTCTCTACATAATATCCTGTCTCCACATAATTTCTTCCAATCCGTGACAAATCCTTTGCTATAATGCAATTAATTTTTCCTTTTTTTGCGTCCTCAATCATTTTTCTAAATCCATTTCTGTGAAAATTCATACCGCTTCTCCCAATATCAATATACAAATCTACCCATATCATATCAGGATTTTTCTTTATATACTCTCTACAAATAGCAATCTGGGTATCAATAGACTCCTCTTTTCGTTTATTCCCCTTCACTGATAATCTGGCATAAATTCCAACTTGATACTTCTTTTGTGGTTCTATTTTTTCCTTTGTTATCCTCTCAATTTTCTTTCTTGAACTTCTAGCCAAAAAACCACCTCTATCTTATCTTTATCATAAACATATATTCTTTCTACAAATGTAGTTAATAACTTTCTATCTACTTTTTCTGCCTGAATTGTTGGCATTTGTTCTAATATTTTTTGTTCCAATACTTCCTCTGCTATGCTATGACGGGTACATCCCCTTCCCCTGTTATGAGTTCCACAAATATAATAGATTCTATCCCCTGCCTTACCATGATTTTTCCTTCGGTGCATTTGTTCCCCACAATCCCCACAGTATAAAAATCCTGCAAATTTATAGGATGTTTTCTCTTTTTTTAATGCCCTGCAGTCTGCCATAAGAAGTCTACCCACTAGTTCAAAATCTTTCTTATTTATCAGCGGTTCATGCATACCTGAAACTCTGACCCACTGGTCTTTATCTTTTATCTGTACTTTCTTCATTTTATAATTTAGCTTTCCTGTTTTTCCCTGTACTAATGTACCAAGATAAGTTTCATCCTGCAAAATTCTTCGGATAGTTACCTGTGACCATTGGGTATTTTCATCTTTTACAAATCCGGAAAAATACTGCTCCCCTTTGGATTTTTTATAAGCATAAGGTGATAACACTCCTAATTTATTTAACTTATCTGCAATCGCATTTGGACTATATCCTTCTATTTTCCATTGAAATATTTTTTTTACTATGCAGGCAGCCTCTTCATCCACTACAAGATGGTGATGGTTACCTCTCTCTCTTTTATATCCATATACGGGAAATGCCCCAATAAATTCCCCCTTTTCTCTTTTTATTTTCTGGCAGCTTCTTACTTTTTTAGAAATATCCCTGCAATAAAAATCATTGATAAAGTTTTTTACAGGAACCATTAAATCTCTCTCATTAAAATCTGCATACAGAGAATCAAAGTTATCATTAATGGCAATAAACCGAACAAAAAAAGCCGGAAAGGTTTTTTGAATTAACCTTCCGACTTCTATATAGTCTCGTCCCAATCTGGATAAGTCCTTTACAATAACACAATTTACCACACCATCTTCAATTGCCTTCATCATGGATAAAAATCCTGGTCTGTTAAAATGTAATCCTGACCAGCCATCATCTACATAAGTATCATAAATAGCCATATCTTTCTGTTCATCAATAAAATTTTCAATCAATGTCCTTTGAGAAGAAATACTATTACTTTCTTTTTGATAATCTGTAAATGCTTCTTTATCCTCCCTGCTCAATCGAAGATATATGGCAACCTTATAGAGCAATTCTTACCACTTCCTACATGGGGTTCTGTTATTATTTTATTGTGTATTGTAACAGTTCAGAACCACGAACATCTACCTTTAAGCCCATAAATATTTGCCTTTGGCGAGGGGGCTTAAACATTGCAAAAGTTATTTTTTCATATGAAACTTAAAATTGACTTACTAAATTTACCATTTCAATAGCAGAAAGGGCACAATCATATCCCTTATTTCCTGCCTTTGTTCCAGCACGCTCAATTGCCTGCTCAATATTTTCTGTTGTTACAATGCCAAATAAAACAGGAATTCCTGTGTTCATTCCTACTTGTGCAATTCCCTTAGATACTTCATTACATACATAATCATAATGACTAGTTGCACCACGGATTACCGTTCCCACACAAATAACAGCATCAAACTTTCCAGACTCCGCCATCTTCTTTGCCATAACTGGAATTTCAAATGCTCCTGGCACCCATGCTGCTGTAATATTTTCTTCTTCTACACCATGTCTTACCAAACCGTCTACTGCTCCGCTTAAAAGTTTACTTACAATAAATTCATTAAAACGTGCTGCAACGATTCCTACTTTCATACCTTCTTTTGCTACTAACTTTCCTTCTACTACTTTAATTCCCATATCTATTCTCCTTTTCAAATTTTAGTTGTCTTTTTGTCTTTGTAACTATCCAGATTTATGAGCAGTTACCTAAATTTTATAAATCAATTTCTTTAAAGACATGTCCCATACGTTCTTTTTTTACTTTCAGATAATCTACATTCGTATCCTTTGGGGCAATTTCAATAGGTATTCTCTTTGTTACCTTTATACCAAATCCATCTAATCCATATACCTTTGTTGGATTATTTGTCAGTAAATTTAAAGACTTCACTCCCAGGTCTCTTAATATTTGTGCACCTACCCAATATTCACGAAGGTCTGGTGCGAAACCAAGTTTTATATTGGCATCTACGGTATCATACCCTTGCTCTTGCAGCTCATAGGCCTTTAACTTGTTAATTAGTCCTATTCCTCGTCCTTCCTGACGCATATAAAGAACAATTCCTCGTCCTTTTTCTTCAATGCATTTCATGGCAGATGCCAACTGTTCCCCACAATCACAACGGTTAGACCCAAATACATCTCCTGTCAGGCATTCCGAATGTACACGGCATAGCACATCCTCACCATCGTTAATATCCCCTTTTACCAATGCTACATGATGTTCCCCTGTTATATCATTTACATATCCAAACATTTTAAAATTACCATATTTTGTAGGCATTTTTACTTCTGCCTCTTTAATTACATGTTTTTCATGAATGCGGCAATAATCCTGCAAAGCCTTAATGGTAATAAATTTCAATCCATATTCTTTAGCAAGTTCCCAAATCTTTGGTGTCTGCATCATGGTTCCATCCTCATCCATAATTTCACAGCAAAGTCCACATTCTTTTAAACCTGCTAAGCGACATAAATCTACAGTTGCTTCTGTATGCCCATTTCTAGTCAACACACCACCATGTCTTGCTACCAAAGGAAACATGTGTCCTGGATGACGGAAATCTTCTGGTTTTGCACCTTCTTCCACACACTTCATGGCAGTAAGAGAACGCTCCACAGCTGAAATACCTGTAGTTGTATCCACATGGTCAATAGATACCGTAAACGCTGTTTCATGATTATCTGTATTATGTGTAACCATTTGTGCCAGACCAAGCTTGTCCGCCAATTCCTTAGACATAGGCATACAAATTAGTCCTTTTGCTAATCTTGCCATAAAATTTACATTCTCTGGCGTGGCAAACTCAGCAGCACAAATCATATCTCCTTCATTTTCTCTATCTGGATCATCTGTAACCAAAATTATTTTGCCATTTCTTAAATCTTCCAGTGCTTCTTCTACCGTGTTATATTCGTATTCCATCCTATAAAACACTCCTTTCTAATGTTATTGTAATAGGTATTTGCAATCTGAATAATTAAAAACCATATTTCCGCAAAAATTCCTCTGTAATAATACTTTCTTTTTGCTTTTGTTGTGGTTCTAAAAAACGTTGTACGTATTTTCCTATAACATCGTTTTCCAAATTTACTTTATCCCCCACTCTTTTTTGAGATAATATAGTATTTCCTCCTGTGTGTGGGATAATAGATACCGCAAAGTCCTTTTCTGTAATTCTAGCTACCGTAAGACTGATACCATCTATTGCAATAGAGCCTTTTTCTACAATTCCTTGTAGAATTTTTCTTGGTGCCGAAAGGGTATACCAGACAGCTGTTCCTTCTGGCTCTATAGAAATAATCTCGCCCATTCCATCAATATGCCCAGATACAATATGTCCACCAAATCTTCCATCTGCTGGCATAGCCCGTTCTAAATTCACAAAACTACCCATCTGCAAATCTCCAAGGCTGCTTCTCTGAAAAGTCTCTCCCATAACATCTGCTGTAAAATTGCCCCCATTTATACTAGTGACTGTCAAACAGACACCATTGACAGCAATACTATCACCTATCTTCGTTCCTTCTAGTATAATATCTGCCATAATAGAAAGCTTTCCAGTTACACCATTTTTTTCAATTCTTGCTACTTTTCCCACTTCCTCTACAATTCCCGTAAACATAACTGCCTCCTTTCTTTGAAGGATATTTGTAATTTTTATTGTAACTGTTCATGGTTCTGAACAGTTACTTTTTATTTCTTCATTTCTATTAATATATCTTCCCCAATTTTTTGAATCTGTTCTACCGAAAAAGAATATGCCTCCCTTGCTAAAGAAATACCTTCTCCTTCTACTGGTGTTTTTGACTGGCTTCCTCCAAACATCTTTGGGGCCATATACACGTATGCCTTTTTTACCAGTTCCTCTCTCAATGCTGTATCATTTAGAATTCCTCCACCTTCCAGAAGTATACTATCTATTCCTTTTTCCCCAAGAATTTTCATAAGATATGTCAAATCAATCTTCTCTTCTTTTTTTGGAACTTCTATTATCTCCACATGTTTCTTGATAAGCTGTTCTTTTTTTTCTTTTTGCTTCTTTGTAAATTCCTGTCTTTTCACAGCCACAATCGTAGGAATCTTCTCTGCTGTCTCCACAATTTGACAATCTATTGGTATTCTAAGATTGCTGTCACAAATAATCCGGACAGGATCTCTTCCCTCTGGCATCCGGCAATTTAACATAGGATTGTCAGCAAGTAAAGTTCCAATTCCAATCATAATCCCCATATAACGATGCCGAAGAAACTGTACATGCTCTCTTGCTTTTTCTCCCGTAATCCACTTAGAATCTCCTATCTTAGTAGCAATCTTTCCATCTGCTGTCATGGCATATTTCATCGCTACATAAGGTTGTTTCGTCGTAATATAATGAAAAAATATCTCATTTATTGCATCACATTCTGCCCTGCAAAAATCCTCTATTACTTCAATACCTGCATCTCTAAGTTGTTTTACACCTTTACCTGCCACCAAAGGATTAGGGTCTCTGGAACCAATCACTACCCGTTTAATCTTATTTTCCATAATTGCCTCTGTGCAAGGTGGTGTCTTTCCATAATGGCAACAAGGTTCTAAAGTTACATATATAGTAGCACCTTTCGCGTCTTCCGTTAAATGGGCAATCGCATTTCTCTCTGCATGTAATTGTCCACAACACTCATGATAACCTTCTCCTATAATCTTTCCATTTTTTACAATTACGGCTCCAACTATAGGATTAGGGTTTGTATATCCAATTCCCTTTTTGGCTAGTTCAATTGCCCGTTCCATATATTTTCTGTCTATCATATTTCTACTTCCTTTTATACAAACAAAGTGGATAGTCCCACATCAGCTCTCCTGCCCCTCAAGATTGAGGGGATTGCATATAATTATTTTATACTACAGGAAATGTAAAATACTTTCCCATAATATAAAAAGCCTTAGAATACTTCTAAGGCTTTTTTGCTTTCACTGTAAAAAACATTTGCAAAATCCTATCTAATTATTTTGCAAATATTCTCTCACTTCTTCTCTCATCCAGACTATACTGTCGGCTTTGGAATTACACCAAATCATGCCTTTGGGCTTGCGGGCTTTTACCGCCGGTAGGGATTTACACCCTGCCTTGAAGAATTCTTTTTCAATTTGTTTTTATTATATACCTATCCTTTCCATAAATCAATAGGAAATTACACTCCAAGCCTCCAATAAACGCTCCAAACTATAAGCAGCATTTGCAGGACTAGTAGATGGCAGCACAGTGCAAGGCAGTGTAGTTAAGGACTCTGCATACTTTTCGTACAATCCTCCTGCTGTTTTTCCATTTGCATAGATTTTCTTAATGGATGTTTTTCTCAAAAGTCCTAAAATATCTGCTGGTACAACATTTTTAATACTACTATCACTAGAACCTTTAATCTCACAGCTTGCAATTACATCCCACAAAGCAATGCTATGCTCCAGCAACATGTTTTTCTTTTCCTCTATGGTTACAGGTTCCTTAACTTTCAATAACCCACTTATCACCTTCCAAAAACGGTTTCTTGGATGTCCATAATAAAATCCCTCCTCCCTTGATTTTACAGAGGGCAGGCTTCCTAAAATTAATATTTTTGATTTTTCGCTGTATATCGGCTCAAAGGTATGTGTCACTTTTTGATATTCTCCCATAAAATCTCCTTTCTTGATTTAGCATCTGTAGGCAATTGCGAAACTCTCATTAACTTAAATTATTTTGTGCAGATTTACATGTCATTAGCAAGGTGCTTTCGAAACCGTCAGTACTTAGGTGCTGTATTTTAGCACCTTATGTACTGTTACGGTTGAGAGCAGTGCAAACGTGCCTTGCGTTGATATGTAAATTTTGCACAAAAATTCTATGAGTAAATTGAGTTTCGCAAATGCATATTTAGCATCTGTTTAGGAATTAGCAACTCCTCTGACAATATTATCACTCACTCCCCCGTATCTACAAAACCAATCAAAATATTATTTCCAAGTAAATCAAAATCGGGCTGTCTCCGTATCCGAAGGACACCTATGTTCTCTACACTGGAAGTATCCAACAAACCAAAACATTTTGGTACTCCTCCATAGCCATACTTTTTAAAAGATATTGGTCCCGATTTCTCAATATTTTCATAAATAGTAACAAAATCTTCGTTGATAACCTGCATACAATCTGGACGAAATATTTCTACAACTGCATTTGCATTTCCTCCTGTTTCAATAATATACTCTGCATATTCTTCTGAAAAAGCATACGACCTGCATGATTCAAATAAATCCATATTTCTTCCTTCCTGTCCCATAAAAATAGACAATATTTTCTATAATTAGTATAGTTCTTTTTCAAAAGATTGTTCCTAAAACAAAGAAGGCAAGTCCATCTCAACGCTTCCTGCCCCTCGTTCATGAGAGAATTACAGACAGGTAACACTATTAAGTGGCACCTAGCTATGATAACAATAATCCGCAACATAGGATGATGTCTTTATTTTAAAATCAATTCCTTTATTTTTGTAAAATCTCCATCCATAATTGTATAAGTACTTCTTAGATCTTCTACACATTCTGGTGAAATTTCTGTATGAATATAAAGAGAATCCATACCTACACCACAGGCTCCTAAAATATCAGAAACAGAATCATTCCCAATCATAATACTATCTTTGGGATTCAGATTATATCTATCTAATAATCTCTGATAAAAACTATTTCCTGGTTTTTTGCAGCCTTCCTCAGAAGAAATAAGTATACCATCAAAATATTTTTCTATTCCCAAATATCTTAATTCTGGTCTGGTAAATCCTCTTTGAGCATTAGATAATAGATAGATATTTTTTTCTTTTATCTTCAAGTTCTCTAAAAGATCTTTTACGCCATCATATAAACGTATAAACTTTGTAGAAATCACGCGCATAGACATCTGCAAAGCATCCAAAGTGGACTGCTCCACTTTTTCTATTCCTTTGTCTGCAAATAATTTTTGGATTACTATATCTAAATCAATCTCCGGATATTCCTCGTTCTTTTTCATCTCATTTTCCAATTCCTTACAATACCCCAAATACGCCTTTTTTAATGAACTTCTATCATATACTGCTCCATAAAAACCAAATAATTCCGCCATCTTGTCCCACAAATATGCTTTATCTTCATTTGTTCGTATATCCACTAACGTTCCATATAAATCAAAAATATAATTCTTATACATAAAATGCCCTCTTTTCTATTATTTTGCAACAGTTTGGTAATCCGAAAAAACAGATTAGGATTTTCTTTTGAAGTCAAAGAAATCATACTATTTTAATTATATCAAATCTTATTGTAAACTTCTATTGATTTATTGGACTTACTTGGAAGTTTTTAACATCTCAAGTAAGTCTTGCACACTTCTCTGTGCAAGACTGTAAGAAAAAGATAATTTACAGCACTCTTACCCATAAATGCTTTTAGATGTGCATCCTATGGAATAATATTCCAGAAATCACCTCTCATCTCCATTATGACAATGTCCTCCACATTTCTTACAATCACATCCGCACTGAAGGGATTTCCCGTTTTTCTTATCCCGAATCATGCTAAAAACTGCAAGCCCAATGACTAAAATTAATATCCCAGCTACTATTAGCGTTCCCAAGATCGAATCCATTTTTTTCTACCTCCATAAAAGGACAGCCGTAACAATTCAGATACCTTCACTGTTACAGGCTGTTTCCATTTTCACTATTTACTTGCTGCACTCTTTAATTTCATATTGAACATTGTACTTTCTTTATATGGTCTAAATAACAGATAAACAAATAAAACAACTAGTAGTAATGCAATTATTGTACCAATTCCAAAGCTTCCTGCAATAAACAGACTTCCGATCTGATAAATACACAATGTTACAATATAAGCCAATATACATTGATATCCAATAGCAAACCAGAACCATTTTGCATTATTCATTTCTCTCTTGATTGCTCCCATTGCTGCAAAACATGGTGCACAAAGGAGGTTAAATGCCATGAATGAGTATCCAGCTATTTGGCTTAATCCTTCAAAATCCAATACACCGAATACACCAACCACTTCTTCTTTTGCTACCAGTCCCATTACTGTTGCAATAGTTGCTTTAATTGTACCAAATCCTAATGGTGCAAAAATCCAGCACACTGCCCTTCCAATTTTCCCCAGAATACTATTTTCCAAATCCATCTCTGGATCAAATCCAAATCCACCTTCTCCAAATCCAAATACAGAACCAGCCCAGATAAGAATAGAAGAAAGAAGGATAATCGTTCCAGCTTTCTTAATGAAAGACCATCCACGTTCCCACATACTTCTCATAACATTACCAAAAGTCGGTATATGATATGGTGGTAATTCCATAACAAATGGTGCTGGATCACCAGCAAACATTTTTGTTTTCTTTAAAATAATACCCGAACATACAATTGCTGCAATACCAATTAAATAAGCACTATAAGCAACCCACACAGAATTATCAAACAAAGCAGCTGCAATTAATGCAATAATTGGAATCTTTGCTCCACATGGAATAAAGGTAGTTGTCATAATTGTCATCTTACGGTCTCTGTCATTTTCAATGGTTCTGGATGCCATAACACCAGGAACCCCACAACCAGTACCAATTAACATTGGAATAAATGATTTTCCAGAGAGACCAAACTTACGGAAAATTCTATCCATGATAAAGGCAACTCTTGCCATATATCCACAAGACTCCAAAATTGCAAGCAAAATAAACAATACTAACATCTGAGGTACGAATCCAAGAACTGCACCTACTCCAGCTACAATACCATCTAAAATCAATGCACGGATGATTACTTTTGTGGTAGAACCACTGTCTTCTGTAAATCCGGCAGCATCCAAACCATTTCCAATAATTTCTGGTATACCAGGACACCAGCTACCATATTCTTCTGTTGCTGGTACATCTTCTGACTCCAATGCTTCCTCTACTACTCCAGAAATATCAAAACCTTCTTCTGCAAGTTTTTCTCCATAACTGCCATAAGCTTCCTCAAAACCTGCAAAATCTTTCTCTTCTATAGTTCCCTGAATATCTTCTGCTCCAACTACACCAGCTTCTGCTGCTGCACCTACAATACTCTTTACTTCATCAGTCCAGACATTGTCTACTGCATAGTCGGTCATTGCTTCTTCATATTGGGAATTTCCCAACCCAAACCAATGGAAACCATCACCAAACAAACCATCATTTGTCCAATCCGTAACCCAAGTACCAACGGTAGTTACTGCTATATAATATACAAGAAACATAACAACTGCAAAAATTGGTAATGCCAAAAAACGATTGGTTACTATTTTATCAATCTTATCAGAAACACTATCTGCTCCCCGTTTACTCTTCTTTAGACAATTTCCAATTATATTTCCAATATATGTATATCTTTCTGCGGTAATAATACTTTCTGCGTCATCATCTAGTTCTTTTTCACAAGATGCAATATCCTGTTCTATATGGGTAATCTGATCTTTGCTAAGATTTAACTTTTCTATAACTTTTTCATCTCTTTCAAAAAGTTTAATTGCATACCAACGCTGTTCCTCTGCTGCTTTATCATGCAATAGTAATTCTTCAATATGTGCAAGTGCATGTTCTACACTTCCACTAAACAAATGCTTTGGTTCTGTTTTATCTCCTAGCTTTGCCACATTAACAGCTTTCTTTGCAGCCTCTTCAATTCCTTCTCCTTTTAAGGCAGATATTTCTACAACTGGTATTCCAAGTTCCAAAGAAAGTTTATTTGTATAAATCTGATCACCATTCTTTTTCACTACATCCATCATATTCACTGCCATAATAACTGGTATTCCAAGCTCTATAAGCTGGGTAGTTAAATATAAATTTCTCTCTAAGTTACTTCCATCCACAATGTTCAAAATCGCATCTGGTCTTTCATCAAGCAAATAATTTCTTGCTACTACCTCTTCTAAAGTATATGGTGATAAAGAATAGATGCCTGGAAGGTCTGTTATAATAACCTCTTTATCAATTTTTAATTTTCCTTCCTTTTTCTCTACAGTAACACCTGGCCAGTTCCCTACAAACTGATTAGAACCTGTCAATGCGTTAAACAATGTGGTCTTACCACAGTTTGGGTTTCCTGCTAATGCAATCTTAATACCCATTTTTTTCCTCCTTCTGCAATCTTAATTTCAAAATAATATTACTAACACTTTCTATGGATTATTCCACTTCAATCATCTCTGCATCTGCTTTACGCAAGGATAGTTCATATCCCCTTACTGTAACCTCAACCGGATCACCAAGGGGTGCAACTTTACGGACATGAATCTCTGCATTCTTTGTTATTCCCATATCCATTATTCTTCTTTTTACCGCACCTTCTCCATGCAATTTTTTTACTTTAACTACATCACCAATTTTGGCATCTCGCAATGTATTCATACATACCTCCTAATTAAATGTAATGGTATAGATTTCTACCTGAACTGTTACGTAATAATTACAATTAAACCATTATTTTTAGTGCCATTTCTTTACTCACCGCCACTCTGGATTCCTTTACATTTACAATTAAATTTCCACCAATGTCTGATACGATGGTTACTGTTGAACCAATTACGAACCCCAAGCTTTCTAAGAATTTTTTTGTTTCTTCTTTTCCGCCTATTTTCTTAATAATGTTGCTTTCTCCAACCTTTGACATCGTTAATGGCATCATACATGCACCTCCAATTTCTTTTCCTGTCACAGTTTATTGTCCTTACTAATAATTTAAATTTCCAATCATAAATCTCAATTATTCATGACTTATATTGCGGACCGCCACAATCACAGTTATTGAGCTATTAAGTATATTTAAGACTCTATTTGTAAATACCTGGCTTACATAAGACTTAGTTATTGCTTAAAACTTTGAATAATCTCGAATAAATATTAGTATAGACTAACAACACTTTTTAAAGCAAGACGTTAGTTGAATCTAACGTCCTTTTCTATATGTTAGAGCAAACTAACATTTTTGTCAAGAGTTTTTTTATTTGAAATCTTCCCTTATTTTTGTTACAATGTATGAAAGATAAATAGGTAATTTTAATGCAAAGAATCGTTTATGTTTCATAAATCCCCAGAAAGATAAATGTGGAAAGGCAGGAAACTATGCAAATAAAAGAATCAGGAGAAGATTATTTAGAAGCTATTCTCATCCTATCAAAAAAACAAGAAAGTGTTAGAGCTACAGATATCTGCAATTATTTTGGTTATGCAAGAGCAAGCGTTTCTGTTGTTTTAAAACATTTCCGAGAAGAAGGCTATGTCAGTGTAGATGGTAATAACCGAATTACATTGACAGACAAAGGGCTTGAAATTGCCCAGAATATGTATAACCGACATCAGGTTATCACCGATATTTTTCTATCACTTGGTGTACCTGAAGATATTGCAGAAAAAGATGCTTGTCGTGTAGAACACTATATTAGTACAGAAACTTTTCATGCACTAAAAAAACATTTTAACAAATAAAAAATAGGGCTGTCATAATAAAAATTTTAGTAATCGTTATTATGACACCCTATTATCATGTAGTCACTAGCTGTTTGATATCTCATCAAAATTCGGATAATAATCCTTCTTATCCTCGCACTAAAATTATAATCCAAATATAAACTGAATATTTCCGCACTATTCTAAAGACAAAAGTCCTTATTTCTTCCCCGACTCTCATGACAGGTAAAGTAAAGAATCTGATATTCCTTAGCAGCACTTTCCAATAAGTGCATACCTCCTTTTGTTTTGCTCTCATCCATATTTACAAAAGGGTCATCCAGAATCAAAAATGGTTTTTCCAATGGATACATAGCATCCACTAAAGCAAGTCTCATACATATTCCAAATAAATCCTGCCAGCCTTGGCTGTAATAAGTAAGGTTTCTCAATGCACCTTTTTCCCTTTTTTTCAACTCCAGATTTGCATCAATATGAAAAGATATATCTTCTCCTGTAAGATACCTTACGTACTTTTCTACTCCCTTTTCCATAGGTGTACGATATTTTGCTCCAAAACTTTCTTTAGCCATTTGCAGGTATTCACTAGTTTTTTTCAATATATTAAGTTGTTTTTCTTTTTCTGCCTTTTCTATTTTTAAAATTTCCAGACGATTTTGATATTCTTCAATCTGCTTTTTCTGCTCCTCCATAACTTCTAATTGTTCTGTATCTTCTTGTATAGAAACAGATAATTGTTCCACAGCTTCTATAGTCTTCTGCCATTCCATTTCCCTCTCCGTAGAAACTTCTTCCTCTTCTAATAACAAGTCCATAAAATAC
This sequence comes from Lachnospiraceae bacterium, assembly GCA_022791815.1. GTDB lineage: Bacteria > Bacillota > Clostridia > Lachnospirales > Lachnospiraceae > CAG-411. The sequence goes on from JAAVZU010000027.1 coordinate 57,609, forward strand.
TCACTGGAAAATTTTTCCTTTTCCTCTGCTATTTCAGAAAAGGCACCCTCTGCCAAACGGTAACTTTCCAGATTCACTAACAATTTTTGAAGTTGTATATTGGTATTTTCCTCTTTATGCATTCCATATTTTGTAAAAAACCCTTCAATTTTTTCGGTTACAGAGTATAAAGATTTCAAAGCACTTTCCAGTCTTTTCTTTTTTGCTTGTCCTTGTCTGGCAATAAGTATCATAGACTCTATTTTTTCTAAATGTGCACTCCATTCTTTTTTTTCTGGTATTGGATACTGATTTAAGAACTTTGTAAGATTTTTTGTATAATCCATATCCTTTTTTCTTTCTTTATTCAAAGGCTTTTCTTTCTTATTTCCTAACTCTTGTTCTTTATCTCTTCTTATACCAAGTATCAGACAAAGTATGCCAATGGCAATCAATACAATTCCTCCTATACGGGTAATCACCAGAAGCAACACACCAAGTATAATACAAATGATTCCAATATGGCAAATTTGTTTGCATTCTTCTTCTGATAAAAATGCCACTTTTTTCTTTGTATTTGTAAAAATAGCATTTCCTTGTTCCTTATTCTCTTGATTCTTCGACTCCTTTATCCATTGTTTGCATTTTGCCAAATCTTCTTCTTTCGGATACATGTTATTCCAGTGTTCCCGAATCCACTGAAGAGTTTGCTCCTCTTCCTGACTTAACGACACCTGATCGAGAATTATCTGATTGCGAAATTCTTCTTCTGCAAGCTCTAACACCTCACGCACTTCTTCCTCCTTGGGAATACCATTCATAAAATATCCTTCTAATTCCTCTAACTTTTCTTCTTTTTCTTTATATCTTTTACAAATGTCCTCATAATGTTCCCGCAACATCCTGCTATTTTCTTCACCTATGTTATAATATTGTTCTTTTTCCAATTCCTGTTGTTTTGTCTGCAAAAGTTCCAATTTTTGTTCCTTTTCCAGTAATCCCTGCTCCAGTATATCCTCCCGTTCCAAACTTCTGTTTAATTGTATGATTCCATAAGACAATTGTTCTATCTCTGCTTCTATTCCTGCAAGCTCCCCATTTTTACGGTTTGGCTGAAGTCTGTGTATCTCTTTTGCAAGAGCCTTTTGTGCCATAGTATAATTTTCTAAATCCCAAGCGTTTTCCATAGGATTCCCAAGCTTTGCATGTATGGCATCCGTTGTCTCCATCTTGCACTGGTTTTGAACAATATAAATACTTTTTTGAAAAGAAAAACTGTCAATGCCAAATAATTCCCTGCCCACTTCTTCTGTATAATCTTCACTTCCCAATCCTGTGGATTCGTCATAAAGCCAAAATCTATCCTCTTTTTCCTTCTCTCCAAATGTTCGTTCCATCCGATATGTTTTTTTTCCTACTTGAAATACTACATTTCCTCCATAAATTCCCCCCTGCCATGGACGATATTTTTCCCTTTCTTTTTCTAATGTGGTTCTTTTCCTTTCGTTCTCAAATTCAAAAAACATAACTTTAAGAAAAGCTGCGAGAGTACTTTTCCCCCAACCATTCTTCTGTATCCATATATTAAGCCCATCCGAAAATTGAAAATCCTGATTACATAACTTCCCAAAATTCTCAATATGACAACTAACTAATTTCATCCTGTAAGCTCCTCTCCAGATAGTGCCATAAATCCACATTGGATAATTTCTGCTTTCTCTTCTTCTGACAACTCTCCTTCTTGTACTATCCGAACAAATTCTCCTCGAAGAGATTCTTCTGCTATAAATTCTGCATAGTCCACTGCAAATTGTGTTTCATCTACAATTTCTATAAAATAAAAATTTTCCCCATATTCTTTTTTTAAAAACAACAAATTTTTTTCACACATTACATTAAGCCTGCCAGTAAGTTTTATCAATACACAATCTTCTTCTTTTATTCCATTAATACTAATTGCTTCTCTAATTTTCCTGCTCATTTCCAAACTGGTCATACAATCACTAATTTCCACAGGAAGCTGGTACATTCTTCTCTTGGCAAAGGGAATAAAGGTAGTCTCAACCTCTCCAGTATCTTCGGAAATATCAAGCAGTATAAATCCCTTCTCCCCACATTCATCAAATCCTCTTCCTTCCAAACATCCACTATAGCAATATATTCCTCTAGAATCCAGCCTTTCCTTTTCGTATGAATGGATATGTCCAAGAGCCATATAATCAATCCCCTTTCTGCGAAAACTAGAAAGGGGTAGAATATACTCACCATTTGCTATTTGATACTCTGTTACCATACCATGAAGCATTACAATATTAGTCTGCTCCTCCTGCAACCGCAACGTTTCTCCTAAAAAACCTCCATTTTCTCCTGTAAGTTCTGCTCCACTAATGGCTACTTCTCCAAGTTGGTAGGTTCTCCAGTTCTCCCCAAATAAAAATAAATTCTCAGGCAGCTGACTGCTTTGCTTTATATAGGACTTCGCATCATGATTTCCCTCCAGATAAAAAAAAGAAATCTCTGGATAACTCCGAATCAACTCCAACACAGTGTTTCTGGTAATTGCAGTTACTTGGTTACTATCAAACATATCCCCTGCAATCAATATACCAGCCACCCCAATATTTTGCCCATATTCTACCAGTCTCTGAAAGTTATTTAATAATTCCATGTTTCGTTCCCTTGCCTGTCCCACTGTAAAATGTGTATAGAAACTGGAATCCAAGTGCAAATCTGCACAATGTATCAATTTCATAGTGTTCACTCCTACTATTACACTTTTTATTATCAGAAAATTATCTTCCATCAAAACTTTATGAAAAATGTTTTACAATACCACTAATTGTATTTGCATTGTCCTTATTTTGATTCGCTATAACAGCCATTGCTTCTGTAGTTTTTTCTGTCTGTTTAGTTTTATCCAGTACATCTTGACTCTTCTCCCACCACTACTACAAATCCTCTGCCAGACTCTCCTGCTCTGGCTACCTCTATAGAAGCATTTTATGACAACAGATTTGTTTGACTTATAATATCTAAAATTTGTGCTGCCCTTATATATTATCAGTAAATATAAACTGTCTTACATGCAAGAACAACTTTTGATATTGACTTTACTACTATTTTATCATATCCAGTATATATAGTCATGTATTTTATACTAAAGGCAAAAAGCACTATAACAACCTTATTATCAATACATTTTTCGGTATTCTTCCAGTCCGATAGCCCGATATTCATTATATGCCCAAAAAGCCTCTTCTTCCGCATCATCCAAAAGCCACATCAAGCATTCTTCTATTAGATCACTCCATAACAAAAGAGTTTCCGTCTGCTCACTGGTCAGCAGATGATTACGTCCCAACATGCCTTCTGGTGATGCCCATGCTCTGGCATAATATGTCATTCCCACAATATCCGAAACCATTCTTCTATCAATCATAGGTGCAGAAATTTCGTCTTTTAACACCTTTAAACATTCCATTACTTCTATAAAATTTTCTTCATGTAACTCCCCTCGAAAGGGTCTCAAACTACCTAGAAAACCATTTTGCCATTTGGGATTATCTACATCCTCATTTGTTCCAGAATGATAGGATAGTAATTCTTTTGCTTCTTCTATATTCATCATTTTTCCTCATTCAATCATTTTTCTTTTAAATATAATTAAGTTCGATTTTTCTTCTCCTTCAGCCATTAAGCAAAAACTAAGCCTTCTACTTACGTAAAGGCTTAGTCTTGTTTAAAATATAAATAATTTTAATTTAAGTCACTTTCTTCTAATTCTTTTCCATCTTTCCAGATTCTTTCCAAATCATAAAATAATCTGTCCTCTTTAGAAAATACATGAACAATTACATCACCATAATCCATTAGCACCCAGTTACTATTACCTACACCTTCAATCCTCTTGGGAGAAAATCCAGCTTTGTCCAATTGTTCTTCTACATTATCTACTAAAGCACTCACCTGTGTTGGGTTATTTCCATCTGCAATAATAAAATAATCTGCAAAGGTCGCAACTTCTGTAATTTCAATTACTCTTACATCCTCCCCTTTTTTATCACATAGTGCATGATAAGCAATCTTTGCCATTTCTTTTGCTCTTTCTAATTCTTTAGACATGATTTATTCTCCTCCTTACATTTGTAACAGTTCAGCCGGGGGCTGTCCTATTACGGAATTGGGCAAGCTTCGCATATAAATTGCCCAATTCCTTTCCTGTTTTAGTCCTTTATACGGTCTGCACAGCAGAGTGTGCAGACCTACCTAAACTGTTACTTACATTTTTCTTTATAATATAAATATGCTTTTTTTGTTGTAGGGTCAATTTTTCCTTCCCCTTTTGTTTTCTTCAAATACAAAAGAGTATTTTCTAAAATACAATATGTTGCCTTATCTAAATCTTCAAATGCCAATTTCCTGCATTCCTCTAACCCTGGAATTTCTCTACGGTTAGGCTCAATGTAATCAGCAATAAAAATAATCTGTTCCAAAGGTGTCATACCAGCTCTGCCTGTCGTATGATAACAAATTCCAGACAATACCTCTTGTTCCTCAATTTCATATTTTTCTTGTGCCAGATATGCACCAACTTTCGCATGGAGCAAGTATGGTACACCCTGTTCGGCATCTGAAATTTCAATTTGTTTTTCACGACAAATATCTAATAATTCATCATCAGAAAATCCTTTTGCACAGTCATGAAGAATACCCGCAATTTGTGCATGTATCGTATTCTGTCCATAACACATTGCCAATGCTGCTGCTGTATAACGTACCCCTTGCGTATGGATAAAACGACTCTCTTTTAATACAGATTGTAATTCTTTTTCCAATTCCAATAACCTTTTATTCACTTCACCAGACCTCTCTTCTATATGCAACAATTTTAAGTAATTAATATGTCTTTACAAAAATCACATTAATATGCCATTCATACAAGTGCTGCTTAACTCCTACCTATATAGATTGTGACTGTAAATATACTCTTCTACCATCTTTGGTACATAGTAATTTATAAATTTACCTTCCATCACACGCTTTCTAATATTACTTGAGGAAATCTCTATATTAGGGAAATTCAAAAATTCAATTTTTGCCTGATATTGTTTTTCCAGTTTATCCTTATGTTTCTTCAATTCTTCTTCTTGATGTCCATCCCTTGTTGCAACAAGAAAACTTGTCTGACCAAAAAGAATCTTTGGATTATGCCAGCTCTCTAATGCAAAAAAAGAATCTGCCCCAATAATAAAATAAAAGGTATCCATAGGATATCTTTTATTTAACTCACTCATTGTATCTATGGTATAGGTTGTACCTTTTCTTTCAAACTCCAATGAAGAAAATGAGAAATGGGGATTATCCTCAATAGCAAGCAATATCATCTCTCTTCTGTCAATATTCGATAATATATGTTGGCTTTTATGGGGAGGTCTTGCAGAAGGCAAAAAAATTACTTCATCCAAAGAAAATTCTTCATAAGCATGTTCCGCCAACATTAAATGTCCTATATGTATAGGATTAAAGGTTCCTCCCATAATTCCAATTTTTCTGCCCATTTCCATCCTCCATAATTTTATTTTCACCTTTAAATTATTCTTTCTTTGCTTTTGGCAGCTCAATTCTATTCTTTTTCTTTGGATCTTTGAATGGTGCATAAAGAACTATTTTTTTACCAATTACCTGAACCACCTCAGAGCGTGTTCTTTCTGCAACTATTTGAGCAATTTCTCTTGGGTCATCTGCACAGTTTTTTAATACACTCACTTTTACTAATTCTCTAGCATCCAATGCCTCTCTAATACCTGCTACAATTTCTGTAGTAAGGCTGCCTTTTCCTATCTGGTATATAGGTTCGATATTCATTGCAAGGGATTTTAAATATGCTCTTTGCTTGCTTGTCATTTGTTTTCCTCCTTAATCTGTTTGTTCAGAACATGAACAGTTATGTTTAAACCCATTTTTATTTGCCTTTGGCGAATAGGCTTAAACACAACAAAATTTACTCTTTCTAAATTATCACTGACTTTCATGAATTTCTTTTCTGGTAACCACAACCGTATGATGAATTTGTTTCCATTCTGGTGTATAAAATAATGCAACAAAAGAAATAGGTATATAAGTAAACATAAATATTGGAAATAAGAACAAATAAAATATTGATTTGTACCATTTACAGTGTACCCTTTTCCTTTCAGATAACAAGGTAACTCCACCAAGTAACAAAAACGTTAAATAGGAAGACAGCAATGTCCCTCCAATTGATTTCAAACACAATATAATAGCTAATTTCAAATGAAATACCCCAAAACACATAGAAATTACACTAATAATCAAGGTCAGGATACTAAGCCCTATTCCAGGAACTAATGTAATAAACATATCATAACAAGAAAAATCTTTCTTTTTAATGCATCTTGAAACCAATTGTTTTCCATAGTTATAAAATACTTGGTAAAATCCTCTGGACCAACGCATTCTCTGATGCCAAGATGCTTCCATATCTTCTGGCTGTTCATCATAGAATATAGCATCTCCACAATATCCAATTTTTTCCCCATGAATCATGTTATCCACAGAAAATTCAATATCCTCTGTGAGCAAATGATGTTTCCAGCCACGGTTCTCTTTAATAATCTCACTAGAAACCAAGAAACCTGTACCAGAAACTGCACAGCTTACTCCCAGAATCATTCTGGCATTATTAATAAACTTTGCTTCTCTAAGAAACCATATTCCATAACTAAAGCTAATCCAATTAGCTGCAAAATTCTTAGAATTCCGATAACTGGTTACAATACGATATCCATTATCAAACACATGATTCATCTGTTCAATATAGTCTTCTTCTAAAATATTATCGGCATCTATAATAAAATATCCATCATAATAATCTAAACCCATTTCTTTGTCAATCTGTTTAAATCCATAATCCAGCGCATAACCTTTCCCAATTTTTTCCAAATGAAATCTTTCATATACAATTGCTCCTGCACGTCTTGCCACCTGTGCAGTATCATCTGTACAATTATCTGCAATTACAATTGTATCTACTAAATCTGAGTCATAACTTTGGGATTGTATACTGGCAATAAGATTCTTTATTACCATTCTTTCATTCCTTGCAGAAATGACTACTGCATAACGATGTTTCTTCTTTGCAATAAGTTTCTTAGGTTTTGCAATCAATCCCACAAGAACATATATAAATTGATATGAAAAACAAACCATAATAATAATTCCAATAAGCTTTGTTAATATCTGAAGTATTAGTTCCATTCCTATTCTCCTAACTTAAAAATAATAGACCTTTATATTACTTTTTAAATTTCACCTTCTTTACTTGCCTAGATAAATTTTACACGTTTGCACTTATCAATGCAACAAAGAAATTCTTACATTTTTCTTTATAAATTCTTACATTTTAAATTTTGTTATAATTTTTTTATTTTTTCTACATATCGTTCTATGTTTTTGTAAAAATTCTCTCTATTTTCGTGCTTTTTACTATAATTTTAAGATCATGCTAATTTATTTTCGTAATAATGCGAAACCCTTCTTTTTATTCTATATTTACTTTCAATGCATAAGTGTATCACAAAAAACTAAAAGTCCGTAAAAATATACATAGAAATGTTGAATTTAAAATAAAAATAATGTATAATCCAAAAGCAGTTGAATAGGAGGAAGGAAAGATTATGCGTGATTTAATTACAACAATTCGGCCATTCATAAAAAATGAATCTTTTTTTAGATTAATATATATTATCTTTTTATATTTAAGTACTATATGTTTTTTGGAACAAATCTGCTGGGTGCTAATACCATGTATTATGGTTTGGGGATTCTATTTTTTGTGGAAACATTTCACAGCTCCCCATAAGATTCGCAGAGTACGTTATCATTGGATTCTTATTTTATTTTTACTATCAGGTGTGGTTACTGCTTTTTTAAATTATAAAAACAATCTTGTTGAAAATCTTTACATGATTTATCATGCAGGAATTTGTTTTTTCTTACTATATGGTGTTCATGCTACCAATACAAAAGAAAAACAGAAACTTGAAATGTATAGAATCTTTCGTATTCTTACAATTTTAATTAATATTATTGCATTTATTGGTTTATTATTTTTATTTGTGTTTGTCCGGCTAGATGCTTTGGGGTATACAGTTGGGTTGTTTGATAATCGTTATACTGGATTTTATACTCATCCAAATATTGCCGCTTTTACCAGTGTAATTGGTATTATAGGTTCCCACATGCTTTGTTTAAAGAAAAATATGCCAAGTGCAAAACATTCCCTTCCAAGATGGTTTTGCTTGACTGGTATTGCCCTAAACCTGCTGACTATATGGTTGGCTGATTCAAATGCATCTTTTGTTTATGTATGTTTATATTTCTTTTTCTATTATATTTTTTCTAACGGAATGAATAAACAGAAAAAATCATTTACATTAAGCACATTATGCCGATTATTTTCAATATTTGCCATTGTTGTTTTTACTTGTTATGGTTTACGTATTGCAAGCCAAAATATTGTTAGAAATATCCTTGGTACAATACATACTATAACTACTGTAGACTCCACAGAATTAACGGATCCTTCTTTTGTATTTCCAGCAATTACAGAAGAGATTGAAATTGGTCGTAGAGATCAAGCAGATTTATCCAGCGGCCGCTTAGATTCTTATGGAAAAGCACTACTGCTTCTACAGTTCAAGCCATTATTCGGCATGGGAAAAGCAAATATTGTCCCTTATGGCAATACTTACTTATATGAAGGTTTTCTTTTCTTTGACCTGCATAATGGTTACCTTACCATTTTACTTTCCTGTGGTTTAATTGGTTTTTGCTTATTTGCAGCATTTCTTGTACAGCTTTTAAAAAAGGCTTATTTTCTCTTGGATAAACTCTCAGAAATTTCCAAGACGGATCAAAAAATGCTTGCCCTGTTTTTATCATCCTTATTAGGATATGGTGCTTATGCCATGTTTGAACGTACTCTCTTATTTGATGTTACTTTTATGGTAATTATTTTCTGGGCAATGCTTGGTTATTTTATGTCATATGCCATGACTTATGAAGACTCTAGAGAGAAGAAACATGTATGGGGAAAAGAACTTGTAAATTCCTTACAGAAAGTAAAAAACTTATTGTTATAAAAACCTATTCAAATAGTATAAAAATGAAAAGTAAACACTTAAAATACAAATTTTCAATTAATTTGTATAAGATATTTAGAATAAAGTGGGCAATTTGAAATACTTTTCTATGATGATATATAAAAGTGCCAGTTACTTTGCACATTATGTGCTTTGTAACTGGCACTTTCATCATCCAAGATATACCAATACTAAAATATATAGACCTAAGTATTATAATTTTAAAATTTTAATGCTCGCATAGAATTTATTATAGCAATGACAGATACTCCCACATCTGCAAATACTGCTTCCCACATATTTGCCATACCAAAAGCCCCAAGGATTAGCACTAATGCCTTTACACTAAGAGCAAACACAATGTTCTGTTTTACAATGGTAAGGGTTTTCCTTGCTATTAAAACAATGGTGGCTATTTTTTCAATGTTATCATCCATAAGTACAATATCTGCTGCCTCTATGGCAGCATCTGACCCCATACTCCCCATAGCAATTCCGATATCTGCTCTGGTAAGCACTGGTGCATCATTGATTCCATCTCCTACAAAAGCCAGTTTTTCACCTTCTTTTTGTTCCTCCAGCAATCGTTCCACATTAGACACCTTGTCAGCAGGAAGAAGTTCTGCACAAACCTCGTCAATTCCTATCTTTTGTGCAACTGTTTTAGCAGCTTCTTCTCTATCTCCAGTAAGCATCACACAACGTTTTACACCTACTTTTTTCATTCGCCCTAATGCAGTTTTTGCACCTTCTTTTATAGTATCTGATATTACAATAGCTCCAAGATAATCTTGTTCTCTTGCTACATAAATAGTGGTTCCCATACTGTCATCATAAGATTTGTATGCTATCTTTTTATCCTGCATAAGTTTTTTATTTCCTAAATAAAATTTTTTTCCATCTATATGAGCACAAACACCATATCCAGCTATCTCCTGTGTTTCCTCAACACGATTCAAATCTAAGTTTTTTGTACATGCTTCTTTAATAGAAATAGCAATCGGGTGATTAGAATAACTTTCTCCGAGTGCTGCAAACTCCATCAATTCCTCTTCTTGTATTTCTTGTGGTATTACCTTTGATACTTTAAATTCACCTTTTGTTAAAGTTCCTGTCTTATCAAATACAATGGTATTCACTTTAGATATTGCCTCTAAATAATTACTGCCCTTTACTAAAATTCCAAGTTTTGATGCAGCACCAATTCCACCAAAAAATCCTAGGGGAACAGAAATAACTAATGCACAAGGACAAGAAATTACTAAGAAAATACATGCTCTTTGTATCCACTCTATCCATGTTCCGCCGAAAAATAATGGAGGTAATACTGCCAAAATCACAGCTCCTATGGTAACGACTGGTGTATAATATTTTGCAAATCTGGTTATAAAATTCTCTACTTTTGCTTTTTTACTGCTGGCATTCTCTACTAACTCTAGTATTTTTGCCACAGTGGAATCATCAAATTCCTTAGTTACCTCTACACGTAAAGTGCCAGATCCATTCACACAGCCACTGATAACCTGTTCCCCAGCCCTGACTGCTCTTGGAACAGATTCTCCTGTAAGTGCTGCTGTATCCAACAGGGACTCTCCTTCCAGCACAATACCATCTAGAGGAATCTTTTCACCTGGTTTTATAATAATGGTCATTCCCACTTCCACATCATCTGGATCTACCTGTAACAATTCTCCATTTTCTTCTATATTTGCATATTCTGGACATATATCCATCATCTCTGTAATAGACTGTCTAGACTTGCCTACTGCATAATTCTGGAACAATTCTCCAATCTGATAAAATAACATAACCGCCACTGCTTCACTGTACTCCTGTACTCCAAAGGCTCCAAAGGTGGCAATCATCATTAAAAAATTCTCATCAAATACCTGTCCATGCCGTATGTTTCTAAATGCCTTCCACACTATATCATACCCTACAATACTATAAGGTATTAGAAAGATAATTGGCATCCACCAGCTTTTTTCATATTCTTCCAAATGACCCAGATGTTCTAAGGCAAAAAGTACCAAAAACAGGATACCTGCTATAATAATTCTAAGACGCATTTTCTTCTGCTTCTGTGTCATAGCTTATCACTCCTCTCTCAAACTCTATAATTCAGGAATTTATAAGACTCCATTTATATTTTGAATTATTGTGCTGATTTGCTCCTACAAATTCAAGTAATCGTACAGCTATTTTATTCGTACTATTGGATGCATTGATATATGTCGGAATAATAATTTTACCACCTACTTTACATACCCTTTCTAATTCTTTGATTGCAACATAAGGTTCTTCTAACAGGTGTATCACATTTCCTGCAACTACTTTATCAAAGCTATTATCCCGACATTTTAAGTGTGTCATATCTGCACATCTTATTTCTATATTACTATATTTCCTGCATTTTTTTGAAGCCTGCTTTAACATTCCTTCAGACAAATCTGTTGCAATTAGTTGTTTGCATTTAGGAGCAATATATTTGCTAATGGCACCTGTACCACAAGCACACTCCAATACAATATCATTTTGTCTGATTTCCTCAGCCACTCTTTTACCCAGCCCTCGATATACTTTACCATTATATATTGTTTCAAATAAATCATATAAGCCAGATACTTTATCCCAAAACATATATTGTTCCTTTCTTATTCTAATATATTACTACATTATTATATCATCCCAACACTAAAAACTTTTATTATTCTTACAAGATTACATCAAAATCTGACAATCTGGTTCAACCTTTTTACAAACGGCCACAACTTCTTTCATAATTTCATCAAATCTTTCATCGTCTGCCTCAATGGTTAATTTTTGTGTCATAAAACTTACTGTAGCATCCACTACACCATCTAATTTTTTAATATTTTCCTCCATTTTAGCTGCACAGTTTGCACAATCTAAATCCTGCATTTTAAATTTCTTCTTCATAATAAAACATCCTTTCTTTTAACTTAATTTATGTATGTTACTAAAACATATAAACAACTGTTCATATATTCATGATAATAGAATTTGCTATATTTGTCAACCCTTTTTTTAATCATTTATCTTTTCTATTTTTATTATTAATTGATCTAATAAAAATTATCTCTATTGTATTATACCATAATATGCAGATTTAATTAACTATTTAGATAGAAACACACAGTAAATACGCGTTTCGTAAAAAACTTTGTAATGTTTAAGCCCCATCACCGAAAGCGAATTATAATGGGCTTAAATGTAACTGTTTATGATTCTAAACAGCTACTAAATTTCTTAGAAATATACAATTATTTATCCATATCATTTAGATTTTGCCAAAACATCAAAATAACAAAAATAAAGTGTGTAAGTTTGATATGCTTCTTACGAACCAATTATTATCCTCTTACACACTCTATATTATATCTTTAAATTTGTTGTTAAGTTTCTTTCCGTCTTGATTTATACACAATCTATTTATTTTATTCAATCTTCGTTAAGTATTGCTGTATTTCGCCTATTGCCATAGAATCTGATAAAATTTCATTGTGATGCAGCCCCTCCATAGTTATAAACGTTGGAATCTGTTTAAAAGACTTTGCTAAATTCACAGATAATTCATAAGGAATCACTTCATCATCCTTAGATGCTATAATAAGCGGCACTGTTTTCACCTGCTTTGCATACTCCTTGCTTTTAAATGGATTTCTTATAAAGGAAGAAAATGGACCATGAAATATATTGATGTACCTATTATATAAACTTCGGGCTTCATCATAAGGAGCAAGCAAGATTAACCCATCTACATTGTATTTGGAAGATATATAAACTGCTGGTCCTGTACCTATACTAAACCCCATAATAATAATCTGTTCATTTAATGTATCATTGCCATTTACATATGCATACACTTGTTCCATCATAGAAAAGATGGTTTTTTCACTTGGTTTTCCTTCACTCTCACCATATCCTGGATAATCTATCATAAGAAAGTTATAATCTAAAAAACTATCCCATAATTTATCCATATCATAATCCCGCATAGTAGCAGCACTTGATTGGGCATTTCCACCACAATATAAGATTGTTTTTTTACTATTTTCATTTTTGTGGAGCCAGCCAGAATATCTTTCCCCATTTTTTCCTGTGATGAGAATTTTTTCATAGGAATCCCTTTTACTTAAATAGGTGTTACTCTCTTTACTGTTCGTTGGATAAAACATAAGCATTTCCTGTCCATAATAGATAATAGCTGCAAAAAGAGCAAATGCAAAAAGCAATATAATTGCTATGGTTTGAGGAACTCTTTTCCTTACCATATTACCAAATTTATGTAATGTTGTTATTTGATTATTTTTTCGCATTTTCCTTGATACAATAGCATAGCCGATGCATGCCAATATTTCTAAAATACTATAAAACAATACCTTTATGAAAAGTATGTCATATAAAGAAAAACTGCTTGCAGATAAATTATCTACATTCTTTAAAGTCTGCATTGTGGAAAATAAAAAACTTAATAAAATAAATAAAATGCTCAGCAATAAAATTTTTTCCACAATAGACAGTATGTTTGCCTTTTTTTGATTCATAATTTACTCCTACTTTAAATATCAGAAAATGTTTCTACTTGAATTTTTACTTTCTTGCCTTCTCTATTATAGTAAAATATCGGAAGCAACTTATTCATTTTAAGATTTATTACACTCCTCTTTTTAAAAAATGAAAGAGATGTTGTATAAAGAGATAGGATAATTTCATCTTTCATCTTTTTTATCTTAATTTTTCTTACAAAATCTACTGATGAAACATTATCAAACTCAATATGTACTATATTATCTTTGTAGATAGCCTTTTTTATAATAATTTGTTCACTCATTTTCTCCTCCATCATGAACTGGAACTATTTGATAAGCCTGATGGACTTCCCTTTTTACTTGAAGAAGAAGCTTTAGTTTTTTTACCATCATTTTTATAACGATACACATTATCTTCACTGACTTTTTTTACTTTTTTTCCTTCTACATAACCTTTAATTTTCTTTATATTCTTACTTAATGTTGCTGGTGTAGAAACTAAACCAGCAGAAACATGTTTTTTCTTAGGTGAAACGGAATTCCAAATACTTGTTGCGAACCATGAACAATTTTTGGTATATGTCCATTTATTACAAGAATCTAGTTTTGAATTAATAGTTTCTATGTCTTTTGCAGTAATCTTAGTAGTTAAAGATACCCTATTTTCATACGAATCATATTCCTGAATAAAATACGCTTCTAGATTATAGTAAATTCCTTTACCATCATCTTTATTACCAAAGGTTCCAATAGTCACACCTTTATTAGGTTTTAAAGTATAGTCTCCTATCTTTATATCGTCATCCGATATATTAACAATATAAATAAATGCATGTGTACCATATGCAGGACCACTACCATCAGAAAAAATTGTAATCTTAGCAACTTCATCCTCAGCTGCTAAAATTGATTGTGTACTTGGGACAATAAATGTTAGAAAAATAACACCTAGAATAGATATTAAAATTCTTAATAATTTTGTGCGTGTTCTTTTCTCTCTGTTCATTATGAACCTCCTTAGTTTTTTGTTATACAAGCCATAATGCTACCACGTTTAACCAATATTGTAAAGTATTTTTGTAAAATTTTTTCGTTTTATCAAATATTATAATCTATTATATTTTTCTACAACAATTTTTGTTTCCAATAACTCTAAGCAATTTTCTTGAATCAACCGTTCTTTTTGTTTCTTGGTAAGATGCTTTATCCAATATTCCAGTTTAGATGCATCTACTCTATTTTTGCTTTCCCATATTGCTTCCATTTTTATTGCATCATGATATCTAGTATATTTTGCACCCTTTTCTGTTTTTTTTACATGTTCTTCTAACCTTCGTTCTATATTTGTGGTAATTCCTGTGTAAAGGGATTCATCCTTACATCGCAACATATAGGTATAGTACATTTATTTTCCCTCTTTCTGCTGTGTGTTTTTAAATATTTTCATTTTTCTACATAGTGGATTATACACCAAAAAAATAAAAATTGGTAGACTACTAAAAAAACCTATGGACTACTATCCACAGGTTTTTTTATTTATCATAATCTCTATTTTACATTAAATGCCTTCATTCCTGGATATACTGCACTTTCTCCAAGCTGTTCTTCAATACGCAGTAACTGGTTATATTTTGCAACACGTTCACTTCTGGATGGTGCGCCAGTCTTAATCTGACAGGTATTTAAGGCTACTGCCAAATCTGCGATGGTAGTATCTGCTGTTTCACCAGAACGGTGTGACGAAATCGCTGTGTATCCTGCTTTATGTGCCATCTTAATTGCTTCTAAGGTTTCTGATACCGATCCAATTTGATTTAATTTGATTAAGATAGAGTTACCACAGCCATTCTCAATACCTTTTTGCAATCGCTCAGTATTAGTTACAAATAAATCATCTCCAACTAACTGAACCTTGCTGCCAAGCTCTGCGGTAAGTTTCTTCCATCCTTCCCAATCCTCTTCATCCAAGGCATCTTCAATAGAAATAATTGGGTATTTTTCTACTAGCTGTTTCCAATGTTCAATTAACTGTTCTGAAGTATATACGGTTCCTGCCTTTGGTAATTTATATTCACCAACTTTATCAGTTTTCCACTCAGAAGATGCTGCATCCATTGCAATTTTAAAGTCTTTTCCCGGCTCATAACCTGCATTTTTTACAGCCTCTAAAATATACTGTATAGCTTCTTCGTCACTGGCTAAGTTTGGTGCAAATCCACCTTCATCACCCACAGAAGTAGCAAGTCCTTTTGATTTTAACAAAGCAGCCAGAGCATGGAACACTTCTGCACACCATCTTAGAGCTTCTTTAAAACTTGGTGCTCCAACAGGCATAATCATAAATTCTTGTACATCTACTGTATTAGCAGCATGTGCACCACCATTTAAAATATTCATCATTGGTACTGGTAAACGGTTTCCTGAAATTCCACCCAGAAAACGGTACAATGGCATATCTAAAGCCGTTGCTGCTGCTCTTGCCGCTGCAATGGAAACAGCAAGAATTGCATTTGCGCCTAATTTAGATTTATCTTTTGTGCCATCTGCTTTTATCATAGCAGCATCGATTGCATAAATATCTGATGCATCCATACCAACAATAGTATCCTGAATCACTGTATTAATATTTTCTACTGCTTTACTTACACCTTTTCCTAAATATCTGCTTTTGTCGTTATCCCTTAACTCCAAAGCCTCAAATACACCTGTGGATGCACCACTAGGAGCTGTTCCTCTGGCTACTGTTCCATCTACTAATGTAACTTCAGCCTCTACCGTCGGATTTCCTCTGGAATCCATGATTTCTCTACCAATCACTTTTTCAATCTCTAAATAGTTCATGCCAAAACCTCCAAAATCTTCTCAAAATACGTTAGCCTCTCCTAACTATCTCTATTGTACCTTTACTTTTAAAAGAATACAATACAGCCTAATGACAATCTTTTTCATTAAATTTATCGTAACTATTCTGTACTTAAACAGATACCATTTATCCTCAGTTACTCACAATATAATAATCCTATAAAAGCATTCTATCCAGATTTTTGAAAATTATTCAGGCTTACATCTTTTGCAAGGTTCATATCCCTTTTCTTCCAACTCTTTTTTTGTTCCTGTATATTCCTTTTTATTATCATCGCTTAATTTTTCTATGCTGCTGCATTCCTTTGTATGAAACTTTTTAGAACTAGTATTAAGTATATATGTAGTTTTCTTTGAAGAGTTTGCATTTTGTTTCTTATCTTTGGGTTTTACCACTTCTTTAGAATCATCTTCCCAGCTTTCACCAGTTGCATAATCCATCACAACTCCCGGCTGATTATTGTACACAAAAACATTATAACAAATATCTGCCCCTTTATCCTCTACGGAACATGCCTCCATTTGAAGACCTGTAGCAATCAGATTCTTTCCCTCATAAATTGGTGTTACACGATATAATACATGATTAGAGGTTTTCTTAATATAGTCTGCCACTAAATTTTCAAAAGGCAGCATTCCCTCTATATTCAAATAACGTGTTCCAGTTATCAAATTCCGTTCGTTCGCATTCTCTCCTGTAAGCTGATATCCAATCAAATGACATCTGTTATACAAATATTTTCCATCTACACAATCATATTTTACGGTATGCCATCCAGCAGGCTTTACCTGCCCAATAGATCCCCTTTCTTCTTCTGGCATAAGTTCTTTCCCTATATTAGCAAAAGCTATGCCGCATCTTCCTAAAACATCTAATTCACTATATTCTTCAAAAGATTTTTGTTTCAAATCTTTTTCTATAAATCCTGGTTGATTTTCATTAATAATTACATAAGGTTCTCCAGAAAACTCTGGAACATCTGAAGCTGTTACCTTCCCCTCTCCTGTTGTAATTTGTGTTATTTCCTCTTGAAAATCTTCACTGTCATCTGCCCATTTTCCAAAAAAACTATCACTTTCTTTATCAAAGCTAATAGTCTTTTGTTGGCGTTCAGAGGTATCAGAATTCTCTCCAATATTTATTCCTTCGCATCCTGTCAAACATAGAATACATGCTATTAGTATTAGTAAATTCTTCCAGTTTTTCATTTTATCACTCTCCTACTCTGCAGATTCCTTTGTTGGAGCAATCTCCTCATCCAAAGTCTCTGCCTCAATCCATTGTATTGTATATTCTTTATCCGTTAATTTTCCCATTTGTACAATATAATTTTGTATCAGTTTTTTTGCCCGTTCCGTTGCTTCTTCAAATAACATAGTATTTTCTCTTGCTTCTTTGTTCATATTCTCTTGTGCTATAGCAATCGCTTCGGTTTCATGTTCTAAAGTAATCCAAGCCCCATCATTATCACTGGTGCTGGTTACATAAAGTCCATCATCCAAAGATTCTGGTTTCACTTCACTGCTTAATATCTTTGCTTTTGGAATCGTGATTTCCACTTTATCCTCTTTCACTTGAATTTTTAAATTTGCCATATCAATGCCAATCTTAATGACTCCCACATACTCAAACCAATATTCACAATCCTCTACATTTGCCTTTCTCATCCAGTCCAAAATATTCCATCCATCATTCCATCCATCTTTAAACCAGCCTCCCTCTACTTTTCCTTTTACTACATTATGGTAATAACATTCCATGGTAGCAAGTTCACAAATAGAACGAATCTGACTAATTCCAGGCTCTTGTAAATTTTTTTCTTCCTGTTTTTTTGTACAGGCAGTTAATGTGACCATAATAATAATAAATCCAAAACATAAAATGGCTTCTGCCTTTTTTCTCATAATTCTTGCCTCCCTATTTCACAACTATATGGTATCCTTCCTCCATTTGTTCCATCCACGGCTCTAATAAAGCAGTAATTGCTGACTCTGCATTACTCCTTGCCAGTTCCAATAAAGTCTTATCTTTTGCTGTTTTCTTTTTAAGATCTTCACTGCACAACCAAAATGCATTTTTATAATTTTCTCCCTTAGAATCACTTTGAGATTTCTTATGAATAAATTCCAGCGACCCCTCATCTACTATCGTATCTAAAATTTCAACTTTTGGTAATTTTACCTTGATTTCCTTATTCTCTTCTCCAATATCAATATCTATCTTAGAAAAGTCTATTCCAGCTTTCACTGTTCCCTCATAAGAAACATAATACGCAATATCTCCATATTCTGTTCCATTCCCAGCCACATCCACTTTTTCATATCCTGGAACAATCCCATTATAAGTATAAGTAATGGTAGAAAGCTCGTTAATTTCTAATACCTCCATTAGAGTTGTTTTGGTAAGTACACTTTGATCTTTTTTTGTCCTTCCACCATGTGTCATTGCTAAATAAACTCCTGTTATAATAGAAAATGCAATTACTGCCAATATAACAAAATTTATTATCTTTTGCTTCATCTCATTCCTCCTCCACTAATTAAATGCAAAATATTAGCATAACTTGTATTACCCAATCAGCACTTTCTTTCCCTGAAAGGCAAAACCATACTTCCTGATTTTCTCTTTTGGTATTCCCTTTGACACCAAATCTGTTGCATATTGTTTTTCCTCAATCTGTTCCAGTGCCACAGATACTGTATCAGCAAGGTCTTTCTCGTCTTCCTCATCATGAACCTTAAACTCTAAAATAATACCATCATCTTCCCTGTTCTTCGGTTCTAAAACCACATCATACCTCCCAAAACCGCTTTCCCGATTGGATAAAATGTTATAGCGGTCTTGTAAGTCTACCATCAAGCCAAGTACAAGACCATGGTAAAACCGTTCTGGTTCTGTATATTCATAGCTTTTACATTCCCTTGCAATAAAGCTTTAATAAAATCATTATAATCAGGTGTATATTTTGAAAACCAGCTCTTAATCATATTTTGGAACATAAACAATACCTCACAGTTTGTTTAAGCCAGTTCATAAAAAAAAAACCTCTTATATCATCTAAGGCATAATTTTTCACTTTTAAATAACCACTGGCAAGAAGGAGGCTCCAGATTGCGGTCTGATCTATATCAAGCTGGTTAAAAACAATCTGTTCATCAATTTCTACTGCCAAGGATTTCCCTTCTATTAAATCTTCCATGGATTTTTTGATATCCGCATTTCCTTCTCTGATTAGTTTCCCCACTAAGCTGTTAGAACTGGTATTCGCCCAGTAAAGTCCAAGTCTTTTGCTATCTAAGAAATTAATAATTGACCATGGGTTATATATGTCAGAAATATTTCCAAAAGTAAAACCATCATACCAGAGTTTTACTTTCTCCTTTTGATCAGACAGACCAAACTCATCCATAGCACAAAAAACTTCTTTCTCTGTAAAACCAAATGAATCAGCATATTCATTAGAAGTAGTAGTTACTACTTTTAAGTTATTCAAATCAGAGAATACAGACTCCTTGCTTACTCTTGTAATTCCTGTCATAATAGCACGTTCCAGATAAGGATTGGTCTTAAAGGTTGCATGAAAGAGACTTCTGATAAATGCAACAAATTCCTCCCAATAACCATGTACATAAGCTTCCTGCATAGGTGTATCATATTCATCTAGCAAAATAATAACTTTCTTCCCATAATGTCGGCAAAGGAAGTCTGAAAGTTTATGAATTGCCATAGTTGCTATAGTCTCTGGCATTTGATATTGATATCTGATTACATCCTTTATATAATCCTTCTCTACCTCATCCAATTGATTACTGTCAAGGAGAGTACGATATTTACTATACAAATCAGAAATCAACTGCCCAATTCGTTCTTTTGTACCTTGATAACTCATTTCTTTGATATTAGCAAAAGATAGACTAATCACTGGATAAGTTCCCTGCAGTTTCTGATATTCCTCGTGTTCCCAAATAAAAAGTCCCTTAAACAAATCCCCTCGCCCTTTATAATGGTTGGAAAAGAACTGCTCCAACATGCTAATGGTTAATGTTTTTCCAAAACGTCTTGGACGGGCAATTAAAGTAACACTATCTCCTCTCTCCCACCATTCTTTTATTAAACTTGTTTTGTCAATATAAAAATAATTGTTCTTCTGTATACTTTCAAAATCTTGATTTCCTATTGAAACGGTTCTTGCCATAATGCCTGCCCCCTTTTTATGCATTTCATAACAGATACCTCTTGAATCATAATTTCTCTATTCTATTATACCCACATTTTTTCAAACCGTCTACTGCCTTTCTCTTCCCATATCAGATGATATTTTGATATATTACAAATAAATAAAAAACCGTTCTATTTTTCTATTGCATTTTCTTAAAGTATGTTATAAAATATGAATATAGATTTCAAAGGAGAGATTTGTCAAGGACATATCTCTCTTTTTTATTTTTAAGCTAAAAACTTTGTAACATTCATCCATATATGGAATAATTTGCAACCGTTTAGTCCCTAGGCTGAACTGTTACATAATTTCCAAATGGATGTGCATATGATAAAAGGAGCTGTGATATTTATGAAAAAAAAAGGTGTCATACGACGTATTGATCATTTAGGCAGAGTCGTTATCCCAAAAGATTTTCGGTACTCTAATTTTATAAATGATGGTGATCCTGTTGAAATTTTTTGCAATGATGACGGTGAAATTGTTATCCGGAAATATGATCCTCACCATGATTTAGCTGCACACATTCAATATTTGGCAGATCAGGTAGAAATTCATAAATTTGATTTAGAGAAAAACAAAAAAGTCTTAAGCCTGTTTCAACAACTTATTGAAGTTTTAAAGTAACCATTCAAGGAGAAACACGCATTTACTGCGTGTTTCATAAGAAAAAATAAAATCATAAAGATTCTTTTCCACGGTTGTTTCTATCCTAGTATAAAAACAACCTGCTTCCTTTTTTGTTAAGTAACAATTCTAGTCTTTTCTACGCTCTTTCACCGCGAGGTGTGCAGACCTACCTGAACAGTTGTTAATACAGTTTTTACACATTTTCCCTTGTTCAATTTGTCGAAATATGATATGCTATAGTGGAGTTTTTTTCTGCCAGATTATATATAATCCGGCTAAAATTGGCTATACTTTTAAAAACTCAAGAAGTATTTGGAGGCGTTGTTTTGAAAGAAAAAAATAAAGGTATTCTGTTTATCTTATTGGCTGGTTTCTTTTTTGCCAGTATGACCATTTGTTCAAGATTATCGGGAGATTTGCCAACTATGCAAAAAGCTTTCTTCCGTAACTTATTTGCTGCAATGATTGCAGGTTTTCTTCTCCTTCGCAATAAAAAAGATTTTCGTTACCAGTGGAAATATATACCAACACTGCTGGTTCGATCTATATGCGGAACAATTGGTATTTTATGTAATTTCTATGCCATAGATAAACTGGTTGTATCAGATGCCAATATTCTTAACAAAATCTCTCCCTTTGCTGCACTTATTTTTTCATTCTTTTTTCTAAAAGAAAAAATGAAGCCCATTCAGCTTTTTACGTTACTAGGAGCATTTATTGGAGCCATTTTGGTTATTCAGCCCAGCTTTACAGATTTTTCCTTTATTCCTGGTATGATTGGCTTATTTGGGGGAATTATGGCTGGTGCTGCATATACTGCAGTCCGGTATCTTGGATTAAAAGGTCTGGAAAGTATGAAAATTGTATTTTTCTTTTCCCTTTTTTCCTGCCTTTCCATTTTACCATTTGTAATAACTGGTTACCAGTCCATGAGTAACTCCCAATTTATTTATCTAATTTTATGCGGAATGTTTGCAGCAGGAGGACAGATATGTATTACAAAAGCATATACTTATGCACCTGCCAAGGAAATTTCCATCTATGATTATTTCCAGATTGCAGTATCTGCAGTACTTGGCTTTTTTATTTTTGATCAAATTCCAAATCCACTAGGATTACTGGGTTATGCAGTAATCTTTACAATGTCTTTTATAAATTGGTGGAATACAAATCACGCAACTAATATACCGCACTAACTAAGGACACCTTTGTGTTCTTTAATATATAGTTTATGGAGGGTAAATTTATGAAATGGTACGAAAACGCAATATTTTATCACATCTATCCTTTGGGATTATGTGGATGTCCAAAACAAAATGATGGTGTTACAAGTGAAAATCATTTTGATGAACTGAACGCATGGAGCAAACATGTAAAAAAAATTGGCTGTAATGCTATTTATATTGGTCCATTATTTGAATCGGTTGGTCATGGCTATGAAACTACAGACTACAAAATGGTTGACCGCCGGTTAGGAACAAATGATGACTTTCGTCAATTTGTAACAAATTGCCATAATATGGGAATACGGGTAATTGTGGATGGTGTATTCAATCATGTAGGAAGAAATTTCTTTGCATTTCAGGATTTACGGGTAAACCGGGAAAATTCCAGATATCGTGACTGGTTCTGCAATGTGAATTTCTATAATAATAATGAATATAATGACGGATTTAGCTATGATAACTGGGGTGGATATAATTTACTTGTAAAGTTAAACCAGAGAAATCCAGAAGTAAAAGAGCATATTTTTGATGCTATCCGTTTTTGGGTAAAGGAATTTGATATTGATGGAATCCGTCTGGATGCAGCAGATGTATTAGATCATGGTTTTATGCAGGATATCCGTAACCTTACAAATACTTTAAAGGAAGATTTCTGGTTAATGGGAGAAGTTATACATGGAAATTATTCCCAGTGGGCAAATAATGAAAAGCTACATTCTGTAACAAATTATGAGTTACACAAAGCATTATATTCTGGCCATAACGACCACAATTTCTTTGAAATTGCCCATAGTATCCAGCGTTCTTTGGATATCAACCATGATACGAAACTCTATACCTTTGTAGATAATCATGATGTAGAACGTATTGCTACAAAATTAAACAATAAAGCACACTTATTACCTTTGCATGTACTTTTTTATGGTCTCCCAGGTATTCCTTCTATTTATTATGGTTCGGAGTTTGGGATTGAAGGAAAAAAAGAAAAGAATGGTTCAGATGATGCAATTCGCCCTGCCCTATCTCTTTCTGACTATGCTAATGCATACGAAACGAACACTCTTACAAATT
Source organism: Lachnospiraceae bacterium (assembly GCA_022791815.1). Lineage (GTDB taxonomy): Bacteria > Bacillota > Clostridia > Lachnospirales > Lachnospiraceae > CAG-411. Next base: position 81,314 of record JAAVZU010000027.1, read on the forward strand.
TAATTTGTAAGCTAGGACGGATACATCAGCAATTCCAAGAATTAACAATGGGACGTTATCAACAATTACACTTAACAAACCGCCAATTTGCTTACGGCCGTATTTTAGATAAGAGTGCGGTTATTGTGGCATCCAACAATGATGATGCTCCTTCCGAATTATGGATTCGTATGCCAATTCAGGCAAATAAAGCAGTAGACTTGCTAAAGGCAGATTACAAAGAGCCTTCTGAGGAAGAATTACAAAAGCAAAAGGATGCTGCGGAAACTTCCATTCGTGAAAAAAGCCAAGCTGCAATGAAAAATGTACTTACATTAACAGAAAAGCTTTCCAAGGAAGTAAAAGCAATAGACAATTCTCTCTCTAACAAGGAAGAATTGGATGTAATCCAAACCTCAGCAAAAACAGCTTATGATACTTTACAATCTACAAATGAAGCATTCCAGGCTCTCCTCCATGCTCAGGATATTCAGATTTCTACTCCTAAGGCAAGTTTCCAAGGAGACTGTCAGGTTCGTATGGAAGGTGACCAGCTTGTTGTAAAACTAGATGCCAATCAAGCAACCATGATTCGTATTTTTACAGAATAGTCTCTGTGATATGTAACCAAGTAATAGTTTAGACATGTCATTTATACTTTTGCATGTCCAAGTTGTACTAACAGGAAATGAATTTCTTATTTCATTTCCTGTTTTTTATCTTTTTTATTGCAATATACATAAGCAACTCCACATCACTCTGTCTCCCTCACAATTGAGAAGGATTGCACATAAGAACATGGCAAACACATATTTCCGATTATTGTTTAAAAGTAAATTTTCCCAAATTTCTGTTCTCAATACTAATCAACAGCTTTCCATCTTTTACGGAAATAAAACTCCTTTTACCAACAAATTCATTACTTACACCTAATGGATAATTATTTGTCAGGGTTGCATCCTCCAACTCATATTTTAACCCTTTCTCCCAGACACCAGTACTTTTATCACTAAAAGATAACACAGATACATATCCTTCACATTCTTCCAAAAAAGATACCCTTTCATTTGCAAGCAGAAAAGTCACTTCCTCTCTATCAAATAGAAAACATCGAAGATAAGGATTATGTGCCAATAACTGTATATTTGCAATGGTATGGGAAATCCGTTTTCCACCAGTTCCTCCATAGATATAAAATATGGTATATCCAAGCTTTGCTCCATAATTTACAGAATAAAGCATGTCTGTATCGTCTTTCTCTGGTTTTAATTGTATTACATTTTGCTCTGTTACTACAGATTGCACCGAATCAAAATCTCCAATTATCACATCTGGCTTAATGCCTTGTGACCGCAAGGTATCATAACCTCCATCTACTGCGATTACATAGTCCTTATCTGTTGGCAAAAGAATTGGCTGGTAACAGTCTCCTGCACCAACCACATAACATATTCCTGTTTTCAAAATTATTTCTTTTCCTTTCCAGCTAAATAATGGATGAATTGCTGTGCTGTTCTTCCTGAAAGTCCTCCATGGGACATTTCCCACTTATTTGCTTCCATGCAAAGTTCTTCCTCTGTAAGAGTGATATTGTTAAATCTTTTTGCAAGCTGACATACAATATCAAAATATTCTTTCTGGGTTGGTTTGCCATAGTAAATTGACACACCAAAACGGTTTACTAAAGATAGCTTCTCCTGCATGGTATCGGAACGATGCAATCCATCATCTGACATATCTGAACGATCATTCCATGTTTCCCGAATCAAGTGTCTGCGATTGGAAGTGGCATAAATCAAAACATCATCTGGCTTTGTCTCTAATCCGCCTTCAATTACTGCTTTTAAATACTTGTATTCTATCTCAAACTCTTCAAAAGACAAATCATCCATATAAATAATAAAACGATAATTTCTGTTTTTTATTTGTGAGATCACAGAAGACAAATCCTGAAACTGGTGTTTATATATCTCAATCACACGGAGTCCCTGATTATAATAGGCATTTAAAATTGCTTTGATACTCGTAGACTTACCAGTTCCACTATCTCCATACAATAAACAGTTATTTGCTTTACGTCCAGCCACAAAAGCTTCTGTATTCTCTATTAATTTTTGTTTCTGAATTTCATAACCAATCAAATCATCTAAAGATACTTCTTCTGTATTTGTAATTGGACAAAGTTCTATTTCCTGATTCCTATGTTCTATACGAAAGGCTTTATTCAATCCAAACTTTCCTACTCCATACTCCCGATAGAAATTTGTAACTGCCCGAAAAACCTCTTCTTCATCATTTGCTGCCTCAATTTGTTTACTGAGACTACGCACCTTATCACTTACATTTTTGTTATATCTTCTCTCTGTCTTCTTTACTGCCTTATAATTCAAAATTACTTGAAAACAATTGATATCAAGTGTTTCTTCTATCTTACTAAAATCATAATCAAATAAATTTTTAAAAATACGACAGTCATTCTTTGCAAATTGATTCACTGTTCCTTCTGTTGCTCCAACTTTCTCACAAGTTATGCTAAAAGGATTCTCATTTGCAGCCAGTAAATATGCCAGATAATTATGCCATAAATTTTCATCAAAACCATACCAAGTTGCTACATCCAATAACTTATGTATCTCCTGATAAATCCTGGCAACCAAATCCTCTTTGTCATATACATCACTTTCAAAATCCCTGCAAATTTCTGCTAAGGACAGCAAAATACTGTCCTTAGGAAGTTTACGGTAAATAACAAGTTTTGCTATCTCTTTATACATCTTACCACCTTACATGTTACTACATAGTAACAGTCCAGCCATGTCATTCATATATAGCATTAAGCATATAAAAGTAGTGGTTGAACTGTAACACTACAAGTTCTTGTTAATAATATCAACAGTTTCATCATAAAATTGTATTAGTTCCTTGTTCCAACCTTCAATTTTTTTATAATCGCATTCTCCGCGGATCTCATCCACAATAAGTTGTGTTATATCTGCAATCTTTGTAAGCCCGAGATTACTTGCCACACCTTTTAGTGTGTGTACACTCTGTTCTGCATCCCTATAATTCTGCACTTTAATCTCTTCCAGATAATTTGCATAATTCTCATCTCCAGGAAACTTCTTTACAAGTTTTACACAAATTGCTTCATTTCCTGCAAACCGCTTTAGCAATCCTGGTATCTTATTCCCTGCTTCCTCTAATTGTACTAACATTGGTTCTGTCATGTCTTTTTCCTCCCTAAAAATATCTTTTGAAACAAATTCAAATACTATGATTCTCCTTTGATTTCTTCTTACTAAAATAAATCCTTTTTCCTTAGTATTAATACTACTATGGCACATAATAACGCTGTCAATCCACAGATAATCTCAAATCCATAGGGACTATCGGCAAGAGGCAGGCTGCTTGTATTCATTCCCCACAATCCCGATGTGATTGTAGGAATAGATAAAATAATGGTTACAGATGTCAACACCTTCATCACATTATTTAATGAGTTATCAATCACTGAAGAAAATAATTCTCTAGTACCATTTAAAATATCTCTATAAATATTTGCCATCTCAATAGCCTGCTTATTTTCTATAATAACATCATTTAACAATTCTTTATCTTCTGGATACTGCTTAATTCTTTCATATCTTGTAAGTTTATCTAGTACAACACCATTAACACGAAGTGATGTAGCAAAATACACAAGATCTGATTCTAACTCATGTAATTCAATTAAATCTCCTTTTGTTGTTCCTTGTGTTAAATGAGATTCCATCTCTTCTCTTTTTTTATCAATCTTCCGAAGATAATGTAAATATGCTGATGTATTACTATATAAAATCTGGTATACAAATCTGGTCTTCATAAAAGTGTGAAATTCCCTTACTTTCTCATTAATAAACGGCCGAAGAACTACCGTGTCTTCCAGACATACCGTTAATATCATCTTATCCATAAGAATAATAGCCAATGGAATTGTGGTATATGCTTTATTTCCATTTCTAATTTCTTTTGCGGGTACATCAACTAAAATTAAAACATAATTATCTGTAATCTCTATACGGGAAGCTTCTTCTTCATCCAGTGAAGCACGAAGGTCATCTGCATCAATGTTACAATGCCCTGCCACCTCCATAATTTCCTCCAAAGATGGATCCGTCAGGCATATCCAGGAATTCTCTTCTATACTATTTAAAGTATGTAAACTTCCTTCCATGCTTTTGAAAATACGCAGCATTCCTGTCACGCTCCTTTCCCATTTATAAAGTTTCTAATAAGATTTTACATAACTGTTCATGATTATGAACAGTTACGATTTTACTTGCAGCTGGTATATTCCATTTCCTTTTGCAGTGGTTTTATTAATTCTTAAATAATATGTTCCTGCTGGCCACTGTGTTCCTGATTTTCCAGATCCATTCTTATCTATACCTGAAAATTTTAGAACCGCTTTCCCAGAAAACTTTGCACTAGAAGGCGGAATTACTTCTAATTGTAATTTCTCTTTACCAGAAGTAGAACCTGTAAAACTAATTCTTATTCTGTCACTTTCCTCTAAAGTAAACTTATACCAGTCATAATCTTTTATCTTATCACTGGTAAATATTACACCCTTCAAAGTTTCGCCGCCTATTTTTAAATTTTTAGCTTTTTTCTTTGTCTTACCGCTATTATCTGTTATCGCAGTGAATTTAGACTGAATCTTATATGTACCTTTTAAATCTGTTACTTTGATATAGTAAGTTCCCTTAGAAACTGCAAAAATATTTTTACTCTTTGGCGTTTCTTTCTTTTTCTTTACCTTTGCAGAATTAGTTATGTAAATTCCACAATTTGCACTAATTGCTTTCTTTTTATTATTGCACAAAGTAATCTTGGGTGATCCATAGGAAAAATCGTCATAGTTCATATCAATGGTAAAAATTCCTGTTTTGGAAACATTCAATTTATAATATATAGAGGTTCCCTTTCCATTCTGATAAGAATAAACCGCCTCTTTATTTTGCAGTATACGGTTCTCACTATTATACTCTTGAAATCTTATGAAAAAACGATACCATTCTTCTTCTATGGTCAGCTCATCAGAAACTACTATCTGAAAATAACACTTCTGTCCCTTTTCTAAATAGAAAGAGTCAGATATTATTTCATCCTTTTTCAAGCCCATTTTATAAGACTTTTTTTTATTAAGCAGCTTTTTACACTCAGCATCCTCATAAATTGCAACAGATATACTTCCTTTTGTAACCACAGTTCCAAGAAGTTCCATATCATAAACCACCAGACCACCATTGGTTGCTACAACAGGAAAAACAATATTTGATTTTTCCTCTTTGGCTGCCTGTATCTCATACGAGTTATTATAAACAGAAATTGCGCTTCCTGTGGTTATCATATAAGGCTGCACGGTTAAAACTTCATTATCACTATCCTCTTTATAAACTTTTGCTGCTTTTCCTTGTACACCACTTGAAAGGCATAATATACCAGATAACATAAATGCACATAACCGAATAAAATTCTTACTCATAAACACCTTACCCCTTTTTCACCTTTATTCACAGCGAAACCGCCTTTTGGCAGCATATAAGTTACTATAAAAGTGCTGTGCCATCGTAAAACCTGATATGTATAAGCAAGGAAAACAAACTTCCAGATTGCAAATACATATCAGATGATTACGAGATCATAAAGTGGGAAATAATTTTCCGCATTTATACTAGTATA
>JAAVZU010000028.1 GCA_022791815.1 Lachnospiraceae bacterium
AAAACTACGGAAATGTCGGCAATATTTATACAGTACTAATACTGCTCGTGCATCCCTTTTCCCACAAAATATAAATTCCATCAATTTTGCACCACTCTGATGCAAAATTTCAATTGATTCTCTTTCAATATCTTCAATCAATTGTTACTTGTCCTGTAACTTTTCTGAAACAGTATTAGAAACTTTTCGTATTTAACTGTTAATCAAGGTTTATGAATACTCTTACAGTGGTATCTCTCCACTGATTTTTCCTTACATACTGTCCGTTAGCCTTTCGATAAGCTGCTACTTGCTCGAAACTAAGCGGTAACTCAAAGGAAAGAGAACCCTTACCTATTTGCGATAGCTGCCTGAACTACTGTTAATAACGTATTCTTTTTAAAAAATATTTTTAGATTTTGACAACAGATTATCTGCTTCGGCAACCTTTTCTATATACTGTCTTTCGAGCTTTCGGATTTTTTCTGATATTTCCTTCTGCGCTTTCACTCCTGTCTGCATGTCTACAACAATCGTATCTACTTGGTCTGGCGTTAATTCAATCAATCCAGTAGCTCCTGTATATAATCTGTTTATCTGTATAGCCCCGAATCCATTTCTCAAATAATCAGCTAAATAATACGGATCAATAATATCGGGATTTACTCTTATTATTGTAACATGTCCGTCAGCTACAGCAGGATAATCAATATCATATACACAACATTTTCCTAATGTTCCATCTCCAGTTGATGCTAATAGCACATCTCCCTTTTGAATCAAATTTAAATTAACTTCTAACTCTTTACTTTTTTCTACAAACTCATCATAAACCGACTTCTCAATCCAATCCGAATCATCAATAATTAATGTGCCAAATTTACTTATGTTACTTCCTGCCTTGATTACAATAGCATATCCGTCTGTTGCATCCACATAACTATCTGCAGTTGGACTCTTTCCCCTCGAAGTTGTTATTAAATTTAGCTCTTGAATCGTAGTGTTTCCTTCTTCCCTTAACACTTCTATTCGCTTTTGCACATTTACATCCCAATATTTATAATCCAATCTTGCATTTTCACTATTGCCTACAACTACCGAATCTATGTCATAACTCTTCCAGTGATATCCTTCTCTAATAGCACCTTCCTTTGTATTTAAAACATCAAATCGAATCTCATTAAAAAACTTATCAAAATCAAACCCTCTTATCTTATCTCCAGACCCTAAGTATCCTAAAGAATCCAAATAACAAAAAGTAATATTATAGTGTTCTTCAAAATCCATGTCGGGAACCGCTCTTTTTTCTAGCAAAAGCACACTGGAACGGACATTAATTTTATTAGGTTTGAAAGTCTCACTAGGTAAGCTTACCACTGCTTTCACACGACAATACTGTAAAATATGTTTCCTTAATTCTGAACCTGACTCCGTATTTAACAATCCTTCATCAATAACCGTACATATTTCTCCTCCATCTACCGTTGAAGCAATCATCTTTTGCAGGAAAAGATACTGCCCCTTAGTTGAAGATACTTTATACTGCCTCATATCATTCTTTGATAAAGAATCTCCCTCTGCTGTTCCGAATGGGGGATTAGTTATTATAATATTACAGTCTGGGTCTATAGTATTCCAATTTTTTGCATTTACTGATAAACTGTCTTCATGTTGAATATTTGTATGACCATCACCGGCTATTATCATATTCATCTTTGCCGATGCTGCAACTCCTTCGTTTGCGTCAGAGCCATAGAAAATTTCCTCTTTTACCTTTTTTACTAACCTTTCATATGTAGCCTTTGTTATTTCCCGTGTTTCTAATTTTTCCTGTAATTTTTTCAATGAATCCTGTAATAAATAAACAAGAAATCCTCCTGTACCACAAGCCGGGTCAAGAACTTTTATAGGTACTCCTGCCATTAATGAATTAATAACTTTATTTTCACCAATTAATATATTCATCACTTGTACTAATTCTCTTGGTGTAAAATACTGCCCTAATTTCTTACCCTTTAATGTGGCGCGAACATAATATTCAAAGGCAGCTCCTTTTGAATCAACACTACAATCACAAAACGAAACTGATGAAAGGTCTTTAATAAGGCTAAGAAACGTCTTGGGATTTTTTAATCTTATTTCATCCTCTAAAACTTCTCCATATGGTGTTCGTTGAACAATAGAATCTATCATGCTTAATACAGCATCTCTGACTTGGTCTGCATTTTTTGCTGGATACTCTGCCAACTCATGAAATCTATATGAATAAGGTAATTCAAAATCATCTTCCAAATCACTTTTTTCTTCTAATAAGCGTAAAAAAAGCAGTTTTGAAAAATCCGCAAAAGCTGACTCTTCATTTTTCTCAATTTTTCTTATTGTACTGTGTCCTTTATAAAACAATGCATTCAATTGACGTAATGGTAAACCAGGGCGATATGGTAAACTCACGTCATTTGAAATTCCAATATATGTTTCCTGAGGATTTGCCTTCAATACTCTAAGCACTTGAGAAATCTGTTGTCTATTTGGGATTTTATCAACCATCTTTCCATCCCATAAAATTCTCTTCTTATTCTTTGTATTGAAACATTGGATATCAATACCATTAGTTACCACAACAAAAGGAACATTGATTTCTTTAGTCCTAGCATAAGCAATGGCTTGGTCTCTATCCTTATTGGTTAATTTTTTGGAGATTCGTTTTGCCTCAATCAAAAATGCTGCATTTTTCTTTCCAAGTGTAACTAAAATATCCACAAATCCTTTAGAATAACTATCGGTTAATGTGGCTACGGATTCAAAGTCCAAATCTTTAATAATATCGTATCCCCTTCGTTTAAGATAAGGTAAAATTTTCTTTATAACTGTTTCCGTTTCTGTTTTTATATGAGACATTATTATTTCTCCTATCATTAATATAAAAGTCATATAAGGTATATAACATAAATAATTTTTACATAAATATTAAGATTCGTAAAGTGAAAAATGTTTCAAGGCATCCTTTATCGCTTCCACTTTCTCCGCTGTCGGATGTTTCCTCGGCTGTTTCAATTCCTCTACCGCATTAGG
>JAAVZU010000029.1 GCA_022791815.1 Lachnospiraceae bacterium
AATCCATTGCTATTTTTAGATGATAATGCTATAATAAAGATAATTAACCGATATTATTCTGCAAGATGGAATGTGAATAATGGAGGGTTCGGTGTAACAGGTCAGCCATTGACTGAACTGTTGCGATTCGGTAATGTGGAACGGCAACGTGTATAGTTCATTACCAAAGAAAAGAGATAGCAGCAGTAAAAGTGCTCTGCAGAAAAGAGGATGGTTATGAGTAAAAAAGTCGAAGATTATGTAAGAAGCATTCAGGATTTTCCTAAAAAAGGAATTAATTTTCGTGATATTACAACTGTATTGCAGGATAAAGAAGGATTTCAACTGGCGATTGATTCTATGCAAAAAGAATTGGAAGGTTTGGAATTTGATACTATATTAGGGGCAGAGTCAAGAGGATTTATTTTTGGGGCACCACTTGCATACAACATGAAAAAAGCTTTTGTACCAGTAAGAAAAAAAGGAAAATTACCTTATGAGACAATTGCGATGGAATATGAGTTAGAATATGAAACAGCCACTTTAGAACTTCATAAAGATGCCATTCATTCTGGGGACAGAGTTGTAATTGTGGATGATTTAATTGCAACAGGAGGAACAATTGAAGCTACTACAAAACTGGTAGAAATGCTTGGCGGAAAAGTTGTTAAGATAGTTTTTCTTCTCGAATTGGAAGGTTTAAAGGGAAGAGAAAAACTGGCAGATTATGATGTGGCATCTATTGTAAAGTATCATGGGAAATAAATGGACAGTGAAATAGAAATATTAATGGTTACATTGACAGTTTATCTGCGATGTTAAATTAGAAAAACATGATTTGTTGTACTAGTTGTGATAACAGTGGTCCACAATTAGGACATGAATATTTAAGAAATAATTTCCTTTAAGAATACAGGTGGTGAAAACATGAAAAAGAGTGGTTTAGAAGATGTAAAAGAAAATATGGTGGGACATGCATCAGAAGATATTTCTGCCCCTGCACATTTTACAGAACCAGAGATTTTGTATAAGCAGTTGATTGAAACAGTTCGGAATTATCATCCTTCGGGAGATTTATCTGTAATAGAGAAGGCATATACTATTGCCAGAGATGCACATAAGGTTCAAAGAAGAAAGTCAGGGGAGCCCTATATTATTCATCCTATATGTGTTGGCATTATTCTGGCAGAGTTGGAATTAGATAAAGAGACTATTGTAGCAGGTCTGCTTCATGATGTGGTGGAGGATACTATTCTGACATCTGAAGAAATTACAGAAATGTTTGGGGAGGAAGTTTCTTTGCTTGTAGATGGGGTAACGAAACTGACACAGATTAATTATACTAATGATAAGATAGAGCTGCAGGCAGAGAATCTTAGAAAGATGTTTCTTGCTATGGCAAAGGATATTCGCGTAATTTTAATTAAACTGGCAGACCGTTTGCATAATATGCGGACCTTAGAATATATGAAACCAGAAAAACAAAGGGCAAAAGCAAGAGAGACCATGGATATTTATGCACCAATTGCCCAGAGACTTGGTATTGCAAAGATTAAGATTGAATTGGATGATTTATCACTTCGGTATTTGGAACCAGAAGTGTATAAGGATTTAACTGTAAAAATTAATGCAAAGAAACAGGATCGGGAAAAATTCATAAAAGATATTATAGATGAAGTGTCTAAGCATATACAAAATGCAGGAATTGATGCAAAGATTAATGGAAGGGTGAAGCATTTCTTTAGTATTTACCGTAAGATGAAGAACCAGGATAAGACCTTGGATCAGATTTATGATTTGTTTGCAGTACGGATTATTGTAGATACCGTAAAAGACTGCTATGCAGCACTTGGTGTGATTCATGAGATGTATAAGCCTATTCCCGGAAGATTTAAAGACTATATTGCTATGCCTAAAGAAAATATGTATCAGTCTTTGCACACTACTTTAATTGGACATACAGGAACTCCTTTTGAGATTCAGATCCGTACTTATGAGATGCACCGTACAGCAGAATATGGTATTGCTGCACATTGGAAATACAAAGAGGGACTGGATGGCAGCAACACAAAAGTAAGCGAAGAAGAAAAGCTTTCTTGGTTAAGACAGATTCTTGAGTGGCAAAGAGATATGTCAGATAATCATGAATTTTTAAGCCTTTTAAAGAGTGATTTGGATTTGTTTGCAGACAATGTATATTGTTTTACCCCTTCTGGAGATGTAAAGAATCTTCCTACAGGATCTACACCAATTGATTTTGCTTATAGTATTCACAGTGCAGTAGGTAATAAAATGGTAGGGGCAAGGGTGAATGGCAGGCTTGTGACATTGGACTACCAGATTAAAAATGGAGATAGAATTGAGGTAATTACTTCTCAAAATTCCAGAGGACCAAGCCGTGATTGGCTGTCTCTTGTAAAAAGCACACAAGCAAAAAATAAGATTAACCAATGGTTTAGAAGTGAATTTAAAGAAGAAAATATTGTTCGAGGAAAAGAATTATTCTATAATTATTGCAAAACTCATAGCATTACACCAAGTGAATTATTAAAGCCGGAATATACTTCCGTAGCTATGCGGAAATATGGTTTTTTGGACTGGGAATCTGTATATGCCGCAATTGGGCATGGTGGTTTGAAGGAAGGGCAAGTAGTAAGCCGTCTTCAAGAAGAGTATTATAAGAAGCAGAAAACAAAGATTACAGATGAAATTGTAAAAGAACAGATTAGTACAGACAAGAATAACAAAGCAACAGCAGTTGTCCGTTCAAAAAGTGGTGTTGTTGTAAAAGGTACAGATGATGTAGCTGTAAGGTTTTCAAAATGCTGTGGACCAGTTCCTGGTGATGAGATTATTGGATTTGTCACCAGAGGACGTGGAATATCCATTCATCGTTCAGATTGTGTTAATATGATGAATTTGCCAGAAGAAGATAGAGGAAGGCTGATAAATGCAGAATGGAGCGGAGTTGTAGAAAAGAGTGAGTTTTATGATGCAGAGATTATTATATATGCAAATAACCGAACAGGTATTTTAGTGGATATTTCAAAGATATTTACAGAGAATCAGATTGATGTGCGGTCTATGAATGTGCGTACCAGCAAAAAAGGAACAGCTACAATTACAGTAGGGTTTGCTACACAAGGTGTAGAACAACTTAGAAGTTTGATTTCCAAGATTCGGAATGTGGAAAGTGTATTGGATATTACACGAACCTCAAATTAAAATAGAAGGATGGGTTAGGACGTATGAGAATGAGCAGACTGGTAGTAGGACCTGTTTCTACCAATTGTTATATAGTAAGTAATGAAAAGACAAAAGAAGCGTTTATTATTGATCCAGGTGAAGAAGCAGATTGTATTGAACAAAAATTAAAAGAGGAACAGTTGGATTTAAAGGCAATTTTACTCACTCATGGACATTTTGATCATATGATGGCAGTGAATGAACTACTTGAGAAATATCAAGTAGAGGTTTATATCGGCGAAAATGAACTGGAATTATTAGGTGATCCTTATCAGAACTGTTCTGGAAGTATGATGAACCGTCCCTATATTGCAAAGGCTCATAAAACATTGAAAGATAATGACGTGCTGGAGCTTGCAGGAATGACAATAAGAGTTCTCTATACACCAGGACATACCTGTGGAGGGGTTTGTTATTATTTTGAAGCAGAGAATGTATTATTTAGTGGAGATACGGTATTTTGCCAGTCAGTAGGAAGAAGTGATTTGCCAACAGGAAATGGAAGAGTATTACAAGAATCTATTCGTAAAAAAATAGTACCATTACCAGAGGATATGCAGATATTTCCTGGACATGGAGACAGTACGGTTCTCTCATACGAAAAAAAATATAATCCATATTTTTAGAAGGAAGAAAGGAACAAGAACCATGATAAAAATACAGTTATCCAAAGAAGATTATGTGTTTGATATTCAGGGTTTGTGTAAAGCATTCTATCCAAGCAGGCAGATTAAAATTGCTACAGAGTCTTGGAAGAGTGGAAGTGAAATTGATTTTGGACAGATTACAGATGATGAAACATTGTTTATAAGAATTTTTCTTGGAGATTCTAGTGTAGAAGTGGAAGTATTGTCAAAAGAAAAAAAATTTCAGGAGAAAGATTTGGCAGATGCAAAAGACAGAAAGATATATAAAAATATATTAAAACGCTGTATTTATCGGGTTTTGCACCAAGTCTCAGGGAAGGAACTTCCGTGGGGAACTTTAACAGGTGTCCGGCCAAGTAAACTTCCTATGGAACATCTAGAGCTTGGAGAGAGCAGAGAAAATATTGAACGATATATGAAAGAACAATATTATTGTTCCAAAGATAAAATTTCTCTTGGATATGAGATTGCAAAGAAAGAGTTAGACATTTTAAGAGCCATTGATTATAAGAATGGATACAGTTTATATATAGGAATACCATTTTGCCCTACCAGATGTTTGTATTGCTCCTTTCCATCCTTTCCGCTAGAACAGTTTAAAAAGTATGTAAAAGATTATTTACATGCTTTGTATAAAGAAATTGAGTTTGCAAGCAGGAATTTGTGGGCAAAGAAACTGACTTCCATTTACATAGGTGGCGGAACACCGACTACTTTGGAAGCAGCAGATCTTAGAAACTTGATTCAAAAAATTAAACATAGTTTTCCAATGGATCATGTAGTAGAGTTTACGGTAGAGGCAGGAAGACCAGATACGATTACTTTTGAAAAATTACAGGTATTAAAGGAAGAGGGAATTACCCGGATTTCTATAAATCCCCAAACAATGAATCAGGATACTCTAAACCACATTGGACGAAAACATACAGTGGAAGAGGTTGTAAAGGGTTTTGAACTTGCTAGGAGTGCAGGGCATGATAATATCAATATGGATTTGATTATGGGACTTCCAGGAGAAAAAACAGAACAGGTAAAGAAAACTTTAGATTGGGTGGAAAAATTGGCACCAGAAAGTTTAACAGTACATTCTTTAGTGGTAAAGCGTGCCGCAAGACTGAATATGCAGTTGGATAAAGAAAATTATTGCATGGTAGGAGATACCAGTGAAATGATGGATATTACAGAGAAATTTGCAAAAAAACATGGTTACGAACCGTATTATATGTATAGGCAAAAGAATGCAACTGGTTCTTCCAATGACAGTCAGGAAAATATTGGATATGCAAAACCAGGAATGGAAAGTATTTATAACATTATTATTATGGAGGAAAAACAATCTATACTTGCCTTGGGGGCTGGAGCTTCTACAAAAATTATGCTTCCAGAAGGAGCAAAAAAATTAGAACGTATTGAAAATGTGAAAAATGTTGTGGAGTATATTAATCGGATTAATGAAATGATAGATAGAAAAAAAGAGGCAGTTGAAAGATATCCGTTTGTTCTGGGGAAATAATGAATCGTAGTTAATGGAGGATAAATTAGTTTGAGCGTGAACCTTTTTTAGAGGATTAGACTGATTTACTGAAAGGATGGATGGACATGATAGATATGTATAATCAGGAATATAGTAAACTGGAAACTTTAGAGGATTCCATTAAGGAGGAACTTGTTGACGCAATTTGTCATGGAATCGTAGTAAGTAATCTTTCTGTTCTTTTAGCTAGAGAATTAGGAGAAGATGAAACATTTTGCCGTGAAATTGCTATTGCAGGATTGCTTCATGATATTGGAAAAATAAAAATGAACCGTTATTTGTATGGAAAAGATGCTATGGCAGTTGAGGAAATGAAATATTTTCGGATGCATTCGGTATATAGCTATGATGTGCTTCGGAAAAAACAATATTCCGCATTTGTGCAGCAAACAGTGTATCATCATCATGAAAATTATGATGGAAGTGGATATCCAGAGAATCTGGTTGGAGAGGATATTCCTTATGGAGCAAGAATTTTACATGTATGTGATGTGTTTGCGGCACTTACTTCAAATCGTACATATCGTACGGCATTTGACAGGGATACCGCGGTACAGGTTATGTTTGATGAAGCAAAAAATTTTGATATAAAAATATTGATAGCATTTCAAAGACTGCTTCATTCTGAACAATTATTTGATAAAATTTATCTAGAGGATATTCCCAAAATGACAGAAAAATTTACGAATTATTTATTCAAAAGGGAAAAATTGGAAACAGTGAAAAAGCAAGAAGTAATATTAGCACTTGATTGAATAGGAGGAAATAATTGTGATAACAAAAAAGCCAAAGGGTACACAGGACTGGTATGGAGACAGTATGCACAAAAGAACGGTAATTGAGAAAATTGCCAGAGATTTGTGTAAAGTTTATAATATTAAGGAAATTATTACACCAGTATTTGAGCATACAGAGTTGTTTCAAAGAGGAGTAGGAGAAACTACAGATGTTGTGCAGAAGGAAATGTATACATTTTTAGACAAAGGAAACAGAAGTATTTCTCTAAAACCAGAAGGAACCGCAGGGGCTATTCGAGCCTATCTGGAAAATAGTATGTATGCAGAAAGCCAGCCTACAAAGTTATTTTATGTAACACCAGCTTTTCGTTATGAGAATCCTCAAAGTGGAAGATTGAGACAACACCACCAGTTTGGAGTGGAATTTGTAGGTTCAAAGAGTCCCTTGGCAGAAGTAGAGTTGATTTCATTAGTTACGACCCTAATTAAAAAAATTGGATTAAAGGATGCAAAACTGCACATTAATAGCATAGGATGTGCAAATTGCAGAAAGACTTACAATGATGCATTGCTTAGCTATCTGCATAAGCATGAAGATAAACTTTGTGCTACCTGTAAAGAAAGAATGCAGAAAAATCCACTTCGTGTAATTGATTGTAAAGTTCCAGACTGTAAGGCGGTGGTTTCAGATGCACCAAGAACCATTGAATATCTGGATGAAGAATGTAAGGAGCATTTTGAAGAATTACAAAACATGCTTGAAGAACTTTCTATACCTTATGAAATAGATACTGGAATTGTTAGAGGATTGGATTATTACACCAAGACAGTTTTTGAGTTTGTAAATAAAGATGGATTTACTCTTTGTGGTGGTGGTCGTTATGATAATCTGGTTCATGAAATAGATGGAAAACAGGATATTCCATCCGTAGGTTTTGGAATGGGGTTAGAGAGAATTTTGTTCTTTTTAGAGGAAGAAAAAGTAGAATTAGAATCGGCACCAGTCCCGGAACTTTATGTAGGAATCCTTGGAAAGGAAGCAAGAGCACAAGCATATAAGCTGGTGACCAGTCTTCGTATGGAAGGTGTGGTAGTAGAAACTGATTATATGGATAGAAGTGTAAAAGCTCAAATGAAATATGCAAATAAGATAGGTGCTAAGAATACTGTTGTACTTGGAACTAACGAATTAGAGCAAGGCAAGGCAAAGGTAAAAAATATGGAGACCCATGAGGAAGTGGAACTTGCTTTGGATAAGATTGCAGAATGGATATTAAAACAATAATAAATGATAAACGGAGGAAAATAGAAAAATGGCTGAATCAATGCGTGGATTACACAGAACCTGTCGGTGTGCAGAGTTGTCTATAGAGAATGCAGGTAATGAAGTTACAATTATGGGATGGGTACAAAAGCAGAGAAATAAAGGAGGACTTATCTTTGTGGATGTCCGTGACCGTTCTGGTCTGCTGCAAGTGATTTTTGAAGAAAGTGACTGTGGAAGTGAAATTTTTGCAAAAGCAGAAAAACTCCGCAGTGAATTTGTTGTAGCAATTACTGGAACTGTGAGTAAAAGAGAAGGTGGAATGAATAAGAATTTAAAAACAGGCGAAATTGAGGTGCGTGCAACAGATATGCGTGTATTATCTGAGGCAGATACTCCGCCATTTCCAATTGAGGAAGATAGTAAGACGAAGGAAGAACTGCGTTTGAAGTATCGTTATTTGGATCTTAGAAGACCAGATTTACAGAATAATTTAATACTAAGAAGCAGAGTATCCACTTTGACCCGTCAATTTTTAGCAGAAGAAGGATTTTTAGAAATTGAAACTCCAATCTTAAATAAAAGTACACCAGAAGGGGCAAGGGATTACTTAGTTCCCAGCCGTGTGCATCCTGGGAATTTTTATGCATTGCCGCAATCACCACAGATTTTTAAACAGTTATTAATGTGTTCTGGTTATGACCGTTATTTTCAGATTGCAAGATGTTTTCGTGATGAAGATTTGCGTGCAGACAGACAGCCAGAATTTACACAAATTGATATGGAATTGTCTTTTGTGGATGTAGACGATGTAATAGATGTAAATGAAAGATTATTACAAAAAATATTTAAAGAGACAATAGGGGTAGAGGTATCTTTACCAATTCAGCGTATGACTTGGCAGGAGGCTATGGATCGTTTTGGATCTGACAAACCTGATATCCGTTTTGGAATGGAACTTGTAAATGTGACAGAGGTTGTTAAAGATTGTGATTTTGTAGTCTTTAAAGGAGCTGTAGAAAATGGCGGGACAGTAAGAGGTATTAATGCCAAGGGACAAGGTTCTATGCCAAGAAAGAAAATAGATGCTTTAGTCGAATTTGCAAAAGGCTATGGTGCAAAAGGTCTTGCCTATATTGCAATTGGTGCTGATGGTACCTGCAAATCTTCTTTTGCAAAGTTTATGAAAGAGGAAGAAATGCAGGCTTTAGTAAAAGTTATGGATGGAGAGAATGGAGATTTGCTTTTATTTGCAGCAGATAAAAATAAAGTGGTATGGGATGTTCTTGGGGCATTACGTCTGGAATTAGCAAATCAAATGGAATTATTGGATAAGAATGAATATAAGTTTTTATGGGTAACAGAGTTTCCGTTGCTGGAATGGTCAGAGGAAGAAGGAAGATACACAGCAATGCATCACCCATTTACCATGCCAATGGAAGAAGATTTGGAATTTTTAGATTCCGATCCGGGACGAGTTCGTGCAAAGGCTTATGATATTGTATTAAATGGTACAGAAATTGGTGGCGGCTCTGTCCGTATCCACATGGATGATGTTCAGGAGAAGATGTTTGCGGCATTAGGTTTTACAAAGGAACAGGCATATAACCAGTTTGGATTTTTATTGAATGCTTTCAAATATGGAGTGCCTCCTCATGCTGGACTGGCTTATGGTTTAGACCGTCTGGTTATGTTAATGGCAAAAAAAGATAGTATCCGTGATGTCATTGCTTTTCCAAAAATAAAAGATGCATCTTGCCTTATGTCTGAAGCTCCAAATGTGGTAGATGAGAAACAATTGAAGGAATTGGGTATTGGAATTATTTCTAATGAAGAAGGAGAATAAAGTGAGCATTTGGATGAAAATAGCAATTGTATATCTGTTGCTTGCCAATCTTGTAGGATTTGTACTTATGGGAGTAGATAAACACAAAGCTAAGAAAAAACAGTGGCGTATTCCAGAAAAAACTTTGTTTCTTTCTGCCATATTGGGAGGAAGCATAGGGGCATTGTATGGTATGCATTTATTCCGCCATAAAACAAAGCATAAAAGTTTTGTTTTTGGAATGCCTGCTATATTAGTTGTGCAAATGCTGCTGTTAATAATTGTGTTTGTATAACTGGTGGTTTCTTAAATGCAAGTATTCATATCAAATGATGATGGTTATTTTTTAGATTAAACGGCTTTCCAATAATGAATTTAATTTGACAAATTATATGAATAGTAACACAAAGAGACAAGAAAGGTTGGAAAAATGATTGACATATTACTATTAACATGATATATTGAATATGTTGCAGATAATTGCAAGTAATATATTTTATGGAGGAACAACTCATGAACAGAGGTACAGTTAAGTGGTTTAATAACCAAAAAGGATTCGGATTCATTTCTGATGCAGAAGGTAATGATGTTTTCGTTCACTACTCAGGACTTAATATGGAAGGATATAAGTCTCTTGAAGAAGGTCAGGAAGTAGAATACGAAGTAATTGAAGGTGAAAAAGGACCACAAGCTACTAATGTAACAAGAATTTAATCAAATTTTTACTTTCATGTACCTTACTTTTATATATGGAAATAATGATTATATGTAGTATGGTTCTGGTCTGTTGTTTTATTTGGTTTTAGTTATATATGCAGCTAACAGGAATCATGATGTATTAACATGTAGAAATATAGAGAATAAAGTACCAAAAGTTATAATTGATTAAAAGCAGGCTGTCATTTTTGACAGCCTGCTTTTGTAATTTGGCAGTATAGAAAAACTCAAACAGTAGAAGTCTGAAATAGAAATTATGTTGGAGAGGATGTTTCTTGTGCTATATAAGAACACTAAGGCATTCTTAAAACACCATTCAACTTGCCTATATAATGAAGTTTTGGTATAATAAAGGTAGTGTCAAGAATGGGAGAATGATAAGTCGCAAAAGATATCAGGGGGTGCTGGTTTGAGAGTAAATTTAAAAAGACAGTTCGTAGAGATGATAGAGTATATAGAATTTCCTGTAATTATTTATATTTATGAAACAGGGAAAGTGGCAGCATTGAATAAATTTGCTCAGACAGCTTTAAATGGAGGCTTATGTCAAAATGTAAATTTATTGTGGGCAGATCAGAAAAAGTTAAAATTGTCTGACGAAATATTAGAGGGAAGAAGCCGCTATTATTTTGGAAAAGAAATTTTAATAGGAAACGATATTAAAAGTATAGACATGGAATTAAACGTAATCACATGTGGAGGAGAGCATATTGTGGTTATGTTTTTTGACCAAAGTTATAAACAACCTTTTCGTGTAGATATGGATAAATTACATCCAAGATTGGTATGGAAGGATATTGATGGAAAATATACTGTAATTAGTGGAAAAGCTAAAAGCGATATAGAAGAATATCTGGCACTCAAATCCCGGCTTGAAGAAGTTAGCCCACAGGTAAAAGAGCTATTCGAGGAGTATAACCGGATAGAAACGGAAGTGAAAGTCCGTCAGGAGCCATTGTTTTGTCATATGGAACAGATTAACTTTGAACAGGACAAACCATATTATGTAAGAATGAACAGGATACCTATTTATGATAAAAAGATTGGATATCAGGGAATGCTGATGATGTATATGCCCGTATTGTCAAAGGACGATTATGAGAAGTTGTTTAATTATTCACTTTGTGAGAATGCAACGCTCAGAGATTGTTTAATGAGTGAAGGTATAATTATGGTAGGATTGACTTATGAAGAGACATTGCCTATTATTTATGCAACACCTAATATTCAGAATTTTGGATATTCTATAGAAGCAATTATGGGGCAACAGATGACATGGAAAGATTTGATTCATGAGGAAGATGCAGAGAGGGTAATGGAAGAACTTCAAAAGGGGATTCTTCATAAAGAAAAGAGTATACATCAAAAGTTTCGTGTAAAAACCCGGGATGAAAATGAAATTTGGGTAGATAGTATAACATTTGGAAAAGATTTTTGTGAAGGTGAGCATATAAAAATTATTCTTAAGATGGTTCAATCTGCAGTATCGGAACCTGCAAGAAAGATTTTGATGAAAAAAGAAACATATCTTGATTTTTTAACAGGACTTCCAAACCGTATGAAATACGAGGAAGATGCTCAAAAACAAATAGAGGTGGCATTAACAAATCACAAAAAGGGTTTTGTAATTATGTTGGATTTGGATGATTTCCGGCATATTAATGAAGCATTTGGGACGGAATACGGAGATATTTTATTAAAACAGGTAGCAAAAGCTTTGAATGATATTCCAGAAATTGAGAACTATTGTTATCGTGTAGATGGGGACGAATTTTTGTTATTTGTAAAAGGAGAATATGCAAAACAAACAGAAGAAATTATTCAACAGTGTTTAAAGCTTTTTCATACCAGTTGGACATTAGAAGATAAAGAGTGTTTTTGCTCTGTAAGTATTGGGATTACAGAATATCCGAAAGACAGTGCTAATCCAAAAGAGTTGTTAAAATATGCAGATGCTGCTGTTTATGAGGCAAAGAAAAAAGGAAAGAACCGTATTCAGCATTACAAAAAAGCAGTTTTAAACTCTTCTATTGAGAGGGTAAATTATGAAAAACATTTGCGTAAAGCAATTACAAAAGGCTGTGTAGAATTTGAGATGTTTTTTCAGCCAATAGTAAGAACAACTACAAAAGAAGTGATTTCCGCAGAAGCATTGGTACGATGGTATAGTCCGGAACTCGGATTTATTACTCCAATTAATTTTATTTCTTTATCTGAATATTTGGGGTTAATTGTGCCTTTGGGAGAATATGTGTTGAGAGAAACATTTTCTGCCTGCAAACGTTGGAATGATACATATAATAAAGACTTTAAGGTCGCAGTGAATTTGTCTGTAGTACAACTAGTGCAGCCTAACATTGTAGACCGGATTATGGAAATTGCAAGAGTAACAGGAGTCAATACAGATAATATTATCCTAGAAGTGACAGAGAGTCTTGCTGTAGAAGATATGAATTTAATGAAGTCTGTACTTAGCCAGCTTAGAGAGAATGGATTTAGCATTGCATTAGATGATTTTGGTACAGGATATTCTTCGCTAAATCATATTATGGAGATGCCGTTAAATTATGTAAAGATTGATAAAAGTTTTGTGTCTGGATATGGAACAGAAAGTTTTAATCCAAGTTTACTGAGTGCGATTACAGAGTTGGCACATAGTGTAAATATGGAAGTTGTTGTAGAAGGTGTAGAAACAAAACAGCAGATGGAATTTCTTATGTTTTTAAATACAGATAAACTGCAAGGCTATTTGTATGGTAAACCTATGCCAAGAGAGGAATTTGAACAACGGTTTTTTGGAGTACATTTATAAATAATAAATAGACATGTATTACAAATGACTTTATATTTTTTACATACATAAAACAAGTTTGTGTTATCAGAACACATTTTTATCTATGAACGAATATTGTTATGTATTAGGAAGGGAGGAAGAAGATGGGGGTAGAGATTGCATTTAGGGCAGAGGGGATTAAAGCGCTGGTAGTAGATGATAATAAGGTAAATACTATGGTTGTAGCTAGTATGTTAGAGCAGTTTTCTATACCAGTTACAGAAGTTTATTCTGGAAAAGAAGCAATTGAGAAAGAACGGTTAGAAGAGTTTGATATTATATTTATGGATTATCTGATGCCTGAGATGAATGGAATTGAAGCGACAGAAGAAATCCGAAAATTAGGAAAAACAAAGCGTCCAATTATTGTAGCGCTTTCTGCAAATGAAACAAAAGAACTAAAAGGGCGTTTTGAACAGGCTGGTGTAGATGATGTAATGGTAAAACCGTTGGGATTAGAGGCCGTTTGCCGGATTTTGCAGAAATGGTTTCCTGATAAAACAATAGAATCTGACGGATGCTATATGAAAGAGCAGGATTCAGAGAAGAATGCATTGTTAGATGCTTTTTCTACAATTGATGAATTGGATGTGGAGAAAGGACTTAGTCATCTTGCAAACTCTGCAAATAATTATATCAAGGTTATTAAAGCAGCGGTGGATAATCTTCATGCAGAACAAAACAGGCTTAGCATGTATCAGGCTTCACAGGTTCAAGTGACTTCTATGAAAAATTGTTTCCACAGTTTAAAGGGTGTTTTTTTGAATCTGGGTGTAAACCGGTTATCAAATCAATCCCAGCTTTTTGAACTTGCGTGTGAAAATCAGCAAGAGGAATACATTAGAACCAGCTTGGAGAGTTATTTACAGGATTTGGATGATTTTACAATACAGTTAGAGGAAGCATTGTTAAAGTATGATGCAACTTATACTAAGAGCAGAGAGGAAAGATATATTCCAATAAGTGAAGAAGAGTTTGCCGAATGTGTGGAAGAACTGAAATATTATCTTTCCAGATATGAATTTAATTTTCTTCCTGAATTAACAGAAAAATTAGTTTATGCAACAACGGGATCGGAGAGGGAGAAGATGAACCAGATAGCAAAACAAGTACAATGTTTTCAATACGAAGAAGCATTAAAAATGTTACAACAAGTGGAATAAAAAAGAAAAGACCTTCTATAGGTCTTTTTTTGAAAGAGGAGTGCCTGACAGGTTGGGGAGTAACTTGTCAGGCATGTTATAAAAAATCGAATCGGCTAACAATTATAACAAATATAATATCTATTAGTCAAACTTGTTTGCTTTTCTTATTGATTTAAGTATACTCGGAAGATATGATAAGACTATGGATACTTTGTAAACAATTTGTTAAGAAATTAAAAACGATATAGTCATGACTTTGTGGTGATATGGGAATCTGTATAAAAATTCAAAGTCTAAATTGAGTTTCGCAATTATCTATAAGAATTATAGATAGGAAGGAGAAAAAATGATTACGATTAGTTTATGTATGATTGTAAAAAATGAGGAAAGAGTGTTGGCAAGATGTCTGGATAGCATAAAGGAACTTATGGATGAAATTATTATTGTAGATACAGGATCTACAGATAGGACAAAAGAGATTGCACGGAAGTATACAGATAAAATATATGATTTTGTGTGGAATGATGATTTTTCGGAAGTAAGAAATTATTCTTTTTCAAAAGCGAATATGGAATATATTTATGTGGCAGATGCAGATGAAGTGCTTGATGAAGAAAATAGAAAACGTTTTTATCAGTTGAAGAAAGTGTTGTTGCCAGAAATTGATATTGTACAGATGTATTATTGTAACCAGTTAAAATACAATACAACATATAATTTTGATAAGGAATATCGTCCAAAACTTTATAAAAGGATTAGAGAATTTCGATGGCATGATCCAATACATGAAAGTGTACGTTTAGAGCCAATGGTGTTTGACAGCGATATTTCTATACTTCATTTGCCAGAAGAAAACCATGGATCAAGAGATTTTTCTGTATTTCAGAAAATATGGAAAAGAGGAGAAGTATTTAATAAAAAAATGCTTCAAATGTATGCAAGGGAATTGTTTATTACAGGAGAAGAAAAGGATTTTGTAGAAGCAAAGGGAGTTTTTCATGAGATATTTAAGGAAGAGGACAGAGATTTAGAAGAAATAAAAGCGGCTTCTTTGGTGTTGGCAAGAGGTTATCATATTGAGAATCAAGTGTCTGAATTTTTTAAGTATATTATGAAAGATATGGTAACAGAACCATCTTCAGAAGGTTGTTATGAATTGGGAACTTTTTACCTGGAACAAAAAGATTATGAGGAAGCATGTAATTGGTTTATCAATGCAATAGAGGGAAGTGAAGCATACTTGAATATTCTTTATCAGAAAGAATTACCTCTTGTCCGGCTTATGGATTGCTATGAGATATTGGAAAAGAATGCTATAAAAATAGGTAATCATAATTTGGCAGAACAATATAAAACAGTTAGGGAAAATCTACTGGAAAAGTATAGTAACGATTTAGAATAATAGACAATACAATATAATTTTTGAACAAATAAAAATGAGTAGCACTATAAGCCGAGTTCTGTATTCGATGATCATCTATCTAGTTCTGGTGTTGCCATCAGACTCAAGCGACCTACCCGAAAGCGTGACGGGCAGCCACATGGCTTTCTGTTCGGTCTTGCTTCGGATGGGGTTTACATCTGCCATCTTTGTTACCAAAGATGCGGTGAGCTCTTACCTCGCCTTTCCACCCTGGCACTGTATACACAGTGTGGTATATTTCTGTTGCACTAGCCTTGGAGTCGCCTCCACCGGACGTTATCCGGCATCCTGCCCTATGAAGCTCGGACTTTCCTCACCTAAAGCCTTTCGGCATTTATAGGCGCGATCATCTGTGCTACTCATGAAGTATTTCCAATTTTATCATAAATATCTAAAATTGTAAAGAAGTTAAAACATTATTATATTAATGGGAAATAACAATTCAGGCGGGTCTTGCACACTCTGCTGTGCAAGACTGTAAGAAAGACTATAACAAGATTAGAATTTGTTATTATTTTACTGATAACAGATGGTAAAAATAAAAATGAGTCTTTGTATAGAGTTTTTAGGAAAAGACCAGAACTTTTTGGTTTTTACGAGTGAAATGTGATTTATTATAATAGACAAACACAAATATTTTTTTTATAATTGAGATAATAAAAATGCAAGTGAAGGGGGAACTGAATGATGCATGAAGTGGAATGGAATGAAAGATTTAATATAGGTGTAGGAATTGTTGATAAGGCACATCAGAGATTGTTTTCTATTGTACATAGGTTGATGAATTTTAGTGAAGATGAAAAACGCAGCCAATGGGCATGCGCAGAAGGGATCAAATATTTTAAAAGCTATGCGGTGAAACATTTTGCTGAAGAAGAGGAATATATGAGATCTATTGATTACAATGGATATACTATGCATAAACGTTTGCATGATAATATGCGGTATAAGGTACTTCCAGCACTGGAAAAAGACTTAGAGGACTCAGATTATTCTGAAGAATCTATTCATCACTTTTTGGGAATTTGTCTTGGGTGGCTGACTGGACATATTCTGATTGAAGATCGTGCAATTACAGGAAGGACTGTAAATAAATGGAAAGAGGAACAGACGGGGACAGAGGTAGAGACTTTAGAAAAAACAATTTCCCATGTAACGAATGAGGTATTTAAACTGGAATCAAAAATTGTCAGTGAGCATTATGCAGGAGAAGATTTTGGAGATGCAATTATCTATCGGATAACTTATCGTTCTGGAGAAAAGGAACAATGGCAGATATTTTTTGTGCTTGAGGAAAAGTTAGTTTTAGCTACAGTTGGTGAAATGCTTGGTGTCAAATTTCAAAGAGTAGATAAAATGGTGATTGATGCAACAAAACAGATATCACAGCAGTTGTTAAAGTGTCTTGGAATGTATTTTAAGGTTACAGGACAGTATAAATTTGAGAAAGATCATCTGTTGACTAGAGACCAGCTTTTACAGGAATTTAACTCAGCATATCCTTATTATAGTTTGTTGTTTGATACAGGTATAGGATATTTTGCCTTTTGTGCGAAGAAGAGAATAATCCGGTAAAGAAAAAATGAAAGTGTTGGTTACTCCGCACTACATACTTTTAAAACCACCTAATATGTACTCGCAATTCTGGATATCCTTCTAGTGGCTCATACACATTAGGTTCTACGATAGATATAGCAGTTAGTTTGTGTGCAAGCACAAATTAACTGCTATATCTATCAATAACACTTTCATGGTAAAGTCTGCCTTGCAAAAATCTACAGAAAATAATATAATAAACTTACATGTCGTTTTTAGCGGCACTATTCAAATGTCTACATTTCTTTGCAGGTTGTGATGGAATGAAAAGCCAAGTTTTTGGAGCTTGCACAGAAAATAGCCGTTTGTCAGAACTTTATAAATAAAAATGTATAGGTTAGATGTTAATTGGAATATTGTTCCGACAAAAGAGAAAGGAAAAGTTGGCATGATAGGTTTTTATAATTTTTCGGTTGTATTAACATATATTGGACTTGGGGCAGCCGTTCTGGGAATGACGCAAGCATGTGAAGGAAATTACAAATTTGCAATTATTTGTTTAATGCTTTGTGGGATCTGTGATATGTTTGATGGAAGGATCGCAAGAGCTATGAAGAGATCCGAAGATGCACAAAAATTTGGGATACAGATAGATTCTCTTTGCGATTTAGTTTGTTTTGGTGTTTTTCCTGCTATACTTGGTTATGCGTTTGGTGCCAGAGGATTTTTTGGAAATGTTTGTCTTGTAGTGTATGTACTTGGTGCAGTGATTCGTCTTGGTTACTTTAATGTAATGGAGGAGAAACGGCAAAAAGAAACCAACGAATGTAGAAAAGAATATCAAGGCTTACCTGTTACATCTGCTGCTGTAATTTTTCCTTTGATATTTTTATTGAAAGATACAGATAAGGTATCATTTAGTAATTTATGGGAAATAACTATGTTATTTGTGGCATTTTTATTTATTTTGGATTTTAAAGTGAAAAAGCCAGATAAAATTGCTGTATATATATTCTTAATATTAGCAATTATTGTAGCAGGCAGAATCTTTTTTGCAACAAGATAAAAGAAGTTAATAATAGAATAAGCAGAGTAACAGTTTATCCTATGTGTTGAATTGTTATTATGCAGATAAGGGGAAGTGACTGGTGGGTTTACATAGTTACTTCCTTTTTTGTTATAGTAAAACTTGAAATGTGTAAAGAGAACAAAATGTAGGAGGGATAGTTTATGAAATATAAAGACAGAAGTGGAAATATAGTGAATGACGAAACAAAACAGGATAGTTTATTAAAGCTGTTATATACAAGAAAATGGGGCAGAATGCTTTTAAAACCTTTTCTGTCACCAAGAGTTTCAAGATTTGCAGGGGCAATTCTTGACAGCCGGATTACCACACCATTCATTGTACCATTTGCAAAGGCATATCAAATAGATTTATCAGAATATAAATCAAAGTTTTATAGTTCCTATAATGACTTTTTTTCGAGGGAGATAAAACCAGAAGCAAGACCAATTGATGCGAATACTAGAACACTCATCACACCTGCAGATGGAAAATTAACAGTATATCCTATTACAGAAGATTTGCAGGTTACTATAAAGGATACACCATATACTGTATCTGAATTATTGAAGAACAGGAAGATTGCTAGAGAATATCAAGGAGGATATTTGGTTGTGGTACGTCTAACAGTGGATAATTATCACAGATATTGTTATGCCGCAGAAGGATTAAAAGGGAAGACACATTATATTAAGGGAATGCTTCATACTGTGAATCCCATTGCGAATGATTATGTTCCAATCTATAAGGAAAATTATCGGGAATATTGCCGTATACGGACGGAGCAATTTGGAGAAATCATTCAAATGGAAGTCGGGGCAATGATGGTAGGAAGAATATGTAATTACCATAATGTGAAAAGGGTTGCAAAAGGAGAAGAAAAAGGAAAATTTGAATTTGGCGGCTCTACAGTGATATTAATTTTGCCTAAGGACAGCATAGAAATTGATGAAGATTTACTGGAAAATACAAAAGGTGGATATGAAACTTTAGTGAAAATGGGAGAACGAATTGGGATAAGAAAGGATAACTGTTCAGAACTATGAATAAATTACAAGAAAGGATAAATATTATGATGAAAAGTATGCAGGATTTAGAAAAAACAATAAAATCTATTGATCATAAAAGCTATGGAATGTATAAAAGTTTGCAGGGGGAGTATCAGTTTGGAAATTTTGTCTTTTCTATTGATAAGGTGCAGGGAGATCCCTTTGCAGCACCATCTAGAGTGAGAGTTCGTGTGCCAAAGACAACACATGGATTTCCTACATCTTTATATGAAAAACATGAGACGAGAATTGCCCTGGAGGATATGATTTTACGACAGTGGAATAAAGTTGTGCAAGGTTATAATGGCAGGGGAGCAGGCTCTGGAAATAGTGGAAAAATAGCAGTATGTCCTTGTGGGCAGGAAATATTAGAGAGAATGGCGGTTGTTGTTGGAAAAGAAGAAATCGAGGGAAGATTTTTAATGGGACTGCCAGCGAAAGGAAGAAGTATTTACGCAGATGCCCTGATAGAGATTCTATTTCATTTTCTGCCAGAGATGGTAGAAGAAGTCTTTTTGTATGGAAGTTATGCTATGGCAAAACTAGAAGAAAATAAAAGGCTGGCAGAAGATCAGGCTTATATACGAGGTAAATTGGAAGAATTAGAGTTAGTGGCATTTATTGCAGATGGATCTATATTGCCAAGAGAAAGTGGTGTGTCAGAAAAACCTTTAAAGGGGGCTGTGCCATTTTCTTCTCCAGAAAGTCAGCAGGTTACTTTGAAGCTGCCTCATTATGGTGAAATAACTGGTATGGGCATTAAAAAAGGGATTACAGTGATTGTCGGAGGCGGATATCATGGAAAATCAACTCTTTTGCGTGCCGTTGAATTGGGCGTTTACAATCATAAAAAAGGTGATGGACGGGAGTATGTCATTACCAATACAGAAGCAGTAAAGATACGGGCAGAGGATGGAAGAAATATTTGTAAAACAGATATTAGAATGTTTATCAATCATTTGCCAAATAAAAAAGATACAAGAATTTTTACTACAGAAAATGCCAGTGGAAGTACTTCCCAATCCGCCAATGTAATAGAGGCAATTGAGGCAGGAGCAACAGCTTTTTTGGTAGATGAAGATACTTCTGCGACAAATTTTATGGTAAGAGATTCTACAATGGAGATGATAGTGTCAAAAGAAAAAGAACCAATTACTCCATTTATTACAAGAACAAGAGCTTTGTATCAGAAGAGAGGAATTTCTACGATTATTGTTGTGGGAAGTTCTTCTGCATATTTTGAGGTGGCAGATACAATTTTGCAATTAGATAATTACAAAGTAAAAGATATTAAGGAAAAAGTAGAGCAAGTATTGGCACAACAAGACAAAAAGGTAATTATGCAAATAGAGGATTTGCCCGAGATAGAATATAATAGGGTAGTAAAAAAAGTAGATATGTCCTACAAGGGCAGAGACATGAAAATAAAGACCACTGGAAGAGACACAATTTCTTTAAACAAAGAAAATATAGATGTCCGTTATTTAGAACAACTTATGGATAATGGACAAACTGTGGCGATTGGTTACTTTTTAAAATATATGATGGAAACTATGGTAGATAATAAAAAAACTATGCAGGAGATAGTAGAGGCATTATATGAGCAGATAAAGAGAAGAGGATTTTCCCATATAATTCCAAAAGGATACTCCGCAGGTTTTTGCGTTTTGCCAAGAAAACAGGAAGTGTATGCAGCGTGGAACCGTTTTCGAGGACTTAAAGTACAGTAACGCCTAAATATCATCATGAATGAAAGGAATTGAATATGTATAATCCAAAATCATTAAAGGCAGAAGAGTTTATTTGTGATACAGAGATTAGGGAAACATTAGATTATGCAGAAGCTAATAAAGAAAATGAAAAGTTGATAGATGCGATTATTGAAAAAGCAAAATTAAAAAAAGGTCTATCCCATAGAGAAGCATCTGTTTTGTTAGCTTGTGAAATGCCAGACAAAGTAGAGAAGATATACTATCTGGCAGAACAGATAAAGAAGGAATTTTATGGTAACCGCATTGTTATGTTTGCACCTTTATATTTGTCAAATTATTGTGTAAATAAATGTGTATATTGTCCATATCACATTCAGAATAAACATATCCCAAGAAAGAAACTGACCCAGGAAGAAGTCCGTAAGGAAGTGATTGCCCTACAGGATATGGGGCATAAGAGACTTGCTATTGAAGCAGGAGAAGACCCTGTCAATAATCCAATTGAATATATATTAGAGTGTATCAAGACTATTTATAGTATTAGGCATAAAAATGGAGCAATCCGCCGTGTGAATGTAAACATTGCAGCTACTACTGTGGAAAATTATAAAAAGCTTCATGAAGCCGGGATTGGAACTTATATTTTGTTTCAAGAAACTTACCATAAAGAATCTTATGAACGGCTTCATCCAGCAGGTCCAAAGCATGATTATGCTTATCATACAGAAGCTATGGATCGTGCTATGGAGGGTGGAATTGATGATGTAGGACTTGGAGTATTATTTGGTCTGGATAAATATAAATATGAATTTGCAGCTCTTTTGATGCATGCAGAACATTTGGAATCAGTACATGGAGTAGGGCCTCATACAATCTCTGTCCCTAGAGTAAAAAAAGCAGATGATATTGATCCAACACAATTTGATAATGGAATTAGTGACGATATTTTTTGTAAGATTACAGCATGTATTCGTCTGGCTGTACCTTATACAGGAATGATTATTTCAACTAGGGAGTCTGCAGAACTGAGAGAGAAAATTATACGTCTTGGTGTATCACAGATTTCTGGTGGATCTAGAACTAGTGTAGGTGGATATTTAGAAGAGGACAGACCTCATGATACAGAGCAGTTTGATGTATCTGATCAAAGAACTTTAGACGAAGTAGTGAACTGGCTTATGAAAGCAGGATATATTCCTAGTTTTTGTACTGCCTGCTATCGGGAGGGAAGAACTGGAGACCGGTTTATGTCCTTATGTAAAGCAGGACAGATTATTAATTGTTGTCATCCTAATGCACTTATGACATTGAAGGAATATTTGACAGATTATGCTAGCGAAGAAACAAAAAAGATAGGAGAAGCATTAATAGAACAGGAACTGGAAAAAGTCACCAATAAACAAGTGAGGAAGATTGCGGCAGAAAGAATCAGTTTTATTGAAGAAGGAAAAAGGGATTTTCGTTTTTAAAAAATATGTAGCTTTTTTTGGAGATAAAGAGTATTACTAATGAAGGAGGAAAAATGGACAACAAAGAAAAGACTCTGGATGAATGTTTTGATGCTGCAATAAAAAAGTACGGAGATATGGTTTATCGAATTGCGATGAATCAGATGAAAAATGGAAGCGATGCAGATGATGTTTTTCAGGAAGTGTTTATAAAATGGCTGCAACATTATGATGAATTTCAAAATAATGAACACGAAAAAGCATGGTTAATACGGGTAACCATTAATCAGTGTAAATCCATTTTGAAAAGTTCTTGGTATAGCAAAACAGGTGAAATGGGAGAAGAACTGGAAAACACGTTGAGTTATACAGATATAGTACAGGAAGATGGAATTTTAGATGAAATACTAAATCAATTACCTGAAAAATATCGTATAGTAATTCATTTATTTTATTATGAGGAATTATCAATTTTACAGATAAGTCAAGCTTTGAATGAAAAAGAGTCTACGATTCGGACACAGCTAACAAGGGCAAGGCGGAAGTTAAAGCAACTATTGAAAGGAGTGGAATTAGATGTTTAAAGAAGATTATAAAAAACATTATGATGAAATACATCCAAGTCCCGAATTGATAGAACGAACAAAGAAGATGGCATTAGCACAGTATCAAAGCAAGATTTTGAAGTTAAATGAGCAGGGTTTAGAAGAAAAGAAAGTGGAAGAAGAAAACTACGAAACGGAAAAAATAGAGTATACAACAAAAGAAGAAAAGATAATATTTTTAGGAATGGGAAAAAGAAAAATATTACAAATTGCAGGCGGACTTGCAGCTGGTGTTGCTTTGATTACTGTAGGATATTTGTTCAGTGGAACCTTGTTAAAGCAGCAGAGGGATTCTATTGGAACAGTGGCAGAGAATACAACAGGACCTATTAATATAGACCTGCCAAGTAGTACTCCTTTTAAAAAAGAAGAAGGCAAGAATGAAGAAACAAAGAAATCAGAAGAAAAAAAGAAAAATGATCAGCAGAAACAGCAGGCTGAACGAACAACAACGACTTTAATAACTCTTGCCAAAATGGGAAATGGTGATGGTGTGCGGCTGGATTATGCATCTAATAATCTTGTGATATTTCATGGAAACTTTGGGATTTTAGGGTATAATCTTGCCAGCAGACAGCTTGTTGTGCAAATTCCAGCAAAGAAATACCAGTTTCCAGATATGTGGACTATGGAAAATGTCAGTGTGAATCAGGAAGGCACAAAGATTGCTTGGTATGGACCAGCCTCCAGCAATATGGAAATGGATGTATATGATATTGCAGCAAAAACATATTCTAAAATAGATTCTATGAAGTGGCAGGAAGAGAATTATGATTTTTCTGGTATAGTATCTGTTTCTGGAAGTAATACAGATGTATATAGCAGCAAAGCAACGAATATGTGTGTAAAGTTATCAGAGAACAGAACCTGCCAGTTAATATATCAGGCACCATCTCTTTCCTTGCAAGCTTCCTTAGGAATTGCCATTGTAGATATGGATGCAAAAATAGAGAAAATATATGATGTATTTGGAAATACTGGACGACAAGTGGCACAAAGCTATGGAGTATCTTATGGCGGGTATCATAATGAAAATGGAGAAAAGATCTTTGAATCAAATCCCACAGGTACTGAGAATCCAGAAGAAACGACGGAACCTAACATAGAACCAACAGAGAATGTGCCAGTTACGGAATCGCCAGTGGAAGTGACAGCTACACCTGTACCTGAGCCTACAGAAAATGTTGCAAAACCAGAAGTAACAGAAAATTCTAAAAGATTAACACAAAGCATAGACATTGTCGAATAATTTATAATCAAACAACCGATGGATTACCATCGGTTGTTTGACAATTGAGAGTGTAATTTGATTTGATAAATATAAGAAAGAATTAAATAAATGAGAATATTACCAGATAATACAAAAGTTGGAAAATAATTAGCAACAAAATGAGGTGTGGGTCGCATAATTGTGGAAAACTGCCAAATAATAAGCAGAATGTTAGATAACCAAAAAGTAATCAAAAGACAGATATATTTTTTAGAATCATAAGCATAGCTTTTCTTTAGGGTGGGCAATATAACAGTATCTGAATATGATTTTCTATTTGATATGGCATGTTCTAAAATAGTGGGAGCTAGAAGGGAGAAAATGGCAATGTATATACAATATAGTCCATAATGATGGGCGAAATAGTAAAAGAATATAACGAAACAGGCAAGTAATAAAAAATACCGGGCAATCATCAGACTTTGCAGACTACTGATTTTTTTTATTTCTCTATAGAAAGTATTGGAATTTGAATGCATAATGAAAACTCCTTTATTAAAAAGTGTGACAGAATATAAAAGAATCTGCAAAATCTATTGTAACGTATAAAAGTGATTTTTGTAAATAGGATATTTGTCATTAATTTGCCTGCACATACAGTTTAGCCAAAAATCAGAGTAAAAATCGGAAAAAATTGTATATTAGTCAGAAAAAAGTTTTTTTTATAAAATACCTTTGAAAATTATCAGAAATATGTATATAATAGTTAAGAGTGCGTATATAGGCACAATAGACAGTAATGCTTTATTTGTGAGGCATTACCATCAATGGAGTAATAAGCAATGTATGAATACCTATAGGGATATAGGCATTTTTTGAAACATAGAGAATGTGTAGATATTCTAAATTTGTGTAACAATCCATCCATACAAAAGAGCGTGTGGTATGAAGTGTATAGAAATTGATATTTTCATTTATAGTGTCGTTTACACTTTATATGTATTGGTAAAATATGAATAATATGGTTGGGTGGTTATGGATTGGTATCGAAAGAGAAGAGCAGCCATTTGACAGGTTTGCAACCAATATGCGACAAAGAGAAACAGGAAAGATAGGAAAGGAGTATTACTATGATTGGAAGCGATATGGGAATTGATTTGGGAACAGCAAGTGTTCTGGTTTATATAAAGGGGAAAGGTGTTGTATTAAAGGAGCCATCTGTTGTGGCTTTTGACCGTAATACAAATAAGATTAAGGCAATTGGGGAAGAGGCAAGACTTATGTTAGGTAGAACACCTGGTAATATTGTGGCAGTAAGACCATTAAGACAGGGTGTTATTTCTAATTATGATATTACAGAGACAATGCTTCGTTACTTTATTCAGAAAGCGATGGGAAAACAAATGCGTTTCCGTAAGCCGAGAATCAGTGTCTGTGTACCAAGTGGAGTTACACAGGTAGAGAAAAAAGCAGTAGAAGATGCAACACTTCGTGCTGGGGCAAGAGATGTAGAAGTTATTGAAGAGCCAATTGCTGCAGCAATTGGAGCAGGAATTGATATTTCCAGACCTTGTGGAAATATGATTGTAGATATCGGGGGAGGAACTACAGATATCGCTGTTATTTCTTTGGGAGGAACCGTAGTAAGTACTTCAATTAAAATTGCTGGGGATGATTTTGATGAGGCAATTGTACGTTATATGAGAAAAAAACATAATCTTTTGATCGGTGAGAGAACTGCGGAAGATATCAAAATAAAGATTGGTAATGCTTATAAGAGAGAAGAAATTGAAAGTATTGATGTAAGAGGGCGTAATCTAGTAACGGGATTACCAAAGACCATCACTGTTACTTCTGATGAAACAGAAGAAGCACTTCATGAAGCAACTGCACAGATTGTAGAAGCTGTGCATGCAGTGTTAGAGAAAACTCCACCAGAATTATCAGCAGATATTGCGGATAGAGGTATTGTATTAACAGGTGGAGGTTCCCTGCTTCGTGGGTTGGAAGAGTTGATTGAATCTAGAACAGGTATTACAACTATGACAGCAGAAGATCCTATGACAGTGGTAGCGATTGGAACTGGTAAGTTTGTAGAATTCTTAAGTGGAAAAAGAGATGAAAAGTAAAGAGTATTGGATAGAATAGCTGCTTGGCGGAACATAAGTTCGCTGTGTGTTCTGAAAGGCAGCTTTTTAGAATTGAATAATAAATATAAAGTATTTTCGTAAAAGGTACGATATATGTATATAGAAAATAGATAAATAGAATGAATCTGAGATGGGGGAAGAGCATGGTAAGAGGATTATATACTGCATATACTGGTATGGTGAATGAGCAGAAGCGTTTGGATGTTATTTCTAATAACTTGGCAAATTCAGCGACAGTAGGATATAAAGAAGAGAGTGTAAGCAGTCAGGCTTTTGATGATGTACTTACGATTAAAATCCGGGATAATTCTGTGGGATATAACAATCAGGCAATTGGCTCAATGTCTCTTGGTGTAAAGATTGGAGAAGTGTATACAAGCTATGGTCAAGGGTCATTAGTGGAGACTGGGAATACTTTTGATTTGGCAATCGAAGGCGAAGGATTCTTTACCTTACGTTGTCCTACAAAAAGTGGACAGGATGTAGAACGTTATACCCGTAACAGTTGTTTTAAGATGACACAAGATGGATATGTGGTTGATGTGAATGGTAATCATCTTCAAGGAGAGGGTGGGGATATTGTAGTCCCAGTGGACGCAACCATTTCTATTGATAAAACGGGTGCGATTTATGCAAATGGGGAATACATAGATACAATAGTACTAACAGACTTTGAAGATTATGACTATATTGAAAAATATGGAGATAACTTGTATCAGACTGTAAACGGAGCTACAACAAAGGCTGCATCGGGATTGATTAATCAGGGGTGGACAGAGGCTTCTAATGTAAATGTCGTTTCAGAAATGGTGGATATGATTACTATTACGAGAGCATACGAAGCTGGTCAGAAAGTGATGCAGACTGTTGATAATATGTTAGAAGCATCATGTAATTCCGTTGGTAGAGTAGGATAACGCAGAATAGCCAAGAATCCAGTACTTTGCCAAGAGTGAACTTTAAATGGAATAGATTCGTTACTGTGAGCACAGCAGATGTGAGCAGTAACAGGATAAGAATAGGAGGAGAGGAAGATGTTACGTTCGTTGTGGACTGCTGCTTCAGGAATGAGAGCGCAACAGACTAATGTAGATACAATAGCACATAATTTAGCCAATATTAATACAACAGGTTATAAGACCGAAAAAGTAGAATTTCAGTCTCTTTTGTATCAGACTATACAAGGAACTACTTACGATAGTGAAGGTGATGTAAAGCCAATTCCAGCACAGGTAGGACTTGGTGTAAAGAGTGGAGCAATTACATCACAATTTAGACAAGGGCCTTTACTTGCATCAGAAGGGGCTTTTGACTTTTGTATTGATGGAAAAGGTTTCTTTCAAGTACAATTACCAGATGGCAGTATTGGATATACCAGAAATGGTTCATTAAAGATGTCAGTCGGTGTAGATGGGATGACTTTGGCAACTTCAGAAGGATACCCTATTCTAGATACTAATGGAGAGAAGATTACAATTGGGATGAATTACAATACTGCGTTGCTAGAATTTGATGCAGCAGGGAATGCAATGTATCCAGATGAAACGAACAATATGCAAAGAATCGGAATGCAGATTGGTCTGGTACAGTTTAATAATCCTTCTGGATTGTTCAAAGTAACAGATAGTGTTTTTAAGGAATCTGAAGCATCAGGAGTGCCAAGAGCAGAAATAACAGATGGGGAACTCATACCAAGTTCTGTTATACAAGGACATTTGGAAGGATCAAATGTTCAAGCGGCAGATGAAATGGTTAATCTGATTATTGCACAAAGGGCTTATGAGATGAATTCTAAGGCAATTACCGCTTCTGACGAGATGTTACAACAAGCAAATAATCTAAGAGGATAATTGATCTTAGATTAATAAAATGAAAAGTAATAGATAGGGGAAGATAATATGAGTAGTATTGGAGATATAAGTTCAGCTTATTATGATTTTAATTCTGTCTATGGGAAGACATCTTCTACGAGTTCTACATCAGCAGATAAGCTGGTAAACAATTTAGATAATTTAGATGTAGAAGATGCATCAGATGAAGAATTATTGGATGCTTGCAAGAGCTTTGAGACTTACTTTATTGAGCAGGTTTTAAAAGAGGCAAAAAAAACAATAAAAGATGAAGATGAGAAAGAAAATCAATATTTAGAATATTTTGGAGACACCATGGTACATGAATATGCAGAAATGATTTCTGAAAGTGGTGATTTGGGAATAGCACAATCTCTGTTTGAGTCTATGAAGAGAAATGGATTGTAAACGGATATGTCGCATTCGGTGATATCACTATGTATGAAAAAGTATAAAGAAAAAGAGAGAGGGAATCTCGTGGTATATCACAGTGTTGATATATCACGAGATTTACTTGCTTAATAAGATATGCATAAGGATTGAAAAGGAGAAAGGTCAATTGGATGAGGATTTGGAAACACTAGAAGGTTATGTAGATAAAATTGTTTTTCGGAAAGAGGAAAATGGATATACTGTACTTAGTCTGGTAAATGAAGATATTGAGATGACTTGTGTAGGGAATTTTTCTTATATTGATGAAGGAGAGTTCTTATGTGTGAAAGGAAAATATACAGAACATGCGGTATATGGTGAGCAGCTTAAGGTAGAATCCTATGAGGTAAAGGAACCTTCTGATGTTGTATCAATGGAGAGGTATCTGGGTTCAGGAGCAATTAAAGGGGTTGGAACTGCTCTTGCTGCAAGAATTGTAAGAAAGTTTAAGAAAGACACCTTTCGGGTAATTGAAGAGGAGCCAGAACGGCTTACGGAGATTAAAGGAATTAGTGAGAGGATTGCTAAAGAGATTTCGGCACAATTTGGAGAAAAAAGAGAATTAAGAAATGCTATGCTATTTTTGCAGCAATACGGAATTTCGTTGAATCTAAGTGTGAAGATTCATGAAAAGTATGGTGCAAGAATGTATGAAATTATGAAACAAAATCCCTATAAGCTGGCTGAGGATATTACAGGGATTGGGTTTAAAATTGCAGATGAAATTGCAAGAAAAGTGGGAATTGGTACAGAATCTGATTTCCGAATTAAAGCAGGCATACTACACATGTTAAAGGAAGCTGCTGGACAAGGGCATACTTATTTGCCAGAAGAGATGCTATGTAAAAAAACTGCAGAGCTTCTTATTGTTGAACCTGAACTAATTGAACATCATCTTATGGATATGGTAATGAATAAACAAATTGTTATAAAGGAGGAAGGCGAAGAACGGCAAATTTACAGTTCGTATTACTATTATACAGAGTTAAATTGTGCTAGAATGCTTATGGACTTAAATGTACCATACAGTTATACAGAAGAGAAATTTGATAATCTTATGGATAAGCTGGAAAAACAGATGGAAATGGAACTGGATATTATGCAGAGGACAGCAGTATTAGAGGCTGCACGAAATGGATTGTTGATTATTACTGGTGGACCAGGAACTGGTAAGACAACAACCATTAACGCAATCATACATTTTTTTGAACAAGAGGGATTGGATATTTTATTGGCCGCACCAACAGGAAGAGCTGCAAAGAGGATGTCTGAGACAACGGGGCAGGATGCCCAAACAATTCATCGGCTGCTAGAATTAAGTGGAAATGTGGAAGAGGAAAATCAAAGAATGCGTTTTGAAAGAAATGAAGAGAATCCATTAGAGACCGATGTAGTTATTGTAGACGAAATGTCAATGGTAGATATTAGTTTATTACAATCTTTGTTAAAAGCCATTGTGGTAGGAACCAGAGTTATATTTGTAGGAGATGTAAATCAGCTTCCTTCTGTTGGTCCTGGTAATGTCCTAAAAGACATGATTGCCTCCCATTGTTTCTCAATGGTTAAACTTACAAAAATCTTTCGGCAGGCAACCCAAAGTGACATTATTATGAACGCACATAAAATCAACAGGGGAGAACACTTAGTTTTAGATAATAAAAGCCGAGATTTTTTCTTGTTGCAAAGAGAACACGTACAAAATATCATTAGTGTTATCATACAACTTGTAAGAGATAAAATGCCTAAATATGTTGATGCTGGTGTTTATGATGTCCAAGTGCTTACTCCAATGAGAAAAGGAGAGTTGGGAGTAGAGCGGCTAAATCAAATTTTGCAGGAATATTTGAATCCTAGAAGTACCAATAAGAAAGAAAAAGAATATAAGCAGAGAATCTTTCGGGAGGGAGACAAGGTAATGCAAATTAAAAATAATTACCAGCTTGCATGGGAAATAAAAAGCAAGTATGGGATTACACAGGATGCAGGAACAGGAGTTTTTAATGGAGATTGTGGTGTTATAAAAGAAATTAATTTATTTGCAGAGACTCTTACTGTGGAATACGAAGAAGGGAAAATGGCAGAGTATGGATTTCAGGCACTAGATGAGTTGGAACATGCTTATGCGATTACGATTCATAAATCTCAAGGAAGTGAGTATCCGGCAGTTGTCATGCCAATTTTGACGGGACCTAGAATGCTGTTTAACCGAAATTTATTATATACTGCTGTAACGAGAGCTAAAAAATGTGTTACAATAGTAGGAAGTAATGAGATGGTGCAACAGATGATAGCGAATGTCAATGAACAAAAAAGATGTTCTTCTCTTCATAAAAGGATTAGGGAATTAGATTTGTTAAATGGGGAAAAAATATAGTGCAAACTAAGGAAGAATTTGTTATAATAGTATAAAGATTTATAATTGTATATTGAAAAATTATGGTAAAATCTATATCTGCATAGAAATAGTCAGATATCATAGTTTATTAATAATCAAAAAGTGAATAGAAATTTATATAATAGTAATAAGTTCATGTAAAATGGAGATAGTTTGTCTAAATTTGTTTTATGCGGAATGATGGTATAAGGAGGATATACACAGTGGAAAAGACAACATTAGTAATCATGGCTGCAGGTTTGGGAAGCAGGTTTGGAGGTGTGAAACAATTAGAACCAGTGGGACCAAGTGGTGAAATTATTATGGATTATTCCATTTATGATGCAATCACGGCTGGTTTTCAAAAAGTAGTGTTTATTATACGAAAAGATATAGAAAAAGATTTCAAAGAGGTAATTGGAAATCATATTGCAAAAAGAATAGAAACAGAATATGTATTTCAGGAAATGTCAGATTTACCTGAAGGATTCTCTGTTCCAGCGGGAAGAGAAAAACCTTGGGGAACTGGGCAGGCAGTATTATGTTGTAAGGGTGTGGTTGATGGACCGTTTGTGGTAATTAATGCTGATGATTATTATGGAAAAGAGGCATTTGTTAAGGTAAATGCATATTTACAAAACCCAGAACCATGTGACAAGAAATATAATTTCTGCATGGCAGGATTTGGGTTAGGTAATACACTTAGTGAGAATGGAACAGTAACCAGAGGCGTTTGTGAAGTAGATGAGAACCATGTATTGCAGGATGTAAGAGAGACTTTTGAGATTAGGAGAGTTGGAAATCAGGCAAAGGCGGTAAGAGATGGGAAAGAACTAACGCTTTCTTTGGAACAGCCAGTATCTATGAATATGTGGGGATTTACATCTGATTTTATTAAAGAGTTGGATATGCGGTTTGCTCAGTTTTTAAAGGGAATTGAAGGAAACGAACAAAAAGCAGAGTATTTACTCCCAAGTATTGTAGATGATTTAATTAAGGAGGGGGCTGCTCAGGTAACTGTGTTAGAGACATCAGATAAGTGGTTTGGAGTTACTTACCAAGAGGATAAAGATGTGGTGAAAGCTGCTTTAAGGAAACTAGTAGAGAAAGGTGTATATCCGGAACGGCTATTTGGCTGATCCAGAATATTAAAGGAGATGTATGGCTGGAATTGCAGAGGTACTAATTAATATGGTATATCCTCCAAGATGTCCGCTTTGTGGAGCGATTATCAAAGAGAGTAAGAGATTAGCATGTGATAGTTGTTATAAGGAATTAGAATATGTTGAGGAACCTCGTTGTAAGTGCTGTAGTAAAGCAATAGAAGATGAAGAAGCAGAGTATTGTTATGATTGCAGCCGTAAGGAGTTTTATTTTGAAAGCGGCATAGCACTTTGGAATTATTCCTCTCAGATGAAAAAATCTCTTGCTATGTTTAAGTATCAGAACAGGAAAGAATATGGAAAATTTTATGGAGAAGAATTTGTAAGAGTATATGGAGATGTTCTTAAAAGTTTAGAACCAGATGCACTAATTCCTGTCCCAGTACATTGGACGAGATATATAGAAAGAGGATATAATCAAGCTGCAATAATAGCAAATCAGATAGGAAAGAGAATACAAATACCTGTAGTTGAAGATTTTTTGGTTCGCACAAAGAAAACCATAGCTCAGAAACATTTGGATGACAAAGGAAGAGAGCAGAATTTACAAGGTGCATTTGCTGTTTCAGAAAAATGGAAAAAAAATGAGCATAAAATGGAATGTGTTGTAATAATAGATGATATATATACTACAGGGAGTACCATCAATACATGTGCAAAAGTATTAAAAAAGGAAGGTGTTAAGGAAATATACTTTGGGGTATTGTGTATTGGCAATGGTTATTGATAAAGAAACATGAAAACATAAGTAACTATTTATTATGGAGTTAAATAGATTATAGGTGATTTTTACATGAGGAAAGAGGGGTTGCTATGGAAGTAAGAAATTGTAAAGAGTGTGGAAAGTTATTTAACTATATGG
>JAAVZU010000030.1 GCA_022791815.1 Lachnospiraceae bacterium
ACCGATTGATGTTAGATAATGGTT
The DNA here is from genome assembly GCA_022791815.1 of Lachnospiraceae bacterium. Lineage (GTDB taxonomy): Bacteria > Bacillota > Clostridia > Lachnospirales > Lachnospiraceae > CAG-411. The sequence continues at coordinate 25 of JAAVZU010000030.1, forward strand.
TTTGCCTTGAAAATCTATGGTATTTAATTCTTGTATTTTGTGCAGCGGTAATTGTATGTGCAATACTTTTGAATAAACAAAAAACCAAATAGCTTGGAGGACAACAGTTTGAATAGAACCGAATGGATATATTGCCCTATTTGCGATAATAAAACGTGAACCATGATACGGAAAGATACGGAGTTGAGAAACTTCCCTTATACCTCTATCTTGGAATATGGATTTTACTGCGTAACATTTCAAAAATGGGTTGTTAATGGGTTTGATAAGGCTGGAATGACTACCCATCCACATGCAGTTGGCAGTAAACGTGAAAATATTGTAAGAACGAAACTCAAGAATATACTGTCAGCGAGAGTTGGAATTGGGAACGGATTTGTAATAGCTTTGTGCTTTTGCATTTGTGTGCATCCTCGTTTACGAAACACCCATGTGAATATACTCTGATAATCCAGCCAAACGGTTGCATTTCGTGCAAGTTTACTTGCAAAGAAATGTAACCATTTGGCTGGCTAAACTGTATGAGTATGTAGGGCGACAGCCCGGAATACGAATACAGTTAGTGATTACGAAAGTGCGAAGCACGTAGCAATCAACTTTCATTTATACCACAGTGCGAGGCATGGGTGTTTTGTAACCATTTGGATGATTTCGATGCCAGTTCCATGCACTTTCAATAATCTCTTCTAAATCTGCATGTTGTGGATTCCATCCCAATATTTTTTTTGCCTTTTCACTAGAAGCAATTAATTTTGCTGGATCTCCACTTCTTCTGGAAACAACCTCTGCTGGTATTGGATGGTTTGTTACTTTTCGGGCTGCCTCAATTACTTCTTTTACAGTAAAGCCTACACCATTACCCAAGTTAAATATAGCACTTTCTTTACCATCTATTAAATATTTCATTGCTAAAATATGTGCCTGTGCTAAATCCGTCACATGAATATAATCCCTTACACATGTACCATCCTTTGTATCATAATCGTCTCCATAAATACTAATTTTATCACGTTGTCCATTTGGAACTTGTAAAATCAGGGGAATTAAATGTGTTTCCGGGCTGTGTGCTTCGCCTATTTCCCCAGATACATCAGCACCACAGGCATTGAAGTATCTAAGTGCCACATACCGCACACCATGTGCTTGATCTGTCCACTTCATCATTTTTTCCATAGAAAGTTTTGTTTCACCATAAGGATTTGTCGGTTCTGTAGGATCTGTTTCCAAAATCGGAACTCGTTCTGGTTCTCCATAAGTTGCAGCAGTAGACGAAAATACAATTTTATCTACACCATTTGCAACCATACTATCTAATAAAACTTTTGTACCATAAAGATTATTGTCATAATATTTTAACGGTTCGGACATACTCTCTCCCACTAACGAATTAGCAGCAAAATGAATTACTCCATCAATTTTCTCTTTCTCGAAAACATTATCCATAAATGATCTATCCCGTATATCACCTTCATAAAACTGTGCATCTGGATGAACAGCCTCTTTATATCCTGTTTCCAAATTATCTACAATTACCACCTGCGACCCAGATTTTATCAATTCTTTCACTGTATGAGAACCAATATATCCTGCTCCGCCAAGAACTAATATCTTCATACTTTATCGCCTCCTACAATTTACATGGTCCATCGCCGATTTCCACTACATAGAAATCTGCCTCATAACCTATTTTGTCTTTATATACATCTCCTACTTTCTGTATAAAAGTATCTACTGCTTCCTCTTTTACCAGACTTACTGTACAACCGCCAAAACCTGCACCTGTCATTCGGGAACCAATCACCCCATCTATTCCCCATGCAGTTTCTACAAGGGTATCTAACTCCACACCTGTTACTTCATAATCATCCCGAAGAGATTTGTGTGACTCATTCATAAGCTGCCCAAAATGTATTATATCATTATTCTTAAGTGCTTCTACTGCCTGCATTGTTCGTACATTTTCGTAAACCGCATGCTTTGCCCTACGGCGGTTCACATCACTTAAAATATTATCTTTAATTTCTTCAAACTTTTCAACAGACAACTCTCCTAAAGTTCCTATATTCTTTATGGATTGTAATTGGGCTAATGCCTCCTCACATTCTCTTCTTCTTTCGTTATATTTAGAGTCCCCAAGACCACGTTTTTTATTGCTACATGAAATAATAATTTTCATCCCATCTAACTTAATTCTCGCATACTGAAATTCTAAATTGGAAGTATCTAAATAAATAGCACAATCCTTTTTCCCCATTGCAATAGCAAACTGATCCATAATTCCACAATTTACCCCGTTAAAGTTATTTTCCGAAAACTGGCTAATCAAAGCTAGCTCTTTATTACTTACACCTAATTCCAACATATCATTTAAGATATACCCCATTAACACTTCAACAGAAGCTGAAGATGATAGTCCCGAGCCATTCGGAATCGTACCATATAACAAAATATCAAACCCGTATGGAATCTGATACCCTTTTTGTTGAAATGCCCAGATTACTCCTTTTAAATAATTAGTCCATTGTGCTTCCTCTCTTGGTTTCAAATCATCTAAAGATGATTCTATTACACCAAGCTCGTCAAAATTTAAAGAATAAAAACGAAGCCTTTGATCAGCACGCATTCGCACAACAGCATAAGTACCAATTGTTAATGCACATGGAAATACATGTCCACCGTTATAATCTGTATGCTCCCCAATCAGATTTACCCTCCCAGGAGCAAAATATACTTTTGAATTTGTACTATCTCCAAAAATATCTGCAAACTTACCTACTATATATTCCTTCATAATAACCTCCAGTCAGGTCTACAGTGAAAAAATAAACCGTTCAAATGCAGACTGTCCTTCCTTTGAACGCTTATATACTCCTGCATCCTCTAAAACTTTGATAAAAACCATACCAATTTCTGTCTTTAAAATATCCAACACATTAGCACTTGTAATATTATCATATTTATTTTGAATTTCCTCCAGCCAGTCTGCATGTTGCTGCAATATCGGATTTTCTTTAAAATCCTGTTTATGAAGTAATGCATCCTGCATAGCAGACAATTCTTTTTTCAATCTTGCTGGAAGGACTGCAAGTCCCATTACTTCTATTAATCCAATATTTTCTTTCTTAATATGATGGTAGTCTTCTCTCGGATGAAATAATCCATACAGTCTTTCTTTTGTGGTAATATTGTTTCTCAACACCAGATCCAACTGAAATAATCCATTTCTCATTCGGGCAATCGGTGTAACTGTGTTGTGTGGTTCTCCATTTGTAAAAGCATGAATACTGGCACTTTCATCTGTATAATTCTTCCATTTTTCTAAGATATGAACAGCCAAATCAATTAGTTTCTTATCATCGTTCCCTTCTATACGTATAACAGACATTGGCCATTTTACAATACCTGTCTGCACATCTTCATAACCAGGGATTGTATATTTTTTTTCTATGGGTGCCTTTGCCATAGCAAATTCGTAATGTCCGCCCTGATAATGGTCATGGCTCAATATAGATCCTCCTACAATCGGTAAATCTGCATTTGAACCTATAAAATAGTGAGGAAAGAGTTTTATAAAATCAAATAATTTTATAAAGGTATCTCTTTCAATTTTCATTGGAGTATGTTCAGAATAAAACAAAATACAATGTTCATTATAATATCCATAGGGTGAATACTGGAATCCCCATTTTGAATGATTAATTTCTAAAGGAATAACCCGATGTGTCTGTCTTGCAGGGTGATTGCCCCGACCAGCATATCCTACATTTTCCATGCATAAAAGACACTTTGGATATCCACTTTGCTTTGCTTTTTTTGCAGCAGCAATTGCTTTTGGATCTTTTTCTGGCTTTGACAAGTTAATGGATATATCAATTGTTCCATAATCACTCTCCACTGTCCATCTCTCATCCTTACATAAGCGATACCTTCTAATATAATCTGTATCCTGACTAAATTTATAAAAATAATTTGTTGCTTTTTCTGGAGAAACTGCATATTCGTTCCAGAACCGCTTGATTACCTGTGTTGGTCTGGGTGTGATTGTATTCATTATTCTTACATCAAATAAGTCACGGGATATTATATTATCTTCAATCAGATTTCTTTTTACCGCAATATCTAGCAAGTTTTCTAAAATATCAGAAAGTTCAAGATTCTCACCACAAACATCTGTCTCTTCATATTCTTCTTCCTGAAAAATATCCAATAACAGATTTCTGGAATAAATTATTTCATCTTCTGGTATCAATTCATTTTTTCTTGCATACAGCAACAATCGTTCAATGTTTTCATACAATTCTTTCATGCTAATTCACACCACCTTGTGTCATCAAAAATACTTCCTTGCCATCCATTTTCTTACCTCTAATAACAAAGGACAATCTTTCAAAATCTACTTCTAACTCTGCAACCCTGTTGTCTTTTACCCATTGAAACAACAATTCATTTGCTTTACATTTTATAGAAAATTTTGCATCAAAATCAAAGGCTGCAAATGAATTCCGAAATTGAAGCATTTCCAATTGTCTAACTATTACTTCCTCGCCCAACTTCCCTTCAACCTCAGCCATACTAAGATTTGTCCGGTTAATCTCCTTATGCCCGCCTGCACCTGCTGCCTTTACTGCTTCATAATCATTTGATCCTGCAAAGAGGTCTAAATACCATATCTGAGGCTTTCCTGGCATAAATAATTGTATTGCCCTTGCCAATAGCAAAGCAGAATCATTTTCACCTAAAGCATTATAATATGTGGTATTTACCTGATAATACATGTTTTTATTACCATGCAAATCTTTGACATAGCCACCCCGCTCCACCAGCAAATCAATCAAGTTTTTAATATGTTCTTTTGGTAATAGACCTTTCAGATCCAGTACAGGAATACCATCATGGCACCCAAGCATAGTAACACTGTGTATCTTCTTCTCCATCTGTTCTTTTGCCCATTGTACTAAAAAACTTCCATCTTGATGTTCGATTGCATCAATAATCAAACCAGGCAAAAAGAAATCGTATGTCAGATACCCTTTCTCTGCAATCATTTCATATCGCTTTTCTTCATAGCTTGCATGAATCTCTGGCAATAATGACATGCCATAATCTTCCGTTAATCCCTTTATTCTTTCAAGCAGTTCCCATGTATCTGGCTCGTTCAGAAAGTTTTTTGTGCCAGGTGCTTTTGGTGCATAAGCAAATGCATCTAAACGGATAATTTTTGCACCATAACTAGCAAGTTTTCCTATTGTTTCTTTATAAAACTCCCACACCTTTTCTGACTGGATATTCAAATCCATTTGACCCAAATATCTGGTATGATAATCTTTTGTTTCTCGTGTCTCCTGATAAAAAGTATTCCAATATGGTGCTTTACTTCCATCTGCAAATTCCACCATGAGAAGCGGCAGTCCTGGTTTTCTAAAAAACATCATATCCAAATACTCTTTTTTCGGCATAATATAACCTTCTTCTGTCATCTCACCACATCCCTCCCAGAATGCGTTCCAATCAACAAAAAAGTCTTTATAATCGGAATCCTTTCCCTTTTCCAATAAATCCTGAAACTGTGGTGATTGTACAGAAGCATGATTTAAGACAAAATCAAGTTTCAAATAAAAACCTTTTTCCTGTATCTTTTCCAACACTTCTTTTGTTGCATATTTTTCTTCCAAATCATAATCCATCACAGAAAAACCCCGATCCAAATCAGAATGATACATACTCGGAAGTATATATATAGAAGAAAAAGCATTTGCAAACTCTGTTTTATTAAGAATTTTATTTAATGCCTCCAGATCTCCACCAATACTATCGGGATATAGATTTAAAATAGGTCTGTTATCCATTTTTTCCTTCCCCATTTATATCAATCCTCCTTGCTTAGAATGTTTCCCTGCATATCTTGAATCAAATCTGCTTTCTGTAAAGTAGCATCAATTTTCTCTTGTTCAATCCGTAACACACGAGCCACAAAAGGGCTTTCAATCTCTTTATCACGATTTCTGGTCTTTCGGTTTTCCAAGGTCTGTTCTGGTGTACTTTTCAAGACAATGGATACATCTATCCCTTTTAACAAATCACTGTTTGCATGTGTCCATTCCAGAATTAACACTTGTTTTTTGCTCACATCCACCTGCTCATACCATACGTCATGTACTTCCCTTCCCATTTGCCGTACCATAAGCATAGGAGTCTTGTTCTTAAACGCAGATAATACGGATGACACTTCAGAAAACAGTAATTCCTTCTCCGTACCCAGATATTCTTCTAGTGCCTTATCACCCTTTTTTTGATAAATTTCCAGCCATGAATACTTATTTATCATTTTTTCGTCTGCATCTTGATTCTTTATTTGCAAGTCCTTTAGTTCATCCCGAACATCAGCATTATATATCCCTTCTTCTAATAACCCTTTCAGACCAGCCAGTCTAAAAATACGCAGCCTCTCTGCATCGTTGTAAAATGGAACACGGTGCGGATAGTAATCTCCTGATATAATAATTGCAGGAATCCTTTGATACTCTAGTCTCTGTTTCAATAACCATGCCATACCAGTTTTGCCTACACCTGAACCACCAGAAATTGCAATTATCTTTTTCTCCTGATTTGAAAATTTCTGTAAGCACCGAATTACATACGGAAATAATTTATCTGCATTTTCTTTCTGGGCATCTACTACCTGTACTTGACATTCTTCCATTCACTTATCCTCCTTTTACTCTACTGTCTCAAAAAGTATCTGATAAGCCTGATAGTCACCTAATTTCAATGGTATTGGTAATCCATACGCCATAAGTGCTTCTCCTGCATACACTTTGCCAGTTACACTATCTCTGTATTTTTTTGCAGCATCTAGTCCATCTAGTTTTACATAAATTACTGGCATGTTTCCATGGATATTTAGTATCACAACACTCAGCAAAGCATTTCTTTTTTCTGCATCTACTACCATCCATGCACCATATTCTTCTACAAATGGATTACTCAACCGATAGTATAAACCATTCTGTATCAATGGTGCTATTTTATGATACATTGCAATCTGTTCCCGAACCTGTTCTTTTTCAACGTCATTTAATTTGCCTAAATCCAGTTCATAACCAAAAGCACCTGTCATTGCAACAACACCCCTAGTATAAATATCTGTTTTTCTGCCTGTCTGATGATTTGGCACAGCAGAAACATGTGAACCTATTGTAGACAAAGGATATCCAAATGATGTGCCATATTGGATGCGGATACGATCAATGGCATCTGTATTGTCGCTGCACCAGATCTGTGGTGTATAATAGAGCATTCCTAAATCGAATCTTCCGCCGCCACCAGAACAGCCTTCCCATAAAATATCTGGAAATTCTGAGGTAAGTAAATCAAGCAGTCGATAAACACCCAGCATGTAATCATATAATACCTTACCCTGATTTGTTGCACTGCTCGAATAAATATCACAAAGACTACGGTTCATATCCCATTTTACATACTCTATCTTCCCTTGTTTCAATACATGGGAAATCTTTTCATATATATATTGAACTACCTGCGGATTTGCAAAATCCAATACCAGTTGATTTCTTGCCCGTACTGGTTTCTTGCTTGGAATTTGTAATACCCATTCTGGATGACTCCGATATAAATCGCTATCCTCTGAAATCATTTCCGGCTCAATCCAGATTCCAAATTGGACTCCTTTTTCATGAATGCGTTCTGATAATTCCATAAGGGAACAACCTAATTTATCTTCATTTACCTCCCAGTCTCCTAATGAAGAGTTGTCATCATTTCTATGACCAAACCATCCATCATCTAAAACCACTAGTTCAATACCTAACTCTGCCGCCTGCCCAGCTAATTCTATAATTGCTTTTCCATCAAAATCAAAATAACAAGCTTCCCAACTGTTTACCAGTACAGGACGCACCTGTTCTTTATATTTTCCCCGACAGATATGCTCCCTGATACATTGATGCAGATTATTAGACAAATTACTTAAACCCTTTGCAGAATAGGTTAAAACAATCTCTGGTGCATAAAAAACATCTTCTTGTTCTAAAGGATAAGAAAATTGCTCCTCAGAAAGTCCCATAATAAAGCGGATCTGGTCAAATTGATCCTTCTCTATCTCAGCAGAAAAATTACCACTATAAACCAAAGATGCTCCATAACATTCACCCATACATTCTGTAGCATCAGACTGTGCCAGAATAATAAATGGGTTATACTGATGACTGGAAGTTCCTCTGGTACTGCCGATGACCTGTCGTCCATGAGACACTTCTGTACGCTGTACATTTCTCTCCATAGCGTGTCTTCCATAGAAAGTCATGATATCATATTGTCCAAAGAGAAAATCCAGACAACAACTGGAAACTTTTTCCAAATACAATTTATCTTTTCCTGCATTGACCACCTTCACACTTCTGGTAATAACATCACAATCTTCAAGTACACCATAAAACAATGTGACCTCTACACCAGTTCTTTCATCTTTTAACTGGATTGCCAATGTCTGTGCTTGATTGGAATAGGCAGCCGGAAGTCCAGGAAGTGTATATTTTCCTTCTAGTATATCATATCCTATATAACGAAGATCACACCCATAACAACCATTCTCTTCCCGTATTTTAAATGCTGTACTCCGATAATCTCCCGTTCCAAGGACTGGAAATTCCTGAGGCAAAACATCCAGTGAATATGTGCGATCCATATCCGCATCATAAGGATTACCTGAAAACCCTCTGTCAAAATAGGTCAACATATAATCCATATCTGAATCTATTTTTTTACCATAATATAAATGTAACAAATATCTATAATTATCTACCTTCATCTGGTAGGTCGAATTATTTGTATGCAAAGAAAAAATCTGTGTCTGTTCATTATATATAATTGCCATTTCTGTTCTCCTTTATTTAACTGCTCCATTTGCAACACCTGCAATAATCTGTTTCTGGCAAACAATGTAGAATATTACAATAGGTAATAACGCCAACAAATAGGATGCAAATGCCAAATTATAATTTGTACCAAACTGACTTTGAAAATTAAGTTGTGCTAAAGGCAAGGTATTTTTATCACCTGACATAATCACTAATGGTGTCATTACATCATTCCAAGTTCCAAGTGCTGTAAGAATTGCAACCGTTGCATGCATGGATTTCATATTAGGAAATATAATTGTCCAAAAGGTCTTCCATGTACTTGCCCCATCTACATAAGCGGCTTCTTCCAATGCCAGAGGAAGATTTGTCAAATAGCCAGAGTATAGCATGGTATTCATCGGCAGATAAAATACTGTATAAAGTAAAATCACCCCAAACATGTTAGATAGTCCCATATATGCTGTCTGTTTTACCAAAGGCATCATGAGTATGGCAAAAGGAACAAACATACCACTTACTAAGTATAAATAAATGCCATTATAAAATTTATTTTTAGCTTTGCACCTTCCCAGAACATATCCTATTAAAGAGTGAATTATCACAGACAAGACAATGGTTGCTAATGTAATAAATAAACTATTTCCCAAAGAATGCCAGAAATCGGTTACCCTCATTGCCTCTTTAAAATTATCAAAATTCCAATGTGCTGGAAGTGATAAAATACCACTAATGCTATTTGTCATTTCAGAGGGCTGTTTGAAAGCAATAACCACAGTTATATAAACGGGAAACAAAATAGTAACCAATCCCAAAATCAGAATTATCGTTAAACCAATATTCTTTTTTTCTTTCTTCATAGCTGCTCCTCCTTTTTACCCAAAAATCTCATTTGTAATACGGAAATCACTACAATAACGACAAAGAATAATACAGCATTTGCACTTTGAAAACCAAACTGCCCACCACTCATACCATTATTATAAATTAAGTAAGAAATAGATTCTGTGCTTTGAGCGGGACCACCTTTTGTAAGTGACATAATCTGGTCAAATACCATTAAGAAATTTTTCATGCATAAAACCAAATTAATTGTGAAAAATGGTAAAATCAATGGAAATGTCAGATGACGGAACTTTGACCATCCTCCTGCTCCATCCAAAGAACCCGCTTCATAAACATCAACAGGAACTGTCTGTAACCCTGAAATATAAATAATCGTATTCATTGCTATAGACTGCCATGCACAAACGATTGCAATCGCAAGCCATGCTGTTTTGGAATTTGCAAGCATACTATTTCCCTCAAACCCAAGCATTTTTACAAATTCTGGAAGAATATAAGTAAAAAAGTAATTAAAAATATATCCGACTACCAAACCACCTAACACATTTGGTAAAAAGTATAACCCACGAAGGGTACTTTTAAATTTAATTTTGCTATTTAATGCCATTGCCAACAATAAACTTAATACATTTACAATAATTGTAGTGACTACTGCCAGCTTAAATGTAAAAATATAGGAAGATCCCACTCTGGCATCATGAAATAAATCTACATAGTTTCTTAACCCTATCCAGTCATAACTTCCAAATCCCCTAAAATTGGTAAAACTATAGATTACACCTTGTATCAGAGGCAAGGTATTAAAAATAAAAAACAAAGCTACAATTGGTATTGTTATAAGTAAAAATGTACGGTTTCTTTCATTCATATGAATCTTTTTTCTTTTCTTTCTTTTTAGTTTCATTTCTACAGTTTTGCTCTCCTGCATGTTGCTTCCCCCTTTCACTAATGCTCTGCCTCATATTTTTGAACCTTTTCAATTAAATCCCTATTGTATCTTAACCATTCCTCATCAAACTTTTTAAGAAATTTATCTATATCCCCATCTAACAGATATGTTTGAATTAATGCATCTACTGCCATCTCTGAAGGATAAAAATGATCCTGGAAATCTGTCACTTTTCCTTCTTCAATATACTCTTTCATACCATTAAGCATTGTTGCCAAAGTAAATGTTCCTTCCTTACATGGAATTGCATTCTGGTTATCCATATATGCCTGTACGTTCTCATCTTCCAAAAGGAATCTTAATACTTCATAGGCAGCCTCCTTATTTTCACAATCCTTCATAACACTAAATTGCAAATCAATTCCTGATGTTAAAATATTATCCTCTGGATTGTTAGATGCTGGATACACAAACGAATCAATATTTAAGTCTGGGTTTACAGATTTTATTTGAGGTACTGCATAGCTTCCAATCATAAACATGGCGGATTCTCCCCGTGCAAAGGCTGTACATGCATCATTATAAGAATATGCTACAAAATCCTTTGGTCCATATTGCAATAATGTTTTCATTTGCTCTGCTACAGTCCTATATTGCTTAGAAAATGTTGTTATTCCCTTGTTGACATCTTTACATACAGTAGCTTCCGTTAAGGATGATGCGGCACTGTTCCAAGGAGAAATACATGTCCATGTATCCTTATATCCCATATAAAATGGTAATTCTCCTGCTACCTTAATATCCTCACAAAGTGTAAGTAATTCATCCCATGTTTTTGGAATCTGCCAGCCATGTTCTTCAAACATATCCTTGTTATATAAAATTCCAGCCGCATTTGCCATATATGGTACGCCAAATGTTCCTTCTGTTGGGACAAATTCCAAGTTTTCATTTATATCCAAATAATTTTGTTTAATCTCCTTTAACCCATCAAAATCTGAAATGTCCATCAGCATATCTGCATCAATAAAATTTGAGTAGTTATATTCACCACCAATACCAATAATGTCAGGGTTATCTTCTCTGATAAAACGTGTTTTCAACACTGTCATTGCATCATTAGGAGAAGATATTTTAAGCTCTATGTCATTATGGGACTCATTAAATTTCTTCTCCACCTCCTCAAAATAGCTTACAGCTTCTGGTTTATAATGTACTAATTCAATAACCGTTTTTCCATGATCCACCTTATTATTACCACAACCTGCTAAAGAAAAACCTCCAAGCAGCAAGGATATTGCAAATAAAATCTTCTTCTTTTTTCTTAGCATTTATACATTACCCCTTTCTTAATAGTAATCCTTCATGCCTACTAATGCAGACACCACCATAAATGAAAGTTAATTGCTTTGTGTAGATTTATTATAACATACCCAAATGCGACACAAAATATCACCATTATTGTACTTTTATGCCAAAGTGCTACTTTTTTGTTTTTATATTGCGCCCACCTAGCATTTTGGTATATAGTAGAATTAGGAGGTGTCTTATGCACGATATGTTATTTTCTATATTCCCTAATGAAACATTTATTGATTTAGGCTTATTCCAATATGGCTGGGAGCGTTGTGATCCTGCCCACATGTATGGTCCGGCTGCCCGTAACCACTATCTGTTTCATTATATAATTTCTGGTACTGGAACTCTTATGGCTAACAATAAAAAAGGCGAAACAAAAACTTATCATATCCGAAGCGGGCAGGGATTTTTGTTATTTCCTGGACAAATCAGTACCTATGTCGCTGATGAAGTGACTCCTTGGGAATATGTGTGGATAGAATTTGATGGACTACGGGTAAAGGAAATGTTAGATATTGCAGGATTCTCTCAAGATCAACCAATTTATCATGCCTCATCAAAAGAATTTAGAGAATTGATGATGAATGAAATGCTCTATATTGCAAATCATTCTAATGAAACACCCTTTCATTTAATTGGTCATTTGTATATTTTTTTAGATGCACTAACCCGTTCTGTATCTAGCATTCGACTTAAAAAAACCAGTAAAATGAGTGATTATTATATTCAAGAAGCGATTAACTATATTGAACAAAACTTCCCTTATGAAATATCTATTGAAGATATTGCAGGTCATTGCGGTATCAATCGTAGTTATTTTGGAAAAATTTTCCATGAATCTGTAGGAAAAACGCCACAAGAATTTTTAATTAGTTACCGCATGATGAAAGCTACTGAATTATTAAAAATGACTAAACTTTCTATTGCAGATATAGGTAATGCAGTTGGTTATCCCAACCAACTGCACTTTTCCAGAACATTTAAAAATACCTATGGGGTTTCTCCTAAGAACTGGAGAAATCAGAATTAACCAAGATACAACTTTCCTTACGCATCTGTGCACATGCTGGGCAAACAAAAAGCAGGATACCTTGTTCATAAGATTTCCTGCTTTCCATATCCTCTTGGATATTATTTAGTTTCAAATAATTATACTAACTATAGTTCTGCTAATTTTTTAATTTCCTCTTTAGATAATTTGGTATACCTCATTATCTTTTCTAACGGTTCATTATTCTTTAACATTTCCGTTGCTAATTCAGTTGCCATTTTGGTTGGTAGTTCAGTTTCTATTTCATTTGCTATTTCAATTCTTGCTTCATAAATTTCACTTTCAATATAAGAACGCATTACTTCCTGTTCATCATATAATACCATCATAATGTCCACAACCTCCTTTTCCCTGCCTTCCAGATACTCTTTCAGTACATTCTTATCTTTACAGATTCGAATGGATTCTAAAATCGCTCTTCTGGTTCTGCCATATGTGGCTATCTGTTCGCTATATACTTTGGTGAATACCACATATTGATTAATGATGTCTCCCTCTTTCCCGTCATATATCATTTTAACTTTTACATCAAAATTAAAAGATTCATAGGTTCCCTAAACAAAACTAAGTCTTGAATATTGCTTCAAATCTTCTAACTTAATCTTTTCCCTTTTTACCAATGAGTGTTCCCTTCTCAAAAATACATGGGATTTTGCTGTAAATTACTCATAAAATTCAAATCTGCTTTTCTCAAAAATTTTGATAAGTACACTTTCATTAGTTTTACTAAGCAGAAAATTCCCAAGTCACTAATGCGATTTCGAACATCTTTAATAATTTGATGTATTTGTGTTTCATTTAAAATAAATTCATACCGCTCCTGACCAAACTGTTGTACTAATTCTACAAAAGCATTTGCCCCAAAAGTATAATGTTGAGAAGATACACAAAACCGTTGTTTTTCTGGCAAATCGTTAATGTACCTTGATTCTAAAAACCCCATTTGCTGTACTACCTGCTTTACATATCCTAAAAATTCCAAGCCTTCCATTGTTAATGCCACGCCTGCCCGGCAATGGTTAAAAATTATTATTTACACTTCCTTTTCGACATCTTTAATCGCACCAGAAAGACTGTACTGGGAAATATACAAACTCTTTACCACTTCTGTAATTGAACCATTTTCTTGTGTTGTTATCATAGATTTTAGCTGCTATAATTTCATATATGCCTCCTTATAACACTTATTACAAATGCCTCTGAAAATTGTATATCATTTTTTTCATAAGAAAAAAATTGTTCAAATATCTATGAGGAGGGTTCAAAAACAGATCCTCATTTTAACAGATGTACACATTGCTACCAAAAAATAAAGGCTCTCAATCACACTGAATGTGCCGAAAAACTTTATTTCTGTCTTTTCATCGATATAGTTATATTGAAAGATTCTATTTTTTCAATTCAAACATGAGAAAATCGCTTGAAACTATTTTAAAATTATGTATAATAATAAATAAAAACTTACATATTTCTAATGTAAAGAATGCAATTAAACAGATTAACTACAGTACTTATAAATAGTAGCCTTAATTACTTTTTCATTTCGATAAAAAGTAATTAAGGCTACAGGGAGGGAGGAAATCGAGATAGATTTATCTCGGTAAATTTATGTTTAAAACAATCGCTATTATTGGGATTATGGCATTAATTTTTTTCTTGACCTATTTAGGATCAGGAAATAACAGACTTACAAGAGCTGTCGTATGTTCAGGGTTAGTGGCAGCGATTGGATTTGGTGGATCATATTTTGTAGACTTTATAGGAAACCCAAAAACGCCTTCTCACAAACATAAAATTGTTTCATCAGAAAAAGAAAATATTATGGATGCAACTTGCACAGATGCCGGAAGTTATGAATTAGTATCTTTTTGTGAGTGTGGCGAAGAATTAAGCAAAGAATCTTTTCCTATTGAGCCACTAGGACATGACTATGCAGAGATTATTAAAGATCCTTCTTGTGATGAATCTGGGTTTACTACTTATATCTGCAACAGATGTAAAAGCACTTATGAAGATGATTACACAGATGCTCTGGGTCACGACTTTATTAAAGGGATTTGTTCACGGTGTGGCGAAATAGACCCAGATAATGAAGCATCAACTACAGCAACCCCATTAGACTCAGAAAAACATTTAAAAGATACTGCATATACAGCCAAAAAAGTTAATTTTATTACATATAGTGGCACTATTAATAGCGAAAAACAGACAGATTCCTACGAATTAGCAACATCAATAAGTGGCTTATATCGATTCTATATGAGTGACATGGTTAACGGTTTTGAAGTCAAAGTATATGTATATGATTCCGCTGGAAACGAAATCGGCGGAACCTATGGGCTTGGAAATAATGAAGGCATTACATGTGAACTTGAGAAGAAAAACAACTATACTATTAAGGTTATGAATTATTCAAATACGGGAAATTATACACTTAATATTGCCCAGCCGAAAAACTCTATTGATATTACTAATTTTGAGGTTATCAACGATTATATTGAATATACAGAACAACAGAATAACTATACTTTTGTTCCTTCTATCAGCGGAATTTACCGATTTGAACTATCCGAAATAATTAGTGGCTTTAAACTCAAACTCTATGTCTATGATTCACTTGACTATGAGATTGGCGGAAGTTATGGATTAGGAAATTATGAGGGAACAACTGTTGATTTGACTGCTGGTGAAACATATACCATTAAAATCATCCAATATGAAAATTCTGGCTCCTACATCCTGTCAATTGGAAAGCAACGAGCCACTATAGATATATCAGGCAAAACAAAAATCTCTGGTAATATTGCTTACACAGATCAACAGATTATTTATACTTACACCCCTTCCATATCAGGAGAGTATACTATGTTACTTCAAGATATGCTGAGTGATTTTAAGGTTAAATTATATGTTCATGATTCTCTTGATTATGAAATCAGTGGAACTTATGGACTTGAAAATAACGATGAAATCACTGCTGAACTTACTGCAGGTAAAACATATACAATTTACCTTATTCAATATAAGAACTATGGTGATTTTAGCCTTAACATATCTTCCTAACTTTAACTGCTCCAAATTTACTTTGGGGGGATTATTTTGTTCCAACTTTGCTTTAGAAATTAGTCTATTATCCAATACATCAAGATCCACCTTTACTGTTTACTATATATTTATTATATTGCTATTTATTAAAGAATTGAATAAATTAACCATTTGCTCTTTTACATTACTCCCTCTTTCCGCCACCATCAATCTTAACTCCAGAGAATAGTTTGTGTCCAGCCCTTAATTTTCATTTGTACTATATCAATTTCTAGTACAAATGAAATAAGGAAATTTCTTCAGCTTAGTTAGTACTAACACTACTTTACAACTTTATCCGTGATAGCCAAATGACAAGAGCACCGATTTCAGCTTCTTTACAAGAGCATTTGATTTTATTGTAATTTCAACATTTTCTACAAAAATGGAAAAATTACCTTCTAGTTTATCTGCTGGATCAATGCGAAACGAAACTCTTCTACATTGGTGTTCTTGTATTTTAAGAATGTTTCATCCCTGTAAGGCAGGATTCTCATTGCACAATACGAAATGTTAATCAGATTGACCATTGTTTCAATGACCTTTTTGCTACATATCATGTAAGAACAGAGAGACCAGAAAGTTTTCTGTTCATAATAGCTCACTTCAATATTCTAGCGGAATGAGTACGCAAACAAAGACAAGTACTGCATCTGCCCCTTACCAGTTTGTTTAAGTGGCGCCTTTTCCTGCCATGCACATGCCATACGAATGGCTTCTGGTACAATTGTACTAAAGAAAAGCCTTTTTGTTTTTGTTGTTTTATTGTCCGCTGTCACATATTTGTGGACACATCTGTCCCCAAATATATTGGTAAGTACTCTACAAACACCAACATAATAATCTCCGTTCTTTTCTGTTAAAGAGAAAAATCTTCTATGATTGAAAGGCGTTTCCCATATTTTGCAGATCTTCCTCTTTTTCCTGTTGGATCTGGAGGAAGAGCATAAATGACAGAATCATACCTGGCATTACAGATGATGCCTAAATTTTTATATTCATCAGCAAGACAGACAAGAATCTTTTTGGCATACCAGCTGTCAAATAGGAGCAATACCTGATGTTTCTGCTCCAATTCAGGCATAACAGTACGTACCATGTCAGCGGCAAGTTCTAATTTTGAAACATTTTCGAATTTTTGACCAAATTTAGCAATCATCGTATCATTAATGCATAAAAATACCGGTTTGCTGTGCAAGCTTTCTGGAATAATCTGCATTGCCAGCATAGTTTAAAACAAATAAAAATAAACTTTCCATTGTCGGTGTAGAAAATTCAAAAAGATATATTTGAAAATATTGAAACAGTCTACCAATTATGTTCTTTTCGTTGTATAATATATTTGCCGTATGAGGTCACTCCTTTGTTGATTTATTGTAGCAAATTTATTATACATGGAAAGTGCCTTATGTGGCATCTTTTATTTCAAAAAGTTGTAAAGTGGCGTTATAGTATATAAATGCAGATAATTTTTTATAAATAGCATGTATTCCTTTATTGATCTTTTGCGAATACGGCGGTAATTTTTTTAATATTTCATTCTCAATTTCAAGTTCTCTCATTTTCTTTTTCAGATCTTTATATTCTTTTAGGGAGATTGTCTCATTTTCAGAGACTTTGGATTTCACTACGCCATATTCGCTTTCCAGTTGAGAGATTGAGTAATCTCCATTGCCGTAAAGGTCAACAATCTGCTGTTTAAAATTCGGGATATACTTTTTTTGATTTTTTGCCATGTTAAACAACTCCTTTGCTTTTTTCATTTTATTATAGGGTGTTCAACTTTTAGTGTCTGCAGTTATATACTAACACCAATCTTCTATATATAGAATACTGTTTCCTCTTAAAACGGCTTTCTTATCATGGCTAACAAGTAAAATAATTTGTCCTTCTTTATATAAATTAGTGAAAAGATTTAGCACTTCCTCTGTATTCGCCCTATTTAATGCACCCATTGGTTCATCTGAAAATAACATTGCGGAGTTTCCAATTACTGCTCTGGCTACTGCTGCTCGCTGGGCTTCTCCACCAGAAACCTCTGATAGAAGATGATCTTTTACATAGATAAGATTCATTTGTTTCAATAATTTATCTGTATGTTCTTTTGCTTTGGCTTCCGACATAGAATGGTTTACCAGACCTGCCATAAGAATATCTTCGTAAAGAGTCAGGTTACTGACAAGATGCATGTTCTGAAATACAAAGTTAAATGCATCTCCACGAAGAGTAGTTAATTTCTTTTCTGATAATTCGGACAGATTCTTACCATTATAATTAACTTCCCCATCTGTTACCTGATCCATACCACTGATCATATATAAAAGTGTGGATTTACCAGAGCCAGAATAACCCATGGCATAAAAATTATATTGTTTTAATAGTTCAACTGCCTCCTCCACAGTAGATGCCCTATTTAACAACAAACGAATGGCAGTGGTAGTAGTAATGTCCGGTTTATCTGAATTTTAAGAAATTATATCGGAGTCTTCGATCATATTAACAGAAACACATAACCCTTTTTCATTCATTCCATCTAGTGGAACATACAAAGATGCAATCTTTAGTGATTTCTCACCCATAAAGTTAGATGCCAAACCTGCTCCTTGTCTTACAAAATCCATATTTACAGTAGAAATTGAAGCATATTCATTTTCTGGATAACAAGCTACTACCATTGCATCACAAGTATTCCAGTCAAAATTTCTTCCAAAGTAGTAACCTCCCTCTTTATTCTGCACAGATATAGTGCTGCAGCCAAATGCCATGCCTTCAAATGATAAACCATCCACCTCACCAAGCAAAGTAGATGTCAGATATTTCAAAACCTCTGCATCTAATTTTGACATAGATACCCCCCTCCTACACAAAAGCATAATCCAAAAAGATTCTATTTGTCTAGAAAAATAGATCTTAATATAATTATTTTTCTATTTCCAATCTAATAAAGATACCAATACATATTATTATCAATGCTTCCAAGATATTTCCATGAGTAGGGATGTTTGGGTGACATTCCCTGCTCTGAATTTTTTGATTTATAGACTTGACAATTATGCAATCTTTTTATATAATACAATCGCTTGCTCGGAGGGCATATTATTCATTTAGAGATAATAGGCTGGATAAGGCACGGACCAAAACGTCTGTTCCTTATCCAGCTTTTGTTTTGCGGGGAAGATAATATACATTTAGCGGAGGAAGTGAACTTATATGGATTTTCTTACAAGTAAAATTAAACCAATGTATTTTAAGTATCTGACTGCTGCATTTGGAAGTGCGCTGATTTCTTCTATCTATGGTGTAGTGGATATGGCTATGGTAGGACAATATCAGGGCCCAGAAGGAACAGCGGCTTTGGCTATAGTCAGCCCTGTTTGGAATATTATTTATAGTTTGGGGCTACTTATGGGAATTGGAGGTTCTGTACTTTTTAGCACATTACGAGGGGAATCTGAACAAAATCAGAAAAAGTCTAATGAGTATTTTACTGCTGCAATAATAGGTGTTATGATTTTAGCAGTTATTACATGGCTGGCGGTTATCTTTTTTGATCGTGAATTATTGTTTCTGTTTGGGGCAGAGAAAACATTACTTCCTCTAGCAAGACGGTATCTGTTTCCTGTAAAATTTGTAGTACCAAGTTTCCTTTTTACACAGCTCATGGCAGCCTTTTTGCGTAACGATGGAAATCCGGCTCTGGCTACGAAAGCTGTTTTATTTGGTGGAATCTTCAATGTATTTGGAGACTATTTCTTTGTTTTTGTTTTGAATATGGGAATTATGGGGGCAGGTCTTGCTACTGCTATGGGATCTATATTTTCCCTGTTGGTAATGCTGACTCATTTTCGGAGCAAAAAGAATACTCTCAGGTTTGTGAAACCTATGAATCTGTTTTCTATGCTGAAATCCATTTGCGTAACCGGATTTTCCACCTTTTTTATTGATGTAGCTATGGGAATTCTTACGATGCTGTTCAACAGACAGATTTTAAAATATCTGGGAACAGATGCGTTGTCAATCTATGGTATTATCATCAATATCAGCACTTTTGTCCAATGCTGTGCTTATAGTATCGGACAGGCTTCTCAGCCGATGATTTCCACGAATTATGGTGCGGGAAAAGGAGAACGTATTGCACAGATTTTAAAATATGCATTAGGGACGGCAGCAGTATTTGGATTAATCTGGACTGCTCTTGCGATATTTGTTCCAAATCTTTTCGTGCGTATTTTTATGACACCGACAGACGAAATATTAACTATTGCTCCTAGTATTATTCGCAGTTATGGTATTTCCTTCCTACTGCTTCCGTTTAATATTTTTTCAACCTATTACTTTCAAGCATTGATGCAACCAAAAACTTCTTTTGTTGTGTCTGTCTCTAGAGGGGCTGTGATCAGTGGGATCTTAATTTGCATTATTCCAGCCATAATTGGATCGAATGCAATTTGGTACGCTATGCCGATTACCGAGCTGCTGGTTGCGGTTTATGTAACAATAAGAATGACACAATACACGAAAGCAATATTGTGGAAGAAAATATGTAGTTTTTTCAAAAAATCTCTTGACTCTTATCCGAAATCGGATTAATATAAATTACATCCGATTTCAGATAAAAGGAGGACGAAATGGAAACACCAATCATATTAGTGCTGGCGGCATTTAATCGGGCACACAAAAGGATGAATGTTCTCTACCACAATTATGCCAAAGATGCCGGAATATCTGATGCAGCTTTCTGGCTGATGTATTCTCTGTATGAGAAGGGAGGACCCTGTACCCAGACAGAATTGTGTGAGGCATGGTTATTTGCACCGCAGACAATCAATTCTGCATTAAAATCTTTGGAAAAGCAGGGACTTATTACAATGGAATTGGCACCAAACAGTAGGAAGAATAAACAATTCTTTTTTACAGGGACAGGAGAACAACTTGTAAAGGAGAAAATTATTCCTCTTATTCATGCGGAGGAACAATCATTTCTTCGTTTGAATGAGCAGGAACGAAATGCACTATTGGTAATCACACAGAAACATATAGATATATTGGAGAAAGAAATTAACAAAATAATATAAGATATTATCGAAGGATGGATTATTGCAATAATCGACCATCAAACGGAAGGTGTCGAATGCACCCGGTTATTTTGTGTAATATCGAACTTCGTGTTCAATAGACATGAATAACTGGGCATTTTTAGCTTTACTTTCGGGTAAAACCGGAAGATGGATGACATTAAGATCACACTGAAGTTTAGTATGATTAATAAGGTGATATGTATAAATTTGATTATGGGGGTACACATGGGAAAATTAGATGAATTTATTCAAAAAATATACAGAATCTTAGAACTAATTGTTGCAATCCTTGTGTTGTTTGGCATTATCGTGGCATTGTTTGGTGTTTTTAAAAATTATACGATTTTCTATGATCTAACAGACAATACAGACACATTCAAACAGTTTCTGGACAAAATTTTTATGATTGTGATTGGGATCGAATTTTTGCGGATGCTGTGCCGCCCAAGTTCGGACAATGTAATAGAGACAATCATTTTTCTAGTAGCAAGACATATGATTGTGAGCAATACTTCGCCCTATCAAGATTTTGTGTCTGTAATCAGTATTGTGCTTTTATGTCTCACACGCCAGTATTTGCACTATGCTGAAGGAAAGAAAAATACTTAAAAACTCTTGACTTTTATCCGATTTCGGAATATAATACCTTTTATCCGATTTCGGATGAATAATAAGGAAATTGAAATTCCTCAACTGTATTAGAAAAAATTAACAGAATATTATAAGGTATCATCGGAGGACAGATCATCGCAATGATTGACAGTCGAACGGAAGATGTCGGGTGCGCCCGGTTATTGAAAAGATAACCGGGCATTTTTATGCTTTGGAAAGGGGGAAAGTGCTTTTTGGGGGTTATATACATTGGTAGATATGAGTCAGGAATACTCCCAGCAAAAACTTAGCAAACAACTATCTGTATCTAAACAAACGGTAAACTCTGCCATTCAGAGTCTTGTACAAAAAGGCTATATATTTTTAGAACGTTCATCTATTCCGTCACGCAAGAAAAATGTAAGAATGACAGACAAAGGAAAATCTTTTGTCAGACAGTATATAGTTCCTTTGCAAGACGAAGAAAGGGAAGCATTTTTGAAGATGGAGAGTTCAGTTCAGGAATGGTATGTTAGTTTAGCACAAATATACATATGCAATCTACAGACAGAAATTGAGAAGTTTTTACAGTTTTATAAAAATGACTAATAAAAATGATAAGTTTTATTGAAAAGGAAGGTAGAATTATGAGAATTATTACAATAAGCCGGGAATTTGGAAGCGGCGGACGAGAACTAGGAAAACGTCTGGCAGAAACACTCGGTATTCCATGTTATGACCATGAAATTATTGATATGGTTGCAAATCGGTATGGATTAGACAAAAACTATGTTTCACATGTTTCG
This sequence comes from Lachnospiraceae bacterium, assembly GCA_022791815.1. GTDB lineage: Bacteria > Bacillota > Clostridia > Lachnospirales > Lachnospiraceae > CAG-411. The sequence continues at coordinate 22,605 of JAAVZU010000030.1, forward strand.
GAAAAGGACATTCGTGTGTTCTATCCATCTACCATAGGACACCGCCTTATGACGAATTCTTCTGTACTTCAGCAGTCGGTAAAAATTGCTGCAGCACAGCATGAAATGATTCGGCAATTAGCACTTCAAGGGGATTGCGTCATTGTTGGTCGTTGTGCCGATGTGCTTTGTCGGGATATGCACCCACTTAATATTTTTGTTTATGCAGATAGATTATCTAAGCTACAACGCTGTGAAACCCGTGCGGATGAAAGTGAACATTTCTCTGAAAAAGAAATATTCCGTAAAATGAAGCAAATTGACAAAGAACGTGCAGCGTACAGGGAGTTGTTTACAGAAGAGAAATGGGGCAAAAAGGAATTTTACCATTTGTGTATTAATACTTCTGGTAAAGAGATCAAGACATTAATTCCGGCTGTCGCTGCGTATGTGAATATTTGGTTTGGACAGGATTGATGGAGGGGATTATGGAAACTTCAAGAAAAAAAATTATCTTTCAGAATGTTGGACCAGCAATCTTATCGAATGCTTGTGTATTTTTGTTTTCCGTTATTGACGGAATTTTTGTAGGAAACGGTGCCGGAAGTCAGGCACTTGGTGCAGTCAATCTTGCACTGCCCTTTGTATTGCTTGCTCAGGCGTTAAATGCAATGGCAAGTATTGGTGGCGTCACTATTACAGCAATCCGTTTTGGTCGTAGTGACAAAAAAGGTGCACAGAATGCTTTTATGCACTCACTTACCTTGAATTTGATTGTAGGTATTTTTATTACGTTGTGTGGCTCTGTATTTACTGGAGTAGTATGTGGACTGCTAGGTGCTTCGGAGACTTATTTACCACTTGTCAAAGAATATGTATTTTGGTATGCACTTTTTGCCATTCCAAATGCACTTTCATTAAACTTACAATCTTTTTGTAGAAATGACGGTTCCCCTGGACTTGTGGCAATTACAAACGTAATCAGTTCAGGATTAAACATATTCCTTGACTGGCTCTTTGTATTTCCTATGCAGATGGGTGTCATGGGTGCAGCAGTTGCAACCGGAATTTCACAAACAGTAGGTCTATTAGTTATTCTAACACACTATGTATTGAAAAAGGGAAATCTTCGTATTCAGAAGTTTAAGCCTCAGGGGAATCTTTTCAAAAAAATTGTTTTCAGGGGGCTTCCAGAAGCGATTGCACAGTTCTCCACACCTGTTACCACACTTTGCATGAACCGTACATTGCTGGCGGCGTTCGGAGATATTGGCATTAATGCGTTTGCTATTATTTCATATCTTTCCTCATTTACCATGTCTGTATTCTTTGGGGCATCAGAAGGTATGCAACCTTTATTCGGCCAGGCATATGGTGCAAAGAAAGATGATGATTTGAAACATTATTATCGTGCGGGACAGCTCATCAGCGTTGTAGGAAGCATGCTTTGTGTAGCAATCTATGTCATCTTTCCACATTTCTTATGCAAGCTGTTTGGTGCGAGTGGAGAAACGCTTGAGTTTACGTCAATCCATATGTGGGAATATTGTTGGGGCTTTATCGTGGGAAGCATCAACACCATGATGTCTGCATATTTCTACTCTACAAAACGTTCTGGACAGGCGATTACTCTCAATATTATACGAAGCCTTGTGATGAATTCACTTATTATCACGATACTCCCAAAGATTTTTGGAAGTGCAATCGTATGGCATACGTTTGGCATCTATGAGGTTCTTGTACTGATTATAGCAGTTGCTTTAAAAAATGGATCAGAACGAAAAGGAATTGTGTATAAATAAAAAATTTTTTCGTTCACTGGAAAACATACTACCACAGCGGTATTGTCAATAGGAAATCGAGTGTGCTCGGTTTACAAAAATCCGAGCACATTTATTTTATAAAAGTAATAATTAATGGTTTAAATTATAAAATTTTTAAACTATATATTCATTACTTTTAAATAGTATATAGTAAGATTCATTCCCTGTGGATTTCTCATAGATAAAAATTCATATTTTATCCTTAAATTACGCAAAGTGGTATCTACAATATAAACAAAACAATAAATAGTGCAAACGCTATTACTTCAATGATAAGCCCAATTACATTTATAATAGTAATGGATTTCTCTTTACAAATTTTCCCTAGAATCTTTGCCAGCAATACCCCTATTATTCCACCTAATGTATTGTCAATAATATCTGTTATATCACTTGCTCCTATTGCAAAGATATACTGTAAACTTTCAAAAATAAAACTGATACAAAAAGCCAGGAGCGTCTTTACTAAAAATGACCATTGAGGTTTAAAAAATTGAATATATACACCTAATGGAACAAAAACAAGTACATTATAAATCACTTCTTTCAAATGAAAGTTTATTCCAATTTCATTTGCATAATGGAATGGAATAAAATTTATACTTCGGATCGTGTCCAACTTACTAATATGAATTTCAAATTTAAACAAAATAAGCCAAATCAAAAGAAAGAAATATATTCCAAATACAATGAATGCCATATTTTTTTGCTTTTTAGAAACTTCAAACATCTTCTATATCCATCCTTTTCATTATTTACAACTTATACCCCTAATTGCTGCCATCACATCCTGCACCACAAACATACAAATTTATTATACATAATAAAATTATTATGTGCAAACCATTTATTACTGGTATACTTTTTTATGTTTTTTTACGGAACAAACAATGCTAATACACAATATAACACCAAGTAGCACACCAATTTTTATATATCCTTTTCTATTCATTATTTCCCCTACTTTCTAAAATATCAATATATTATACAACTAATAAATCATGAAACAAAAAGAACCAACCATATATCCAATTAGCCCCATCTGTTCCAAAAGATCCTATACTGTTAGAATCTCATTAAAGTTCATTTTCCTATGGAACAGATGGTTTTTCCATTTGATGTAAGGATTCTTTCTTAATAAGAATAACTATTCTTTTATCATACTCCTGCCACTAAAATAAGTAATCACAAAATACCCGCCATAAATAACAAACAAAATTACACTGGTCATAATAATAGAAGGTATCATCATTTCACTTCCAAACATTTCCAGGATTTTTACACTAAATTTCATTCCAAAAACGGAGTGAATAATGGCTAAAGTCAATGGAAATACAAAGAAAAATGATGTTTGTCTAAATAAGGCACGATTCATCTGTTTCTCATCCACTCCCAGCTTACGTAACATACGGAAACGTTCTAAATTGTCTGCACTTTCTGACAGTTCTTTTAGTGCAAGAATAGATGCTCCTGATATCAAGAAGATCAATCCTATATACAAACCAATAAAGGATACTATTGCACCTAATCCTATACTGGCATCCGCAATTTCAGTTCTTGTATCTGTTCCTGGCATTACATAATCTTTTGTATTTTTCATAGATTCTATTTCTTTTTCTATCTTTGCTATTTTATCCTTTGAATTGGTGTTATAATTTGCAATAACATATTCGCGATTTCTATAAGATTCATCCACTACTGAATCTGGTACTATAAATATCCCCTCGTTTAAATGCCCTCCCGACATTTCAATGAATCCATCTTTGCATTCTTTATATTTCGGTTTCAAATTATGTCCAAACAGAGAGAGTTTTGTTCCTGCCTGCAACCCAGCATTTCTAACGGTAACCATAGCATCAAAATCCGCTACTACAATATACTCATCCTCTTTTATTGAGAATGTTTCTTTTCCATATAGTTTTGCAAGATTATTATAGTCACTCAATTTTATAATTTTCTCTTGTGTGTCATACTGTAAAAATAAAAATTGTTTTGTAATCTCCTCCATTGCACTTCCCAAAGTATCTCCCATGGTACATTCTGGAGTGGCATACATATAAAACTGTACATACTCTTTAAAATAGGACTTTAAATCACAACCAAACTTCTGATAAAGTTCTAATATAGGTGTATCTATATTATTCTTTTGCTTTTTTGTATACTCTTCATCTTCATAGAATTGGCAAAATTGTATATCAGCAGGTGCTAACTCATTTAAATTGGCAACCATAGAATTTCTTACAGTTAAGCCACTTCCCAGAACACAAATAGTAATAAAAAGCATAAGACAGATAATTGTCATAGAAAATACATTTGTGTTTACTCTGCTGCTTAACTGACGGAAGGTAAAACTATTTAGTCCTTTGTAGTAAATACCTTTCATGGAAGATACCACTTTTAACAACAGCCCTGACAATGACCAGAATATTAAAAATGTTCCAATGCATCCCATAGCAATATACCATAAAATCTGATTCATTTTCTGAATATCTTCATACCCGCCTGTCACATGATAATATGCCGAACCAAGAAGGGCTACTGCAATGACAAAAACGATAATACAAACCCATGAATTTTTTACTTTTACAGATTCTGATTTCTTACCACCCTGAAATAAATCAATTAATTTACACTTGTTGATACTAAAGGTGTTAAAAAGAATGACAATCAAATAAATAATTGCAAAATACAAAACGGTTTTTATACAAGCATCCTTTGAAAAAATAAACTGATATTTTGTCATATCTGCCTCAAACATCTTAGCCACAAAAACACTGGTTAATTGGGATGCTGCCACGCCTATCACCAATCCTACCACAAGAGATATGATACCAATCAATAATGTTTCAAAGAATAAAATCAGTGATACTTTTCGTTTTCCCATGCCAAGAACCAGATACAATCCAAATTCTTTATTTCTTCGTTTCATTAAAAACCTGCTTGCATAAATAACAAGAAATCCCAACACAAAAGCAATAAACACGCTTACTCCAGATAATGTTGTGGTTAACAATTCAATGATCTCTCTTGTATCTGATGAAACAGCCAACATGGCAGACTGGGTTTCTATAGAGTTAAATACATAAAAAATAGCTACTCCAAGAATCAAGGTAAAGAAATAAATCGCATAATCCTTTATACTTTTTTTAATATTTTGAAAAGACAACTTAAAGAGCATCGTTCAAGTCACCTCCCAGCAATGTAACCACATCAATAATTTTATCAAAGAAATCCTTTCGGCTATCCTGTCCACGATGTAGTTCATGAAAGATTCTTCCATCCTTAATAAAAATAATTCTTCCAGCATAACTTGCTGTAAATGAATCATGGGTTACCATGAGGATAGTTGCCTTTAAATTCTTATTCAAATAAGCAAATCTCTCCAATAGCAATTTTGCTGCCTTAGAATCCAACGCTCCTGTGGGTTCATCTGCAAGGATTAGTTTTGGGTCTGTTATAATTGCCCTTGCAGATGCAACTCTTTGTTTTTGCCCACCAGACATTTGATATGGGTATTTTTGTAGTACACTTTCTATATCCAGTTCCTTTGCAACTTTTTGTACTTTGCTGTCAATTTTTGCTGCTGGTACATTTTGAATAGACAATGCCAATGCTATATTTTCATAAGCAGTCATGGTATCAAGCAAATTAAAATCCTGAAAAATAAAACCAAGTTTCTCTCGCCGAAACTTATTTAATGCATTTCCCTTAAGTTTTGTAATATCTTCTCCACCTACGTAAATATGACCTGTAGTCACTCTATCAATAGTAGAGATACAATTTAATAATGTCGTTTTTCCACTTCCCGAAGCCCCCATAATTGCTACAAATTCCCCTTCATCTACCTGAAAAGAAATGTCATCAATGGCTTTCGTTAGGTTTACTTTGCTTCCATAATACTTCTCAATCTGATCAATTTTTAATATGTTTTCCATGTTTCTTTCATCTTCTTTCTATTAACATTATTCGTTAATTGCACGACTCTCATTCTTTTAATTTATTTTGTGCAACCAACTATCACTATTCTACAAGAAAAATACTCCTGTGTCCTTTTTTAATGTTACAGAACATTACAATTTTGTAAGGTATGGGAAAACTTATTATAATACTATAACTAAGTATCCTGTTTTTTTCTATTCCTTTAATTTTAGAAAGTGGATAAATATATGAATCGAGATACAACTAACTATACACCAAACTTTACATCTTATACCAATCATTCTTTGCAAAAACAAGACTTACCTCTGTATACTCCCCCTCCACAGATTTTATAAGAATTCCATGCCCCAGTCTATCACATAAGGATTTCACAATATATAATCCCATTCCTGTTGATTTTGCATGTTTCCTACCATTTTCTCCTGTAAATGATTTCTTATAAACTTTTGGTAAATCCTGATCTGGTATTCCAATTCCGTTATCTTTTATATGCAAAATTATACGGTTTCCTATCTCTTCTTCCCACAAATGAATTTTAGAAGTTACATTCTGTCTTTTATATTTCATGCTATTACTAATAATTTGATTCAAAATAAAGACCAGCCATTTATAATCTGTAGATACTTTATGTTCCATCTCATCTACTATAAAATCAATTTCTTGTTCCAGTAAATCATCTTTATTCTTTAGTGCTACATCCCTTACTACTTTCTTTAGTGGAACTTCTTTAATGCAGTAATCCTTTTCTGCATGTTCTGAACGAACATAGTAAAGCACTTGTTCTGTGTAATTATCCAAACGTTTAATTTGTTTTATATACTTTTTTTCTACACTTCCCTTATTATTGTGACACATAAGCAGCAAACTGGATATAGGCAGTTTCACCTCATGTACCCACATCTCAATATATTCTTTAAAATCTACTACATTTTTCTCATATTGTTTTACATTTTCTGCCATATTCTTATTGATTTCATACATAATCTGGCTATTTAACTTTCCTTCATAAAAATCTGGTTCCTTTATAGTTTCCAAAACTAGATATTTTTTGTCTAACTGTTCTAAATTTTTTAACAACTTATCATAGTATTTTTTCCGCCTGATAAAATCCCATCCTACAGCAATTAACAAAAATATAACAGCCAAAACACTATACATAATAAGCAATTCCTTAGATGAATGAAATAACCATAATAATATGGATGTTAAAAACATAAACAGCATAAAAGAAACCAGTGTAACAAATTTATCTTTTAAATATTTTCCTAATTTCATATTAAACAATACCCCTGTTTCTTTCTGGTTTCTATTGCATCTATATATCCAAATTCGGCAAGTTTCCCTCGTAATCTGCTGATATTTACTGTAAGTGCATTATCATTGACAAATTCATCATTATCCCACAAATTCGTCATAAGTTCATCTCTGGTAACAATGCGGTTTTGATTGTTTAATAAAAGTTGGAAAATAATCATTTCGTTCTTGGTAAGAACAAGTTCTTTATCTTCCTTATAAATAGTACCTTTACTAAAATTAATGGTTGCATCCCTATAACTTGCAGTATTATTATTTCCACTCATTCTTTTTAATATAGCTGCAATACGAAGTAATAAAATTGTTGGGTTATATGGCTTGGTTATATAATCATCTGCTCCATAACTCATACAAAGTACCTCATCCACTTCTCCAGTCCGGCTGGTAACCATAATAATTGGAACATCTGACTTCTTGCGGATTTCCCGAAGAAGCATCTCACCATTCATCCTAGGAATATTAATATCAAGAAGGATCAAATCTGCATTTGCATTTAATATATCCTCTAATGCATTTTCAAAAGATTCCAGGTAATCTGCTTGGTATCCTTCATTCTCCAACAGCTCTACTAATTCCAGACAGATTGATGTCTCATCTTCTATAATTAATATCTTATTCATTTCCGTCACACTCCAAATAATCCTCCATTTTTTTGCAAATGTCCTAAAACGTTGCACAAATACATAGGACAACGACTTTGCTGGCATAGTTCTATTCCACATGCCTGCCATTTGATATAACAGCATTTTACCATAAAACCATAAGTGTAACAACTAATGAAAATTGTGGAACTTTATATTTTCCTACAATTTTATAACTACCATCTGAATCTTTTTTCGATAGTTCAAACACTAGGACATCATACTTCGGATTAATACTATCATCTCCGCCAGTAGCAACATAAATATATCCATTTGCCGAACAATAAGTCATATCATTTACATGTCCAAGTCCGTTAATCTTATGAATTACTTTACTCTTTTTTCCTTTCTTAATATAATTTTATCTATTTACTTTCTTACACTGCCTCCCTGCTTTCAAAGGAACAAAAATATATTTTTATGTCTTTGAAAGCATTCATATAATATACTTCTCAACAGAAAAAAGTTGCAAAAAAATATTTTTTTCACAACTTTTTTTCATCTGCTTATATTATTTTATACTTCATATGTAACATTCCAAATATTGCTTGCCTGAATATAATCCTATCTCTCCATTTCTTTGATTATTTCTTCTTTTACTTCCAGCTTAATTTCATCCATACGATTAAAAATATCTTGGATGGCTTCTATCTCATCATGAGAACGCTGTTTTCCTTTCTTCTGAATCTGCTCTTCACGAGCCTTAATATCCTTACGGAACAAGAAACTAAATATTGAGCGTATAAGTGGCTGAATAAAAAATAGTTGACTAAAGTAAGCAAATGGGAAGTTAAAACATATTAGTTTTAACCAGTTAGCCAACAAAGTCCAAATACAAAAACCCTCATAATATGGATAGTAGAACCATGCAGCAAGAAAACTCATAGCTGGACACATCAAGCCAACCGTAGCACAAATAATAGCTGTTTCAAAATGCATTGGATGGTTCTTTGTCGGATTAAATACTCTGGATGCTAATTTAAAAGATAATGGACTTCCCATTATAACCTCTAAACAATATGCACATACAAATTCAATTAAAATAACTGCCCAAATTGGCATCATCCGCCCAAACATAAGAACACCACCCTGCTTATGTATGGCATCTAATACACCAGTTGCTCCTTCGTTTAAACTCATAAATGTACTTCCATTGACTACATAAAGACTATAGAATACATAAGCATGTACAGTGACAAGTACAGTAAGAAAGGCAAATACCATCCTTTGAAATTGATTTCTTGGCATAATCAAAACACTCCTTTTTCATTTTAACGCAAAAAAAGACACATGCAGTTCTAAAGGTAGACTACTCACGTCATAAACGTTCCGTAATCAGATTTACATACCCTTTTGGTACTACATGTGTCGTTTGCGTTTCTTTATTAATAGTTGAAAGTTCACACTTTCTTATTTAATATATCAAAAATGTGCTTTTTTTGTCAAGAAAAAATTCAATCACAAATCTATTTAATCTTTACTGTTTTCTTCTGACCTTTTCCCTTAAATAATTTTTTGTAAAAATCTTTTTTAATTTTTGGAACTTTAATAACAGCTTTGGGAGAAATGTTCTTAAATATTTTTACACCTACAGACTTAATATATCTGCCCTCTCAAATACTCCCACCATTACCAAGTTTCTTCATTATATTGCGATTTATAATTCACATTCCTGATAAAACCTGCAAATATTGTTACAAACCACTAAAAAATCTGTATGTTTGCACTATTATAAAAAATCCCCTGACATTTATGGTTTAAATCCATAAATATCAGAGGATTTTCTATGGTATAATTATTGTAACTATTTATGTTTCTGAACAGTTACTAATTATTTTAAGTAAGTTCCTGCATCTCCAACTTTTCCTGGTGCATCTGTAAGATCAGTATCCAATACATACACTCTCATATTGCCTTTTCCTGGTGCAGAAATTGTTAAACTTCCTCCTTCGCTAACAGTTTGTGTATCTCCAGTAATTGCATCTGTATAAGTTCCTCCTGGAAGATTACTAAAGGTTGCTCCATCTGTAATTGCCACACATACAAAACTATCTGTATTGCTGTCTGTGTAACGTCGTTTAAATGCCATTCCTCCATTCACATCTTCTGTAGAATATTGTCCCTTCTGTAAAGCTGGAACAGATCTACGAATCATATTCAGTCTTTGAAGATGTTTTGCAAGAGGTTTATTCAATGTATCTGCAACAGCTCCACTTGCTGTATATTTAGAGAAATCTGTAGCAGTTACTTCACCTTCCAAATAATCTCCAAAATAAGCACGTCCTGTTTCTTCTAATGCCTTATGATAGTTATCAATTCTAAGACCAGCTTTAAACTCTACTTCACTACCATAATAAATACAAGGTATACCACGGAAAGTGAACATTAAGTTCATATTTTCAGCCCATGCTTCTGTTCCGCCTTCATAACGCCACAAGTCATTGCCATCCTGATCATTCTTTCCATTCAATCCAGGACCATAATCATGGGAGTCTACATAAACAACATTATATGTAGAATCATTCATGTAATCATCTTCTGCTTTTCCAGTCTCAAAAGCCTTATTTGCGTACTCAAATGAAAAATGCATACCATAATCAATAACACCCATTCCAGAGTATTCAGAGTGATCTGGGACATGATACTCATTTCCATTCAATCTTGCATTGTTATACTTATTATAATCAATACTGCCAGATTTACCATCATTGTATTCCTGTTTGCAAGATTCCAGATTATCTTTACCATCTGTAGAATTATGATTCCATGTATATGATTTTGATGCCTTCCAAGTATAATAGAATGGGGATACCTGATGTACACCATGATTAATAAATTCGTTTGTACGACAAGCAACCTCTGCATACATAAAGAAATTATCATTACCAGCTGCTTTTGCTTTTTCTAAGAAACCTGGTATAAATACTTCATTCATAGTTAATCTTGAAATATGTTTTACAGTATCAATACGGAATGCATCTACACCCATATTAATATAATTTCCATAAGTATCTAACAAATAATTATAAACGGTTGGAAGCTCTGTATTTAATTCCATACAGTCACCTGCAAACTGTCCAGTTGTAACTGTAAAATCTTCCCAGCCAATATCTACTTTTTTACGATAAATTAAATCATCTGATTTCATCCACTGATCCCTTGACTGATATTGAAAACTTGGACCATCCTTTGTATCACTAAGTGCTGCATCATAATCATTGAATTTTCCATTACTTACAATATTCATAAATTCATTCAGTTTACTTCTTGCAGAATCCTTTGGTGTAGTTGTAACTGAGTTACCACTTGCACCTTTATCAAGTGTATAATCTCTATCTACCATTGGGAACAATCCTTCTTCACCAGAATTACTGGTATGCTGCAATACGATATCCTGAATAATCTTCATACCACGCTTATGCGCTTCATTAATCAAATCCTGATAGCTTGCTCCATCGGATTCCAGTCTAGGATCTACTTTTGCAAAGTTTACTGCATGATATCCATGGAAATCATATCCTGATGCATTTTCTACAACTGGAGTAATCCATACAGCAGAAAAACCTAGAGCTTTGATATAATCTAACCTCTCTATAAGACCTTTAAAATCACCTCTCCATGCTGGATCGCTATCACCATTTCCAACATCTGCATCATGATCACAATGAATATTATTAGAAGAATCTCCATCATAAAAACGTGCTGTCATAATAAAATAAATCGTTTCTTCTCTAAAATCATTATGATCACCAGGTACTGGCGGGGTCACGGTTGTATTACTTAAATCTTTCTTACTCCATTTTCCATTTTTATACCACCATTCTCCTGCTTTTGCAGTCAAATCCTCAGATTGTGTACTTCCAATATTAAATAAAACATTTACCTTTGAAACATCTGGTATTTCATAAGAATACCAATTCTCTTTCTCATTTGCCATTTCAACTCCAGGCCATGCAGTTTCTATATCCTCTGGCATTGCATTCCAATAATAAAGAATTGGTACATCATTTTCTGAATAACAGTGAACTGTTACCTTATTTTCTGCTGCATTTACCTGATTGGAAAGAGAAACAACTTCCTTTTCATTAATAGAAATGTTCTGAACATCTTGAGCAGTTTTTATATCTTTACTATCTTCTGCCACTGCAGTTCCTGCATCTGGATTCTCGGTATACCAGTGCAAACCATCAAACCACCATTCACCACTTTCCCGTTTGGTACTAGTAGACTGGTAATCCTTTGTCGGAATGTTCAAAGTAATATCTGCACTATTTGCATCTGCAATTGTGTATGTATACCATCCATTTCCCTCATCCTTCATAGGTGCTCCTGGATAGTTCATATTAGTTTCGCTGGATCCATTTACATTTTCATAATACAGATGAGGTATATCACCAGACCATTTAAAATGTATAGTTACCTCCGCTGCTTGTACTACATTACTATTTCGTGTAACTGTAAACATCAAACCCGTAATAACAACTACGATCAACAATAAAATTCCTGCCAATCTTTTCTTCCATCTTACCATCTTTTACTCCTTTCATTCATATTTGTGCCTGAGTATTAGGCATGTCTGTTTTAGCTATTCAGAATTTATAATAAATGCAATCTCTGAACAATTAATACTATTTACATTTTTATTATACACTTATTACAAATTATAAACAATGCTATTATTTCTGTTATGATCCACATAATTTCCTAGAGATTTTTTTACACTGTGCACAAAAGACCTCTTTTCTTGATCAAACAATAAAAATTTCACTTTTCGTGTAGTTACAAGCCTTTAAAAAAGAGTATTTTGAATTGGATTTTTTTAATCTATCATCAAAAAATACTATAAAATTTTACGGTGTTTTAGTTAAAATACCCAATATTATCCAATATTTTCTACAAGTTTACTTTTTTATAATTAAGTAATTATACATTTTTCACTTGTTTTTTGCGTTATACTTATGAATTTTGAATAGAAAGAAAAAAAAATTGGTGTTACAAAATAGAATATTAAAAAAGTGCTATATGAGACTAATAATTTAAGTTGCAAAACTTAACGAAATGTGATATTTTATATACATGAAGTACAGAGATACGAGATTTCTCGTATCTAGTACGTCTAATACAAAGGAGATAAATTATGAAATCAACAGGTATTGTAAGAAAGTTAGATGAACTTGGTCGTATTACACTTCCTATCGAGTTAAGAAGAACTCTTGACGTTACAGAAAAGGATGCTTTAGAAATCTATGTTGAAGAAAATCAAATTATTTTGACAAAATACGAACCAACCTGTATTTTCTCAGGAGAAACAGAAGAATTGATTGAGTATCAAGGGAAAAAAATATCTAAAAAATCAATCAGAGAATTAGCAAAGCTTGCTGGATTAACAGAAGCTGATTTATAAGTTTTAATTTGCCAGTTTTCCTTTATAAATACTATACTCCCATAGTATTTATAAATTTTGTTATACTCCCTCTCATTTTAGGCACATAAGCACCTCCCCTCAGCTTATGTGCCGTTTTTCATGTAATTGATACTATAAAAGTGTTAATTAAAAGAGCGTGCTATAATCAACACTTCAATCGTTATGATGCTTACAGAACATGCATTTATGTTTTCCATATTAATTCTATAAATATGATATATAATGTACATTAAAGAAAGGACATACTTATGACCGGAAAATTATTTTTATGTGCAACGCCTATTGGTAACTTAGATGATATTACTCTTCGGGTTTTAGATACCCTAAAGAATGTAGATTTAATAGCAGCAGAAGATACTAGGCACAGTATTAAGTTGTTAAATCATTTTGATATAAAAGTTCCTATGACTAGTTACCATGAGTTTAACAAAATAGAAAAAGCAAAAGTTCTGGTTGATAAGATGCTTCAAGGTATAAATATTGCCCTAATTACTGATGCTGGAACACCTGGTATATCCGACCCTGGTGAAGAAATTGTACGTCAGGCATACGAAGCAGGTATAGAAGTAACTTCTCTTCCTGGACCTGCTGCCTGTATTACAGCACTTACCATGTCTGCACTTCCAACCAGAAGATTTGCCTTTGAAGCATTTTTACCTACAGATAAAAAAGAACGTGCTATAATACGGCAAGAGTTAGCAGAAGAGACTCGTACCATTGTTTTATACGAAGCCCCCCACCGCCTGCAAAAAACCCTGCAGGAACTTTTTGAAACCCTTGGAAACAGAGATATAACCCTTTGTAAAGAACTTACCAAACGTCATGAAAATACTTTTCGTACCACACTAAAGGAAGCCATTTCTTACTATAAAGTCAATGAACCAAAGGGTGAATATGTTCTTGTTATTCAAGGGAAAAGCCATCAGGAAATTATTCAGGAGCAACAAGCACAATGGGAAGATATTTCCATTAAAGATCATCTGCAAATTTATTTAAATAACAATATGTCAAAGAAAGATGCAATGAAAGCTGTTGCCAAAGACAGAGGTATATCAAAAAGGGATGTATATCAAGCATTGCTTATAGATTAAAATATAATGGGACTGTCATATTAAGGAAATATTTCTTACCTAATACAACAGCCCCATATTTTAATTTATTATAAAAATATCTTTTTTCGATTCTGTTAATATCCATAAATTTCATAGATTTCATCCATATATACACCTGGTTCTTTGTATATAATTAATGGTTTCTCTACTTTTATCATTGGTCTTCCACCTTTAACAGCTTCCAAAAGAACCATATTTGGTTCTTTATCTACAAAGGGATAGACCAATTTCATCCGTTTAGGCTCAAGCTTATATTCTGATAACACCCGAATAATCTCTGCCAATCGAAAGGGTCTATGCACCATATAAAACCGTCCTCCTGGTTTTAAAACTTTTGCCCCTTCCCGAATCACATCATCTAACGAACAAAGTATCTCATGCCTTGCTATTGCTTTTGGCAAATTGGGGTTTTTCAATCCATGCTGATTATTCATATAAGGAGGATTCGTAGTCACCACATCAAATACAGATGTACCAAATATCTTGGAAGCCTCCTTAATATCTCCAGTCACTACATTAATTTTATCCTGCAAATCATTTAACTGTATACTTCTTCTTGCCATATCTGCACTTTCTTCCTGTATTTCTAAAGCAAAAAACTGTCTGCCTGATGTTTTGGTTTCCAAAAGAATAGGAATAATACCAGTTCCAGTTCCCAAATCCAGTGCCGTCTCCCCTTCTTTTACTGCTGCAAAACCAGATAATAGCACAGCATCCATACCAAAGCAAAATTTCTTTGGATTTTGTATAATCTTATAACCATTTCGCTGTAAATCATCCAGTCTTTCCTCTTCATACAATAATACTTTCATTAATTCAACCCTTAATCCAAATTAGATTTTTCTGTTTTGTCCATCTTTTCAAGACGTTCCAATTCCTTTATTTCTTTATTATCCTTCTCTATTTGTTCCCGTCTTTTCCTTGGCTTAAACTTCAAGTCATCAACATGGTACTCTCTAACTTCCTTCTCATCATTTTCCAAAGTTACCACAACTTTTACCAATTGTTTCAAAACACTTATATTCTGGACACTTCCTTTCATACCCTCAGGAGTTGTAACCATATCCCCCAGATTAGGAAGTTTGCTGTTTAGTTCCTCATAAGCTTCTTCTTCATTATTCAGACAACACATCAATCGTCCACATACTCCAGAAATCTTAGTAGGATTTAAGGACAGATTTTGTTCTTTTGCCATTTTGATGGAAACTGGAACAAAATCAGATAAATAAGTATGACAACAAAGTGGTCTTCCACAAATGCCAATTCCGCCTAAAATCTTTGTTTCATCACGCACACCAATTTGTCTTAATTCAATACGGGTTTTAAATACTGCTGCCAAGTCCTTAACCAGTTCACGAAAATCAATTCTACCATCTGCTGTAAAATAAAACATAATTTTATTATTATCAAAAGTATACTCTGTATCAATCAATTTCATCCCCAGCTTATGCTTCGCAATCTTTTCTAAACAAATATCAAAAGCTTTCTTTTCCTTTTCATGATTCTTCATTTCTATCTCGTCATCAGCTTGTGTAGCAATACGGATTACAGTCTTTAGTGGCTGTACCACTTCAGACTCTGGAATCTCTCTTGGTCCCAATACAACTGTACCATATTCTACACCTCTTGCAGTTTCCACTATGACATGATCTTGTTTTTCTATCTTTAATGTCCCTGGACTAAAATAATAAATCTTCCCAGTTTTACGAAATCTTATACCAATTATTGTTACCACATTTGCCTCCATTCAATGTCAAACCATATTTGTAATAAATATTATTGTAATTGTTAAAATCAAAAACAATTACATATTATTTTTCTTTCATTACAAATATCATTAATTCCATAGCAGTATCAAAATTTACATTTGCTTTTAGGCGCACCTTCGCCTTCTCCACTGCCTGTATAATATTCTCAATTGTCTCATATTCTTTCTTTCCTGCCTGCTCAGAAATACTGTGTAATTCATCTGCAAATAGTAATCCATTTGGATCACGGGTTACTTTAAAAAGCAATACATCCCTATACCACAAAAGGATAATATCCAGATAATCATAAATATCTTTTTTCCGTTCTGAAAGATCTTTTACAAACTGCATAATCTCGTATGTTTTCATTTCATCCACATGTTTCAAAATATGAAGAGTATCCTTCTTCAACTCTGAAAATTCATCACTTGATGCATAGCGAAGAGCCTTTCCTACATTTCCTTGTGAAAAATTTGCACTAAGTTCTGCCTGATAATCTGGTATACCATGTTGTTCCATAAGAAACTTCTTAATTAATGGTGGAGAAACTGGCTTTAACTGTAACAAAACACATCTGGATAAAATTGTCTGTAAAAAACGGTTACTGTTTTCTGTAAGCAAAATAACCACTGCATAATGAGGTGGTTCTTCTATTGTCTTTAACAAAGCATTCTGTGCCTGCTCTGTCATTTTTTCTCCTTCTGGAATAATGTAAATCTTATATGGGCTGCTATATGGCTTAATTCCAATATCATTGTTTATCTGATTACGTATATCATCTACACCAATACTTGCCTTTTCATGCGTAACCCAACGAATATCTGGATGATTTCTGCTTTCTGCCTGTATACAAGACTTGCACTTTCCACAAGGCATGTCCCCTTTCTCCTCACACTGTAATGCTTCTGCAAAAAGTCCTGCTATCATTTTTTTTCCGTATCCTTTTTCTCCTGCAAGGATATAAGCATGGGAAAGCTTGTCCTCTTTTATTCCTTTCTGCAAGTAATCTATTATATCTTTATGTCCAACTATCTGATCAAAATTCATAATTCCCCACTTCCCTTTCCCTAGGTTAAAATATCCAAGAGCAGACCACATATTTCATCAATTTTGCTAAGAATAATTAAATGATCTTTCTCATCCTTTATCAATTCCGCAGCCAGCTCATCCAGATTCTGGTTCACCAATTTTACAATACCATATACCCGATGTCTTCCCCGCTTATCCAGAAAGTTCTCTCTACTAAACTTATGAGAACGGCTGATAATCTCATTCATAAAACCTTGAATTAACATCCTGTACCGCTTCATGTCTCTGATATCCATACGTTTTCCAAGACTCTTTCCTTGCTGGGTAATCTCTTCCATCATAACAGTCAGCCGTGCTTGCAAATCTGCCTCTTCAATTTGACTAGCAAGAGTAAACTTAAAAGTACCATCACTATTTTGTACAGTTCCTTTTTTGTCTATCTCATTATTTACCTGCTGCATCTGGTTAATTTTTAAATCCATATATATACTCCCTATGTTTTAACTTCCCGTAACTTTTTTGAAACACTTCTTATTTAATATTTTAGAACAAACTGCAAATAAAATCAATCATTAGTTACTTTGAATACATCTTACAATTTGTTCCACACACCGATCTATATTTTCATTGTCATAAAACTTGTTAATACCTGCTTTCTCTAATTTTTTGCTAGAAAAATCTCCTTCATCAGCGAGATATCTCCGGCACATCTCTGCATACTTTGGTTCTTTTTGCCTTCTTTCTCTTTTTAATGCTCTTGTCAACCGTATACCATCCTCTACATAGATATATAAAGGAACCACATAATCTTCTCCAAAATAATCCCGTATCTGTTCATATCCTTTCAAGGTATTTATCATCAAATAATTTTCTTCCACACTCTCTTCAGAAAATTGTCCATCATAAGCAGTAAAATAACTCCATACCCCATAAACAGTCTGATAGTCTCTTGACTCTATTACTAATTTATCTGCCTTCATTTCTTCAAATTTCTCACGGGAAACAAAATGGTATTCCACTCCCTCTTTTTCTTCATGACGAATTGGCCGTGTTGTATAAGGAACTATCGTCCTCAATGAAATCCGTTCATCCTCTAATAATCTCTTATATATAGTATCTTTTCCTGTTGCACTTTTTCCCATTAACACAAACAATTTATTCATTCACGATTACCTCCAGTTGTTCCTTATCCATACCTTTTATCTCAAGTCCTGCTAATTTACACTCCTCTGTAAATTTAATCACTTCCTCACTAATTATCTCCCCTGGCACTAGAAATGGAATACCAGGCGGATATAAGTATAAATAACTTTTAGAAATTCTTCCACAAGTTTCTTTAAAATCTATCCACTCTCCCTTCGATAGTTCTGCTTTAAAAGGAATACATATTTGTTTATTTTTTATAGGAAATTCTATTACAGCATATTCTTTATGCTTTTTTTCGTCTGAATGTTCTGCCTTCTCTTCTTTATACAATACTTTTAGTTGTTCATCAATTTCCTTTAATGCTTTTATCAAGCGGATAAATCCTTCTTTTTTATCCATCACACTAGTCATGGCAATTACATAGTGAAGTGATGCCATCTCTAATTGTAAATGATATTTCTTCAGCAGTCTATTATATAATTCTTGTCCAGACATTAAATTATCTGACACTCCAAATACTAATTTTCCAATATCATAATTTTTGCATCCTGCCACATCTTTTTGAGGTTGAAAAAGTCTTACAAACCTAAATTGTGTAAATTGTTCACGCAATTCAGATAATTCTTTTATATAAATATCAAATGCTTTTTTCCCTTCTTTACTGGCACAATATTTCTGGCACCACTCTATTCCAGACATCATTATATAAGATGGGCTGGATGTCTGATAAATTCCCAAATATTTTCTAAGATTCCTTCGTTTCACTATGTTTCCTTGTACATGAAGTAATGCCGTTTGTGTATAGGAAGGAAGCGTTTTGTGTACACTTTCCACTACAATATCTGCACCACACTCCAAAGCGGATATAGGAAAATCTTCATGCATTCCAAAATGTGCTCCATGTGCCTGATCTACCATTAACGGAATTCCATGATTATGAACAATTTTTGCAATTGTCTCAATATCTGAAACAACACCTTCATAAGTAGGCGAAGTAAGTACAACCAGTTTAATATTTTTGAAAGTTGTCAACATTTTTCTTATATTTTCAGAAAGATATCCACAATTAATGTGAAAATCTTGATAACTTTGTGGATAAATATACCTCGGAACTAACCCCAATGTGGATATCCCATGATAAACTGCCTTATGACAATTCCTTCCTGCTAGAATTTCATCCCCACAATTACAACAAGCTGCAATCCCAGCTAATATTCCACAAGTTGTTCCATTTACTAAATAAAAAGACTCTTCTGCTCCTCGAAAATCTGCTGCTCTTTTCATTGATTCTAAAAGAATACCTTTTGCATCATGCAAATTATCAAATCCATCAATCTCTGTAATATCCATTCCATACGGATTCCAATTTGGAAGTTTTTCAATATTCCTCTTATGTCCTGGCATGTGAAAAGGATAATAATCAGACTTCTGGTATGCCAGCAAAGATTGATATAAATAATTCTCTTTTCTTGTTATTTTCTTTTCCATTTATTTCTCAATCCTTATCTATCTACTTATTCATTATTACTTATATCTGATATTATAGGTCACTGTTATTGTTCGTAAGAAATGCTATTCATGCCACTTATCTATAATCATCATCAATTCTCCTATTAAGTATAACTAGGTCTTTCATAATGAAAAAAATATTAACTTAAAAACTATAACAAATTTTATCACTTAATTAAACACTTAACAAATATAAGTCTTCATAACACAACTTTTGGAACATTATTTGTATCACATATATATAATATTTGTCAATATGTTATTCATAAATAAAATAGTTGGAAATATTTTTCTAAGTTTGCCATTTTGTTTACAACTTTGATACAAATACAGTATATCATATACCTATCAAATCATAGATAAAATTTATTTACAATTCATACTAAATTATTTTTAACTTTGTAAAAAAATGCTGAAATATAAATTATAATAAACTTATAATTTTGCTAAACAATTTTAACAAAATTATTGACTTTTCTTTATAAAATATCTATAATAAAATTGCTTATAAATTTATAAATAATTACACAGTATGTACACAATATGCCCTCATAGTTAAATGGATATAATAAACCCCTCCTAAGGGTTAGTTGCAGGTTCGATTCCCGCTGGGGGTGCTTTTTATCATAATGTAGTAAGTGAGGGGTTAATTTATGAATATGAAAAAAAAATCACTGCACAAAATTCTTTTATGTGCAATTTTTATTCCTATAGGAATTCTATTTCTGATTTATCTGGGATTTACTTTTTATTTTTCCAGTCATTTTTTTTATCATACTACAGTTAATGGTGTTGATGTATCTACCATGAAAGTTTCAGAAGCAGAAGAAATATTAGCAAAAAATCTTGATAGTTATATATTAGAATTGAATGGCCGTGAGAATTCACAAGATTACATATATGCAAAAGATGTAAAACTTACTTTTGTTTCTAATGGAGAATTATCAAATTATCTTTCTGACCAGAATCCATTCTTATGGTTCTTATCTATATGGGGTCAGACAGACAAGGAACTAAGTAATTGTTTTTCTTTAAATGATGATTTATTAAAAGAAACCCTTTACTCCTTAATTTTTTTCCAG
>JAAVZU010000031.1 GCA_022791815.1 Lachnospiraceae bacterium
ATCTTAATGCGACAGCTCCTTTTCTGTGTTTAAAAGAATCTTTTGTTAAACAAAAGAAATAAATTAAAATTGACTGTTGAATAGGAATACTGGAAATCCCTATATTAAAGTTCATGATATGTTACCACAATATTTCTCATAAATCATAAGGGGTAACCTGATACACAAAGTAGTTCAACCAATTGGTATATATAGCATTGGCGTGAGCCCGCCAAGTTAAAAGCGGCTTATTATCTGGATTATCATCTGGATAATAATTCTTAGGAATTGCAATATCTACGCCTTTATTTCTATCTCTCTTATATTCTTCATCTAAAGTAAACCTATCGTACTCTGGATGTCCCAATAAAAATATCTGTTTTCCTGTTTGTTCCATTACCAGAAATGCTCCTACTTCTTCTGATTCTGCAAGTATAATTAAATCTTTATGCTGTCTGATTAGTTCTATTGGCACCTCTGTATGCCTGGAATGAGGTGCAAAAAAACAATCATCAAATCCCCTCACTAATGGATTCTTTCTGTCATTTACCTTGTGTTGGAATATGCCAAATGTCTTCTTATCCAGAATCTTCTTTTGAATTCCGTAATGATAATACAGTCCCGCTTGTGCTCCCCAGCAAATATGCATAGTCGAAGTAATATTATATTTAGACCACTCCATAATCTTTGTTAGTTCATCCCAATAGGTCACTTCTTCAAAATCCATAAGTTCAACTGGCGCTCCAGTAATCATTAATCCATCAAACTTCTTATCTTTTACCTCCTCATAAGTTAAATAAAACTTATCCAAATGACTCGCTGCCGTATTCTTCCCCACATAACTGGCAGTTGTCAAAAATGTTACATCAACCTGCAAAGGTGTATTTGATAAACTTCTTAATAACTGAACTTCTGTTGCCTCTTTAAGCGGCATTAAATTCAGTATGGCTATTTGTAATGGACGGATATCCTGTTGAATTGCACGTTTCTCATCCATCGTAAAAATATTTTCATTTTCTAATACTTTCCTTGCTGGCAAATTACTTTGTACCTTTATAGGCATTTTGCTCACCACTCTTTTGCAATTGATATTAAGACAGATATCCTCTACCCTATAAATCCTAAGTCTGTCAAGTAAATCCATAATAATATTTTAAACCTCAATTATTCACAAATTATATTACAGACTACTGCTGTCGCAGTTAAAGCCACTTGGCAGTGTCTCTGAGCTGCAAACAGCATCAGTTCACCTATTAAGTATGAATAATCTTGACTAAGCACTTATATTTTCATTATATAAAATATACCATGTTAGATCCCAAAAATCAACCAAACATGTCTAAAAATTCTTGTTCTGTGATAATAGAAATCCCAAGTTCTTTCGCCTTTTTATTCTTTGTGGAATTAGACAAATTATCATTGTTTATTAAATAATTGGTCTTTGATGTAACAGAACCTGTTACTTTACCGCCTTTTGCCTCAATATGTTCTTTCAATTCTTTTCGGTTTGCAAAACGCTCCACAGATCCTGTTATTACAAATTGCAGACTTTCCATTGATTGTTCTACTAATTCTTCTGTTTCAACCTGTATTTCTACTTCTTTTAACAAAGCTTCTATCATTTTTTTCTTTCCTTCGTCTTGCATAAATCCTTGAAAAGATTTCGCAATAACTGGTCCTATCCCATCTATTTCTACAAGCGTATCATAATCAGCTTCCATAATAGCATTCAAATCGTTGTGATATGCCTTGCAGATTAATTTTGCATTTGATAAACCTATATTAGTAATTCCAAGACTATATAAAAATTGAGGCATTGTTACTTTCCTTGCTTTTTCAATGGAGGCCAACATCTTCTCAAATGACCGTTCACCGAATCCCTCCATAGATACAATTTCTTCCCTATACTGCTCAAGATGAAATAAATCTGCCAAATCCCGAATAAATCCATTTCCAACCATTTTCTCAATAGTTGCCTCCGATAACCCTTCCATATTCATAGCATCCCTGCTCATAAAATGTACAAATAATTTAATTTGCTTTGCAGAACATTGTGGATTATCACACATAAGCATTTTTACATCATTTTCCTGTTTTATTATTGTCTTCCCCTGACAAACTGGACAGTACTTAGGATAATTCATATTTCCACTTCTTGTTAGATTTTCTGCAATCTGCGGAATAATCATGTTTGCTTTATAAATGGTTATGGTATCTCCAATTCCCAATTCTAATCCTTCCATAATGCTGATGTTATGAAGGCTGGCTCTGCTTACTGTAGTTCCTTCTAATTCCACTGGTTCAAAAATTGCAACAGGGTTAATAAGACCTGTCCTTGATGCACTCCACTCAATCTCAAGTAATTTTGATTCTGCAATTTCATCCTGCCATTTAAAAGCAATAGAATCTCTTGGAAATTTTGATGTTGTTCCCAAACTTTGTCCATAAGAAATATCGTCTAATATTAACACAAGCCCATCCGAAGGAAAATCATTTTTTGTAATCTGTTTACTAAACCAAGTTACTTCATCTGCTATATTATCTCTATTCACTTTTTTTCTTTCTACCACCTCAAATCCCTGTTTTTCCAACCATATCATCTGTTCTTCTCTGGAATTTTTAAAGTCTGGCTTCTCTCCTCCTTGACAACTTACAAGAGAAAATGCAAAAAAATGAACATTTCTTTGGGCAGTAATTTTATTGTTTAATTGTCTTACTGAACCACTACATAAATTTCGTGGATTCTTATACTTTGCTTCTACATCTGCAATCTCCTCATTAATCCTTTTAAATTCTGAATAAGTGATAACAGCTTCTCCCCGAAGAACCAAATCACCTAAGTAAGGAATTTCAAGAGGTACATTGGAAAAAACTTTTGCATTATTCGTAATTACTTCTCCAACCTCCCCATTTCCTCTAGTAACTGCTTTTGACAGTTTTCCCTGTGTATAAGTTAACACAATAGTTAATCCATCCAACTTCCAGGAAAGCACACCTTCCTTTGTTCCCAGCCATTCTTGTAGTTCTGCCACCTCTTTTGTTTTATCTAAAGACAGCATTTTTGTTGCATGTGCCTCTTTGGGAAGTTCACTTAGCACCTCATATCCAACTTTTTGCGTAGGACTATTGGACAGAGTAATCCCTGTCTTTTTCTCTAACTCTACTAATTCATCATACAATTTATCATACTCAAAGTTGCTCATAATTTCACCAGCATCTTGATAATAAGCCTTAGATGCCTTATTTAACACTTTGGTAAGTTCCTTCATCCTATACATTACTTCTTGATTTTCTTTATTCATTTTTCTTCTCCATTTCAAATTTATTCTTTTATAAATTAAATATCAAAAATCAATATTTTCCCTAATCATTTTCCAAACATCTAATATCACATCTATTCATATATACTCCTACCAAATATAAATCAATATCTGAATATGGAAAAAACGTTATAATATTGTAATATATACAATACTATTAACGTTTTTCCAATAATTCTAAAAGTTCCTTTAATTCTGTCCCAACAATCTTACGATAAGTTCCTGTTTTTAATCTTCCTAGACGAATATTCATGACTCTTACTCTTTGTAAGTCTACCACACGATAATCAAAATATTCACACATACGGCGAATCTGTCTGTTTAATCCTTGTGTTAGTATAATCCGAAAAGTTCTTGTCCCTATTGCTTCAATTTCACAAGCTCTGGTTATTACATCTAAAATTGGAACCCCTTGTCCCATGGCACGAATAAACTCTGGTGTAATCTTTCTATTTACTGTCACAATATATTCCTTTTCATGAAAATTGCTTCCACGTAAAATTTTATCTACTAATTCTCCTTGGTTTGTTAAAAGAATCAATCCCTCTGAATCTTTGTCTAGTCTGCCAATTGGATAAATACGTGTTTTATAATTTATAAAATCCACAATATTATCTTTATCTTTTTTGCTTGTGGTACATACAATTCCTTTTGGTTTATTAAATGCAAGCAAAACCTTTTCTTCTTCTTTCTTAACTGGCTTTCCATCCACAAGAACTGTCTGGCTTCTTTGAATCTTTTGTCCCATCACAGCCACTATTCCATCTACCATAACCCTGCCTGCTTCAATCCAACGATCTGCTTCTCTTCTTGAACAAACACCTACATCACTAAGATACTTATTCAAACGCATCTCCTGACACATATCTTCACCTTTCTATTCTCTTACTGCCTCTGTATTTTCTAATGGTTCATCTGTCTCTACTGGTTGTTTTGATGATGTATTTACCTCAGTTGTCTTTTCAGGTTGTGTTGTAGCACTACCTTGTTCCTGATTTTTTCCTGCTGCATTATTCTCTACCTCATCACTTCCGCCATTCAAATTAGCATAAATACTTCTCAGCTTTTCATCTTTACTAATTGCCTCTTCTAACTTATAATTTACAGTATTTATTATTTTCTGGACTTTTTCACTCTTTTCTGATTCCTCCATAAGACTTCTAACTTCTTGTGGAATCAATCCAAAATCCAATTTTAAACTTCCATCTGAATTAGTAATCACATAAACTCTGTCAAGTCCAGGTGCTGGAGTATCTACATTATTAAATAAAATCTCATAATAGATGTAAACAATATAGTTTCCTTTTTTTTCTGTTTCCACTATATAACATTCCACATCTTTATACTCCTTTATCAATGTACGAAGTTTATGCAATTCATCCATATCTATATTATTTATATCTGTAACAATCTCGCTAAGTTTCTCTTCATCACCAGTTAAACGGCAGTTCAAATAGGATTCAATCAAATTATTTAACTCCTTTTCACTACTTACCTCTAACTCTCCTTTTTTTTCTTCTACACCAGCCTCATCTATAAGATTAGCCTCCTCATTAAACTGTGCAAGATTATCCTTATCTGTTTTTTCCTGTTTTGTATTTTCTTTTCCACTGCTGCCTGGTGATACTAAAGATATGGTTACCATCCCTATACACATGGTACACATAGTTATCACGATAATCATCTTTTTGTATTTAAACTTCATTGATATTCTCCTTACTCATTATTGTATCTAAGGTAACGTTGCTAAAAATTATATTCTAACAAAGAAAAGGCTACTATATAAGTATCATACATATTATAGTAACCTTCCTTAATTTATAAAAATGCACCTGAAGGGACTCGAACCCCCGACACATGGCTTCGGAAGCCACTGCTCTATCCACTGAGCTACAAGTGCTTAGACTGGCAAAAGCAAAATATGTGTTATTGCTAGCATTTACAATTGATATCGTAATTTGCATACTTCAATAAATTATATATTCATACACTTAGTTACATAAAATATA
>JAAVZU010000032.1 GCA_022791815.1 Lachnospiraceae bacterium
ATAATCTCTAATGCAAGTTTCTTTTTTGTCATTGTTGATTTCATCTCCCTGTTATATATATCCTAAATTATTCTTGTTGTATCATTCCTTTAAAAGATATCACCCTTCTATATTATAACTTTTCTATAAGCAAATCAATTACTTTTCTTTTCTAAATATTCATATTTTTAGATTATAAATCAAGGCAGAAATAGACTTCTTATCATCTATCTCTGCCTTGTGCTTATAAAAATATATTTATCCTATTTGTATATGCCTATGCAACAATAGTATTTTGCAATGCTTGCAGCATCCTTTGTCCGCAAGCATTTTAAATGAATTTAATCAACACAACTAAGTCCATAAATTATCATGACAAAATTTCATCAAGAATTTCATCCATATCATCATCGTCTAAATTATATTCTTCTAATACTCCAGCTTTGAGATTTTCAAATAATTCAGCCCTTTGTTCAAATTCTTGGGAGTAGAAGTCATTATCATTTTTAATTCCATATTCGTTTAATATTTTTATAGTCGCCTTTTTGGCAGCTATTTTATCGTTTTTATTCATATTGTCGTTTTCCTTCTTTTTTTATTAAAATAAAAATTTTTACAATACCTTTAAAATCTATTTAAGCAATATTTTTCCATCATCAATATGAATCATCCGATTACATTGTTGTGCAATTTTTAAATCATGTGTTACAATCACTACAGTTTTTCCTTGAGCTGATAAATCCAGAAATAATTCCATAA
Source organism: Lachnospiraceae bacterium (assembly GCA_022791815.1). Lineage (GTDB taxonomy): Bacteria > Bacillota > Clostridia > Lachnospirales > Lachnospiraceae > CAG-411. The sequence continues at coordinate 739 of JAAVZU010000032.1, forward strand.
TATTTTGTGCAGTTTTTGTATCTAAAGCCCCAGTTGGTTCATCGGCAAGGATAATGTCTTGATCATTGATAATTGCTCTGGCAATGGCAACTCTTTGTTTCTGTCCTCCAGATAATTCTACTACATCATATCCTATTTTATCTTCCATCTCTACCATTTCTAAAGACTGTACCACTTTCATTCTTAAATCCCTGCTTGGAACATTCTTATTAAACATAAGCGGAACAGTAACATTTTCAAATACAGTACGGTTCATCAACAATCCAAATTCCTGTAAAACAAATCCTATTTTCTGGTTCCTAACTTTGGCTAATTCTTTTTCTGTTAAATCAAAGACATTCTTTCCATCTAAAAAATAGGTACCCTTTGTTGGTTTCTCCAAACAACCCAAAATATGAAGCAATGTAGACTTTCCAGCACCAGAACGACCAACAATAGCTAAGGTTTCTCCTTTTTCAACAGATAGATGAATTTCCTTTAGTGCATCTACCTGGTTATTTTTGTTTAAATTATAACTTTTACTTAATTCTTGAATCTGAATCATTTTCTACCGTCCTTCTATCATTTCTAACACTTCTTTTTTATATAATATTTTCATATTTACATAAACAGATCCTATTAATACAATTAAACATACTGCCATCGAACATATAAAACCCTCTATGGAAACATATTGTCCAAATCCTCTCTGCCCCATAAAATGCAGCACAATTTCTGTCAATATAATACTGCCTGCAATTGGTATCATATCTGTCACAATTTCCATATAAAAACATTGTCTTTGCGTAGCCCCATTTAAAAACAGGATACCAAAGCATCTCTCTTTTGCTTGAATACTTAATAAATTATTACTTATAATATTGATAATTAAAAGAAAAACAACAACTGCCGCAATCAAAGCAGGAACAGTCATTTGACTCACAGAATAGTTCATATCCTCCTCCCAAGCTTCGGAAACCAGCCTTATAGAATGCACATGAGGATTCATCTCTAAATTCTGAATAGATTCTTCTAAAATACTTTTTGTTGGATATTTTGCTAAATATACCTCTTTTCCGTCTATTGTATAATTGGGAAATTTATTTTGACTATATAAAAAAATTTCACGATCCATTCCATAACTAATTGTATTGGAATAACTGTCATTTGGTATATAAAATATTTTGTCCTTTTTCAAGATTCCAACAACCTCAAATGTAATTTTCTGTTCGGTTTCTTCCTCATATGCTGTATAAGTTTTCCCTATGTCCATCTCTGTGGCAAGCTCTGGCGAAATAACTGCCTGTGTATTATCTTTTGAAGTATCAAACCATTTTCCTGTTACTGGGTATTTCATTTCTTGTGCCTGTACCTTAGTATAAGGTGTAACAGAAAACATCCATTCTCCATCTTTATTTTTTGCCATAAAGGAAGCTTCATTTTCACTACACCAACTCATTTGATTTTCTTCTGCTAATACACTTATGTCCACTGTTTCATCTGCCATAAAACAAACCATATTTTCAAATTCTAATGATTCATACACTTGACTGCGATCGTAAAAAATTATAAACTCATATATCACAATATGAAGTGCAACAATCGCTATCATGAACTCTATCATAATTAAAATATTTTTCCCTTTTTCCTCATGTAGCTGAGAAAAGATGAAATACATTTTTTTTGTCATTTAAACATTCCTCCAAAAAGTTCGGTTTAATGGGGAATACTTAATTAACTTCCATACGCTTCCTGATACAGCACAAAATTCTGCCATAAGGATACCTATGGCAATCAAAAAGACATACCTATTAGAGAAATCCCTTGCAATATTCATAGAAAATAAGTATGGATGTACTCCCTGCCATCCTAATGCTGCCATAATAAAAGCGAAAAATGTAAGAATAAAAATCTGCCCATAAATAAGAACAGCAAAAAGATAATTTTGTATTCCGCAGATTTTATAAACTACATAATCATAGAGGTGTTTTCCTATAAAATACCGAACCAATACAATCATATTAATGATACAAAATGTTAAAACCACACAGATTAGAAAAATATATTTTACCGCAATCATATAGTAATCAGATAACATTTTCTCAAAATCAGATTCAATTTTTTCTGTTCCATTTTTATAAACAGATAATCTGCTGCTTAAATTCTCTTTTTGTTCTTCTGTTAGTGTCTTTTCAAAGGTAACATACGCAGCAGTAAGTTCAATCCCATGATCTTCTGTTGTTTTTATATTTTTTACACAATTTATTGGAAAATAGCATTTGTTTTCATTGCCCTGGCATACACCAAGCAAACGAAAAGGATTTCCCCATAATAAAACAACATCTCCTATGTTCTTTGAAGGATAAAGATCTTGCTTTGCCTTTTCTGACATAATTACAACCATATCCCCTGCTTCCAGTTGATCCTGTCCAAAAAAATCCCCTTCTATTACAATAGGAGTTTCAGTATTTAAAAAAGCATATTTCTTGTCAAAATACCACACTTCTTCCTCGGGCATTTTTTCCTCTTCTTCTTGTTCGTATGCTCCCATAGCTGTAGCACTGTCAAAACCCACTTCTTTGATCTTTGGCAAGCCATCTCCATATAAAATTTGTTCTAAATCTTTATATCCATCTGTTCGGATTTTATAAAGACATTTCACCTTGCTCTCATAAAAAAAAGATTCCATTTCCTTTGACATAACGCTTGCCAATATTAAAATAGTCAAGAAAGAAAAAAACATAGAAACCAGTATGGTAAATAGTACTTTTTGTTCGTTTTTCCAGAGAGAACGCCACTCCCTGCCTAGAAATAAAATATTTTTCAACATATTTTCCACCTATTTAATAAACTTAGAAACCATATTTCACTTTCTTTTTTGGTTTTTCTGCAATCTTTTTTTCTAAGACAGAAAAATAATTTATTTTTCTATATATGTATGCTGCAACAATAATTCCAAAAAAGTATACAAAATAATTAACAATGTCTATTAATTGATAAAATCCATTCCACGCCATATTTAAGCAAAAAATAAAAGCGAATACTCCAAGATTGCTTACGACTGCAAATAGTATTCCTTTTCTGCCTTTTATTAATAGTTTACTGCAAATTGTAATAATTACAGCAAACAAAAATGATTTTAGGTAAGAATTAATATCTTTTGTTAAACAAAATTGTTCCATGGGAGAATTCCGAAAATGTATACGTACACAAAACCCTAATGGAAAAGGCAATAATCTCTCCTCTAAGTATAAAAAAACAGCACTAAAAAATATAGTAATAACTATACCTTTCCAAGCATTTATTTTATTTGTTAAATAAAGACTTCCAATCACAATCAGACCCAAAAGAAAAGTTCCTTTAGTAAGCAGGCTGGGTGCTAAATATGGCATAAAATCTCACTCCTTTTTTGTTTTGAATAATCAAAATCAATATAATATGCTTAAGCAAAGCTTTATAAAAATGCTCCTATAGTAAACAGTCATGTAGCCACTGCACCACTTGAGTTTCATAGTAAATTTATAATAAAGCTTTGCTTTTATATTTATTTTCTGCCTATTTCTTTTTATATGTAGTTTTGCCTGTAAAACCATACGCATTTGTAGCATACACAGCACTATTTCTTAAAGAAAATTTATCGCTTGTAGTATCAATATAATGATTAAATTTCATTTGACTCATTTTCACTGTTTTGTATTTTGTTTTTGAAGTATTTTTTATACCATTATAATCTTCATAAATACAATTAAGCTGTTTGTTTCCATACCAACGTTCCCACCACAATTCAGTATATGTTGTAATATCATGTTCTTTTGTCGCTGGATCTATCAGAATCTCTCCAGTTGTAACAAATTGATATGTATTTCCACTTTTCAATTCAAATTGCTTACTTTTGACCTGACTCCATCCTCGGAACGCAAAAGAAAAGGATGCAGCTTCGACTACAATTGTAGTCATTGAAAATAATACTACTGCAAATAATAACAGCTTCATAACATTTTTAATTTTCTTCACAATATTCCTCCTTATATGTAACTATGTATATTTAACACCACCTAACTCAGTATACAGTAATATTTTTTAAAAAGCAACATTTATTTTAAAATTTTATTATTTGTTTGTTTTTTATTTTACATATGATGTTTATTGAAACAATTAAAAAAAATACCTTTTTATACAAAAAATAAGTAATAAAGAAAATCTGTATAAATTAATTTATACAGATTTTCTCCTTTTCCAATACATTATTAACAATAACCTCCAATTATTTTATAAGCATATTTACAAATATCAATAGTAATGAGACGTTTTTTCAATAACCAAATAAAAAAATCATTATTTTAAAAAACATATAATATGTCGAATCTATCTAAATAAAATATTCAATATTATCATCTGGTTTCATATTAAACAATTCAAAGATTTTATTTCGTACCATTAGAAAATCCTCACTTGTGCGTTCCCGATGATGTGCAAGGGGAACTGTAACCACACTTTTAATTCTTCCGGGATTTGGTGTCATTACTACTATTCTATCAGCCAGAAAAACGGCTTCCTCTATATCATGAGTAACAAAAATAATGGTTTTATTTTCTTGTTTTGAAATATTTAAAATATCATCCTGAAGTTTCATCCTGGTTATAGCATCCAGTGCTCCAAAAGGTTCATCCATAAATATAATATCAGGGGAAACTGCTAAGGCTCTTGCTATGGAAACTCGCTGCTGCATTCCTCCAGACAACTGGTTTGGATGGGAATTTTTAAAATTAGAAAGCCCTACAAGGTCAATATATTTCTCTGCAATTTTCCTTCGTTCCTCTTTTGGAATTTTTTTTGCCTCAAGCCCCAATTCCACATTTTTTAGAACAGACCGCCAAGGCAGAAGTCCATAATTTTGAAAAATAGTAACGTTGTGAATGGAGGGCTGTGTAACTTCTTCTTCATTAATTTTTATAGAGCCTTCTGATATTCTATCAAATCCTGCAATTGCATTAAGCAACGTACTTTTTCCACACCCTGATGGACCTAATAGACAGATAAATTCACCTTTTTCAATGTTTAATGAAACATGATCGAGTGCAGTAAATTCTTCTCCCTTTTGCTTAAATTTTTTTACTGCATCCTTAACTTCAATATACATTACAAAGCACCTCCCCAGCTTTTTAAAATTTTCTTTTCTGCCCATTTAAGCAGAGTATCAAGTAATAATCCTATTAAACCGATTACAATTATCGTGGCAAGAAGGATATCTGCACGAAGATTATTTCTGGCATCAATAATTAAATATCCAAGACCTGACTGGGCCCCTACCATTTCACCAGCAACTAAAAATATCCATGCAGTTCCCAGTGCGAGATGAATACCATTGGCAATCTGTGGAAAAGCTGCTGGGAAAATTATCTTCCACATAATTTGTGGCTGTTTAATACCAAAGTTCTTAGAAACTTTAAAATAAATAGGATTGATACCTCCTACTGCAGAAACTGTGGATAATAACACTGGGAAAAATGCCGCAATAAAAATAATAACAATGGCAGGAGTATCACCAATACCAAACCACAATACAATAAAAGGCATCCAAGCCATAGGTGAAATTGGCCGCACAAGCTGTACCAGTGGATTTACATATTGGAAGATTCCCTTAAACCATCCCAGTATTAAACCCAACAAAACAGCAACTATAATAGCACTTATGTATCCTATTCCAAAACGGTACATACTTGTACCAATATGAACAAAAATGGAACCATCTTTTATCATTTCAAGAAAAGCCTGTAGTGCTTGGTAAGGGGAAGGAAATAAGGCTTTATTGAAATTGCTTGTTAAAAAAGCAATTTGCCACAAAACTATTATAAATATAAAGGAAAGAATTACATTTTTTATAGAAATTAGTTTCTTCATTCAATTCTCCAATCTTGTACATCTTTTTTGCACATAAGTTTCTGGTAACAGTTCAGCCGAGAAGCTAAACTGTTACAGTTTTTGTCCTATAATTTAAAAATCGTTTTTTACAAAATCATCAAATGCAGGCGGATTGTCAGAAAGACCATATTTTTTGACTTTTTCTAAAAGGGTATTGTAAGTCTCCTCTGTAATTTCAAGATCATTATAAGAAATCCATTGAAGAGAAAGATCAAGGACAGTATCATCTGCACTTAAATACTTTTTAGCAATCTCTTTTGCCTTTTGGGTGGTTAAATTCTTGCCTGCTGTTTTGTAATTTTCCACAAAAGATTTTGCATCATCAGGTCTGTTGTTAAGAAAGGTGTCTGTTAATACCAAACCACAACATAAGGAATCTTTCCAAATTTCTTCCGATTTTAAAAGCACCTGCCCTACATCAAGAGATACAGCCTTTGCACCAAATGGCTCAGCTACGCAGTAGCCATCAATTTGACCTGCTACTAATGCAGAGGGCATTTCTGTTGGTGCCAGTTCTACCACCTCTAAATCATCTGTTGTTAAACCAGCTGTTGCAAGTGCATCATGAAGCAAAATATTGTGTGAAGACTGGCGATGAGGTATTGCAAACTTCTTGCCTTTAAGATCCGCTACAGACTTTATATTTTTATTGGTTACAATAACATTTCCATCCTTGTGACCTAAGGCTACTACTTTAATTCCTATGCCTTCCTGCTTTGATTTCATGGCAAGTTCAATAAGTACCTCTGCACCATCCACTTGTCCCGTATTTAGTGCATCTAAAAGTTCAGGCCATGAACCATATTTTACCAGTTCAATCTTTAAGCCTGTGCTATTTTTAAGTTCTTCTGCTTCTTCTAAAACTGCCAAAGAATGTGTAATTGGCAGATATGCTATCTTCACTGTATCTGAGGAAGTCCCTTTGCCAACAGTAGAACTTCCTGCATTCTTACTGCAGGATGCCAAAGCAAATGCCAGTATTGTTATTGTAAATATCACTACATATTTTGATATCTTTCTTTTCTCCATAATAATCTTATCCTTTCAGTAACTTTTACTTTAATCCCATCCCAACTGTTTTCTTTTTATCTTCATATCTTCAACAATTTTATGACCCAGTGATACAGGATCTGTATCCACATTCATAGTAGATCCTAAAAGCTCTTTTGTGCCATGTTTTAAAAATTCAATTACATTTTTTGAACCATATATTTGTGCTTCTACACAATGGTAAGAATTTACACCCATAAGCCTAAAACCTAGTGCTGCATCGATTCCCTTTTCATTTCCCCATTCTGGTGAGGAAAATGCAAAAGGTAATTCATAAATTTTCTTTCCAAGTTCTCCTGCAATTCCTGCAAAAATTCCAGAGGAACGGGTATTGTCGATACATTCGCCAACATGCCAGACAGGAGGAAGATCAGGCTGTAAAAACTCCCTTAGACTCTCACCTGTTTGTTCCAGAGCCGAAGTGTTACAATATCCCAGTTTCATAAGTGGAAAAGATGCACATCCATTTGATAAAATAAGCACATTATTTTCAAGCAAAACCTTTGCTACATCTACGATCGCTTTTTCATAAAGAACCTTTGGGTTATTACATCCAACCATATTGACAATACCCAAAATTTTTCCGCTTTTAACAGCTTCTGCCAATGGTGCCATACTGCCAAATCTCTTATGTACATATTCTACCGAGAAACCAACTTCTGCATCTGCTTCATAAGGCGGTATGTAAACAGGAATTCCCTTTCTTTCCTCAAAACTTTCAATGGCACGAAGTACGATTTTTTCTGCTAATGCTTTTGTTTCGCCAATGTTAGCATGGTGATGGTCATATTCAAAACGCTCTGCACCAGGCAGTCTTGCTGATTCACTAGTGGTGACAACTGTAGTTTTAAAACATTTTGCCACCTCCATAATAGACGGAAAAACATCCTGCACATCAGCTACCCACAAATCAAGTGCACCTGTACCTAAAACAAGCTCTGCAGAAACTGCATTGGAAAGAGGAATTACCCCATCATAACGGTACATTGCAGAAAGCCCAGAACAACATATTCCGTAAAAACGAATGCCTTTTGCTCCTTTCGATTTTGCAAGCTCTATAAACCTCTCCTGCTGACCTGTTTTAACAATCTCACTAACAAGTAAAGGTAAATGACCATGTACAGCAATATTTACATATCCTTTTTTTAATGCCCCAAGATTCACCTTTGCAGTAACTCTGTCACCTACACCAAATAGGGCATCTGTTGCAATAGAAGCACCTACCACACCTGAAAATGTGAAAGCAAGTCCACAACGTAAGAATTGCTGCATAATGCTCTTCCAATCACCATCTGTAGCACAGCCTGTTTTGTGATATGCCTCGAAAACTTCATGATAGGCACTGATAGGAAGAATATCTAAGTTTTCCCATACCTTCTGTCTTTCTAAAGGAGCACAGGCACGAATAGTTCTATAATCATTAGGAACCGTTCTTGAGAGATCCTCTAAAAGGGCATCTGCAAGTTCTGATGCAATCTTTTTAAGCGGACGGTTCTTTGTCTTTATTCCAAAAGCTTCTGCTGTATCTTTGATTTTTTGTTTTCCCATAATTGGCACATCAAGTTTGCCTTCTGCTGCCCATTTAAGAGCTAAAATCACTTCTCTTGCATGCATACCATGCTGTGCTACGCCTGCAGCAGCAGAACGAAGAAGATTTCTTGCGACAATAAGATCGGCATCTGCACCACACACACCCTTAGGTGCTTTTGCCGTAATCCGGCATGGACCCATATTACAGATTTTACAACAGATTCCGGCAAGTCCAAAATTACATTGTGGTTTTTGCTTATCAAAACGATCAAAGGCAGTATCAATACCTAACTGTTCTGTCCTAAGAAGCATTTCACGCACTGCAGGGTCGGGGGTTTGATCTATTACATCCTGTTTTGATGGAAATGTTTTACGGTACTCCGACACAGCATTCATATAGTCACGGATAAATGCCTGCGGATCTTCATCATCGTTATGGTCAGCCTTTGCAACAACCGTAGGTATTCCATGTTCATCAAAGCCAATTAAGGCACGATGTGAATGGATATTGGCAGGGCTACCATTGTGTGAATGTGTATGTTCATGATTATGTATATGTTTGCTCATAGTTTATCCTTTCTTTAAATCTCAATTAATTTTCTTTTGTATAAAATAAAGTTTTTTAACAATTCTTTTAATCTTAAAAACCTTTATAAAATACTTTGTGTTCTTAATTCCTACTTATCTTATATGATTAGTATGCATTTATTCTATCACTGAGTTTTTTTATTGTCAAGGAAATACTTTCTTCTTCTGCCATTTTTTATACTTTTACCTAATATTACTATATTAATTAAGTAAGTATGTAAGATTTTTATATAAATTCTTAATTTCTCGCGGCAATATTACAGAGTTCTGCTACCGCAGCTTGGATCCGCTTGGCAGTGTCACTATCTGCAATTATCATCAATTGACCAATTAAACATAATTAGGTCTTTAATAAACAAAAAAATCTCATAAACCTTATTTAGAGGGTTATGAGATCTAATTCATATACACTATTTTTCCTTTATTAACATATTATGTAATTTCAAAATTACAACAATGCCCTGATTACAGCCTGCTCTACTTCCTTTATAGAAATCTTCTTACTTTCTGCTATTGCTGCCATATCTTCGTATTCTGGTTTCCATTTGGTAATTCCATATCCTGTCCCTTTTTTTATTGTCACACATCCATATTCTGTCTCTATAGTTTCTACATGACGTTCTAAAATATAACGGTCATATTCTAATCTACGGATTCCCCAAGTAGTGGTATTTTTTAAAATCATCTGTACCATTCTGTCTGTATCAATGGAGTTACAAATACATACCAGCTTTACCCCTGGTCGGTTTTTCTTCATTACAATTGTTTCTGTATATACATCCAAAGCCCCAGCCATCCGTAATGTTTCTGCAGCAAATGCGATCTCTTCTCCTGTCATATCATCTAAATTACAAGACAATTCTACAATTTTATCTGATAACTTTTCCGATTCTTCGCCAAGGAAAGCCCTAATACAATTGGCTTGTGGAAAATCTTTTTTTCCCATACCATATCCAATCTTTTCTACCTTCATAACTGGCATCTTTCCAAAATTAGTTTTTAAATGCTGTAATAATGCTGCCCCTGTAGGGGTACACATTTCCCCACGGATTTCTCCTTGGTAAGTTGGTGCTCCTTGCAATAAAAAAGCTGTGGCAGGAGCTGGCACTGGTAAAATTCCATGTGCACAATGGACTTCTCCAAATCCTACATTTATATCTGAGACTATAATCTTATCTACGGAAAGCTTGTCTGCAATCCAACATGTATTTAATACATCTGCAATTGCATCTTTCATACCGACCTCATGAAAATGAATTTCGGACACAGATTTCCCATGTGCATGGCTTTCTGCTTCTGCAATCTGTTTATAAACAGTTTTTGCTCTATTTTTCACAGATTCCTTTACAGGGTAACTGTCAATAACAGAATGAACTTCTGCAAGGGAAGCATGAAGATGCTTATGATGACTATGTTCTTTTATGTGTTTTTCGCAGCTTTCCTCTTCTTGTCCGCCTATCAATACCTTTATATGTGTTCCTTGTACTCCGCATTTCTCTACTTTCTCAGGTACAACACAAATTCCCAACTCTTCCTTGTTCATTACCTGACAAAATTCTTTTTTTTCCTTCTCATCGAGGAGTTCATATAAGGCAGCAGTAATCATATCTCCTGCGGCTCCCATATTACATTCTAAATATAAAGTCTTACTCATTTATTCACCCATCCCTTTCATCTGATTAATCATACTAGCACTATATGCTGCACCAAACCCATTATCTATATTTACAACAGTTACACCACTTGCACAGGAATTAAGCATGGAAAGAAGTGCGGAAAGTCCTCCAAAATTAGCTCCATATCCAACACTAGTTGGTACAGCGATAATTGGACAATCTGTTAATCCGCCTATGACACTTGGAAGTGCACCTTCCATACCCGCAACAACAATAATCACTCTTGCCTCCATAAGAATTTGGGAATGTGCAAGAAGTCTATGAATCCCCGATACTCCTACATCATACAGACGGGTTACCTTGTTACCAAGAACTTCCGCAGTTATCGCTGCTTCTTCGCAAACTGGCATATCACTTGTACCACCAGAGGCAATTATTATATTTCCCACTAATTTTCTATCTCGATCCCAGTTGACAACACCAGTATGGGATATTTCATCATAAAACAATTCCATGTTAGTTCCAAGTTTTTCTCTTAGATAAGTTGCTGCTTCCGGTTTCATTCGGGAAATTAGTATATTGGCAGCTCCACGATTTTGCATACTGTTTACAATTCCACTAATCTGTTCTGGAGTTTTACTCTGCCCATAGATTACCTCTTGCACACCCTGTCTTACCCCTCTGTGGTGATCTATTTTTGCATATCCTAACTCTTCAAATGGTTCCATTTTTAATTTTAAGACCGCCTCCGAAACATCGATTGTCCCTTCCTTGACTTTCTCTAACAATGTGATAATTTCTGATTCGTTCATCTCAACCTCCATATACCTATTACAAAATAATTTCCGTATCTCTATATGTATTTTCCAAAATAACTTTATCAAACCACTGACTTAGACTCTTCTCAATCTTATCCATATTATTGTATGCATATTTCCACTGGCTTTTCTCTGTCTCTAGAGAAGCTACTCCATCTTCATAGCGATACATTCTGATACGAAAATTTTGAAAACCCATTTCGGAAAGTATGCCTTCTGACTTTTCTATTTTTAATAAATCTGCTTCTGTAATTTCATGTCCTGAAGGGATCCTTGTTGCAAGACATGCATAAGATGGTTTTTTATAAGTAAATAATCCTGCCTCTTTCGACAATCTGCGGACATCTGTTTTTGTAATTCCACATATTTTTAGAGGTGATAATACATGTAACTCTATTAAAACTTTCATTCCTGGGCGATCGTTTACATTATCCGATGCATTTGTCCCATCAAGTATAACAGAATAGCCATCTGCTTTTGCCTGCATAATTATTTTTTCAAATATAGTTCTTTTACAAAAATAGCATCTATTTATAGAATTGTTTCGCACCTGCTCATTTTCTAAAATATTATAAGAGATTACTGTCAAATCTATATCTAATTGTTTCACTATCCTTTTTGCATCCTCAAACTCAAATGCAGGCTGAAAAGGACTTTGCATATAATAAGCTTTTATATCACATCCATAACTTTTTGCTGCATACAAAAGATAGACAGAATCCGTTCCACCAGAAAAGGCAAGTGCACATTTTTTATTTTCCGCAAAAAAAGTTTCTAAATCCATCTCAATCTCCTTTTCTATTATGGTATAAAGACAATGGAAGTTCCAGTCCATGTGCCTCAAGTAATTCCTCATTGTGAAGTATATCTTTTGTCTGTCCATCCTTAATAATTGAGCCATTATCTATCAATATAACCCGGTTACAGGTATCCATAATAAAGTCCAAATCATGGGATGTAATAATTTTTAGCTTATTAAAAGAATTCATTAACCTTATCAAATTTCTTCTATTCTTTGGATCTAATGCAGCAGAAGGTTCATCCATAATAATAATATCCGGTGTCATGGACAATATGGTTGCTATTGACACTAATTTTTTTTCACCACCAGACATTTTATAGATTTGTTTATCCCGAAGACCTAAAGCCCCTACCCTCTCTAGTGCCTCTATTGTTCTCTTATCTACTTCCTCTTCCGAAAAACCATAATTTCTTGGAGCAAAGGCAACATCTTCGTATGCAGTGGACATAAAAAGCTGGCTGTCAGAATCCTGAAATACATAGCCAATCATTTTTCTAATTTCAGAAAGATTCTTTTTCTTCACTGGAATACCTTGTACCTTAATTTCACCAGAAAAATCCAGATACAAACCTACTATTAGTTTTAGAAGTGTAGATTTTCCTGCCCCATTTTCCCCTATAATCCCTATGGATTCTCCTTCATGTGCATGAATAGTTATATTATTTAAGACAAGAGATTCCCCATAGGAAAAAGTTATGTTTTCAATATCAATGTTTATGTTCTTCATATTTATGGTGTTCTCCTTTATATGCTCGCTACTGTTTACACCTAGTTGTCTATATGTATCTATTCAATAAGAAACTATGAACAATAACCTAGATTTTATTCACACAGCCGCTATCCCGCCAAAGGCATAAAATGGTCAATTATTCTCCCTACAAGCTGAAATACATGAAAATACCTAAATAATACTATCACCCCTAAAAATATAAGAAAATATGCCCAGTCTTTCCATGAAATATAAAATCTGTCCCAGTTTCTAAATTCTCCAGTAAATCCTCTCAAACTCATACTTTCATTTACCCGTTCCGCCCGATCAAAGGTTCTAAGAAGTAGCATCCCAACAAAACTTCCCCATACATTTATTTTTATACCTTTTTGTCCTGGAGCACGAAGTCTGTATGCCTGCAGCATTCTGTTTGTTTCTTCCATAAGAAGCCCTATATATCTATATATCAAAAGAAATAGTGTTATAATAATCTTTGGACAATGAATATGCGATAAAGAGGTACATATTTTTTCTATTGTAGTTGTGATAATTAACAGATAAACAGCAAGTAAAGTAAATATCCCCTTTATCATTAGTAAAAGAAAACTTATTATCCCTCCAGTAACAGGTAAATCTCCAACATAAAATAGTACATTTTTGTCAAAGAAAATATTAAATATACCCATAATACATACTAGAGGTAATACGATTCTAAGCCTGAAAAAACAATCTTTTATAGAAATATTGCCAGCTATAAACAAAACCATAATATATATTCCCATAGATATAAGTATGTCCATCTGATATTTTGAAATAGAAGTCACCATAATTATGTAAAAACAGGTAAGTATCATTTTAAATAGTGGAAATATATTATTTATCCATGTATCCTTTGAAGCTTCATCACTAATCTTATATAATTTTATTATCGCATTATCTATTTTGCTCATAAACTTTTTCAGCCTGCTTTCTGTCTTTTTGCTTTATACATATTCTAAATACCCATGCAATCCCCATGCAAAAAGCCAAAACAATAACAGCACCAATTACGCCAGAAATACTTGTACCAATTGCCATATCCTTGTTTTTTAGTCCATAATCTGGAAAAACAGCAGTGTGGTTCTGAATTGTTTCTGCTGTTGTTTCATCATTAGAAAGCTCTGTACTTCCTGTCAATTTTTCAATAGACCATTCCAGCCCATCTGGTTTAGAGGAAGCAAAAAATGAAAGTCCCCCAGCAAGTATAACAGTTGTAATCAAAAGTATAGGGATTACTTTTTTAGAATGTTTTGATTCCTTTTTCGCTAAAGAATCTCCTATTCCCCAAAATAACTCTGGTCTAGTCTGATAAATAAAAACAAGAACTACGGATGTAATAAGACCTTCTACTGCACCTATTGCTAAATGGATTGGCTGCATCAAAGAGAGAAATGCCATAAATGGCAATTCTGTAACACCTGATGCATAAGTCTCAAGTACCACCGAAAATGCTCCAAATTGAAGAGTAACCATACATCCAATAAGAGAAGCAATTAGTATTTTCTTTTTATCTACACCACTTTTCATAAATGATTTCCAAATGAATGCACCAAGAAAACAACCATAAAACGCCATATTCCAAACATTACATCCAAGTGCCATAAGCCCCCCATCTGCAAATATCAAACATTGAATCAGCAAAACCCCAATCATAGTAAGAAATCCTTTAAAAGGTCCCAGTAAGGCTGTAAGCATCATTCCACCACAAAGATGTCCAGAAGATCCTGTTCCTGGAATTGTGAAATTTATCATCTGGGCAGCAAATACAAATGCTCCCATGACTCCCATTACGGGAATTTTTTTCTCATCGTCTTCTTTTTTTATTTTTCGTACAGAAAAACCTGCTGCTCCCATGCTGCATGCAGACATAACACCTGCCACAGCCGGCAACACCAATGCATCTGCCATATGCATATTATTCTACCTCCTCTAACAAAGTGGGCAAGCCCACATCAACTCTTCTGCCCCTCATGAATAAGGGGATTGTAACGTTACTGTTTGCACCGTAGGTGTGAACAGTAACATTGCAACGGAAAAGACATGCCATATATGTACTATTATAAGTACAGGCATGTCTTCATGACATTATATCAAATAGGTGGTGACTCCCACCTCTATAGGTGGCAAAGATAATTATTTTTCACAATCCATACCACAGATTTCAATTTGTTCAATGGCATTTGCCACCAACTCATTCATGGTGAGCGGCATCAAACCAGCCACTATATTATCACACTTGTTCAGTGGTATCAAAACCTTTTTTGCTCTGCTTCTACCGACAGCCACAGCCATATCTGCTGTTATTTCACCAATAAGGGAATCCGCTATGACAATTCCTATAGGACCAACTATTACATCTGCTGTCCCAGAGGCTACAATTACTGGATTTGTACCTGTTGCAGCATAATCAGGACCTGCTTTTAGCATATTTGAGGTGGCAATGCTATTCGTACCTATAGCTGTAATTTCTGCCTTGGGCAGCTTTTCCCTGACTCCTTCAATGAGCAGTTTTCCTATTTTCCCACCTTGTCCATCAATAACCAGAATGTGCATCTCATACCTCATTTCTTTAGAGTTAGTATGTAAGTATACCTTTACTTACTTTTTCAACTCACTTCGCGAAAGTATCTTGACTGTATATTTATTACAATTCTATCAATTCATACTCTCTGTTGCCATATCCAAGTTTTGCTGCAGCTTCTATAGTATGAATTCCATTTCTTGACTCAATACGTTCAATTAAATGATCCCTTCCCTCATCTTCTGCCTGATATACCAAATCAACACATGCCTGATCCAGAGCAATTGGATCTAGGGAAGCCAGCACACCAATGTCTTTCATACAAGGATCTTCTGCTACTTCACAACAGTCACAGTCTACAGACATATTACACATAACATTTATATATACAAGGTTTCCATCAAAATATTTGATAACAGAAGATGCTGCATCTGCCATGGATTCTAAAAAGGAATCATGATCTGCACTCCAAATTTCCTCTTCAACACCAGCACCATGAATGTATGCTTTACCATGAGAAGATGCCACACCAATAGAAAGATTCTTTATAGCTCCACCAAATCCTCCCATTGGATGTCCTTTAAAATGGGAAAGTACTAACATAGAATTGTAATTTTTAATATGATCTCCGACAAAGTTTTTATGAATCTTGTTGCCATTCTCAATTGGAAGTTCTATCTCTCCATCTTCATCCATAATATCAACAGTTGCAATATCTGTCCATCCATGAAGTTTCATAGTTTCCCAATGTTTTTCGGTACTATTTCTTTTCCCTTCGTAAGCTGTATTACATTCTACAATCGTACCATTTACTTTATCAATAATTGGTTTCCAGAATGCAGGACGGATGAAGTTTTGGTTTCCAACTTCTCCAGAATGAAGTTTTACTGCTACCTTTCCAGGCAGTTCCACACCTAATGTCTCATATAATTTCATAACTGCTTCGGATGTAATTTCTCTAATTAAATATACTTTTGACTTACTCATTGAAAATCCTCCTATTTTCTTTTTTAATATTACCTTATATTAGCTATATTGACCTACATGCCATCCCAAGAACACCATCGGTGTCCTTAAATAATTATATTAATTTTATCTCAGTTATTCACGACACATATTACAGACTGCTACGCTGCTATCGCAGTTAGACTCCGTTTATTAGCATTATCTGTTTATGTTCATCGTCAATAGACCTATTAAGAATACCTAAACTATTATTACTTATAAGATTGATTTCTTATTTAAGTTTAAGGTTTTAAATAATCTTAGTTTAATTATATCAAATAATTTTAATGAAATCAAATTCATATATGGTATATTTATCCATGCTTATTAAGTATAGAATTGTTTGATTTCTTTTCCATTTACGGAAATGACTTTTATCTCTATCTCATCGCAATAGAAATGAATATGGGAATCTTCAAAGTCCAATATTTCATACTGGAGTTCATAACCTGTATCTGTATATTTTAAATTTACAATATCAAGTCCAGAAATCCATCCTAAAAGTTCACAGCTTCCGTCACTGGATACATTTTTTAATGTAAGAAGAATAATGTCTTTTTTCCTCATATCACTTATTTTTAAATTAACGCAAAACCGATCACACCATTCTTCATAATCAAATTCCCTATACCATCTAAACTCTAAAACTTCGTGAAAATAACACCAATGCACTTTGGGAAAGTAATTAAAAAAATCAGAAATTCCAACTATGTCTTTATACATTTCTTTATTCATAGTTAATTTTCTCCTTTTCTATTTGTATTACTCACTTTTGTACATAAAGCAATCCTTATCATGGGAATATATCACACCAATTGCCTGTAGATAAGAATATATAATGGTAGTACCTACGAATTTCATTCCCCTCTTTTTTAAATCGTTTGAGATAATATCTGATAACTCAGAACTTGTTCTTTCTATTTCATAAATCATTGTATCACCAATATAAAACTTTAAATAATTATAAAAAGAACCATATTCTTGTTGAATTTTCTTAAATACTTTCGCATTATTTATACTGGCATTTATTTTTAACTTATTTCTTATAATCTTTTCATCGGATAATAGTTCTGCTATTTTTCTTTCATCGTAACTACAGACTTTATCTAAATCAAAATTATTATAAGCTGTTCTAAAGGATGCTCTTTTATTTAATACACACTCCCAAGATAAACCAGCTTGGAAGGATTCTAAGATTAACATTTCAAATAAATAGCTATCCTCAAAATTTGAAATTCCCCATTCCTCGTCATGATATTTAATATATAGTGGATTTTTAAGGTTACACCATTTACATCTTATTTTGTTATCACTAATTACTTTATCCATATTCTGTTTTTTCTGCCTATTTGTACATAACATTTTCATATTCTCCTATATTAAGAATCCTATAACCGCTCTTGGTTCTAGACAGTTACAAAATCCCTAAAATTTATATTCCTATATGTAAAGTTCTTTCATGCCACATCAAATTTGGCACCCACTATGTATTTGAATTAATTGTTCTCCCATAATGGGTTTCATTAGCTTCATAGCTGCATCTCCAGTACAATGACCTGTATAAAATTGCGTTTTGATTTTTTTCAATTCCTTGGCAGTATTACAAATATTCTCAATCTCATCCTCTGTATAATCTGTTTTTTGCATTAAATGAAATCCACTAATTACTCTATCAGGAACATCACCAAAAAGTTCTTGATACTGGTCAAGAATATTTAATATACCATTATGGGCACAGCCTGATATCAAAGTAGTTTGAGATGATTGACGGATAACAAGGCATTGTTCATGATCAAATACATCCTGCACCAGCTTTCCATCTGTTTTCTTTGATAATACCAGATTGCTTTTGGGATAATATCTTCTACCCGTAATATTAGTGAAAAGAAATAATTCTTCATCAATTTTAAAATCACCATTTAACAAATGTACTTGAGGCAGGTCTAAAATTTTCTTGTCAATTCCGATATATCTCTCATCATGATAATAATCTTCAACAGCTTTTTGCTGCATATATATCTGTGCTTCATGATTTACTTCACAAAAACCTAAAATTCCCCCTGAATGGTCATAATGTCCATGACTTAATATAACAGTATCAACTTTTCCTAAATCTACCCCTAACTTCTCTGCATTTTCTATAAAGGCAGAAGTCGCTCCAGTGTCTACTAACAATTTATGTTTTTTAGTTTCAACATAAATAGATAATCCATGCTCATAACTGCATTCTGGATTACCGCAGGTATCTTCTATTAAAGTAAAGATTTTCATATGTTGCCCCCTTTTGACTTATTCTCATTCATTTAAAGTTTGTCTTTTTATAAATCTTTCTTCAAATTATTCTATTGTTCTACGAGCCTTTAACACCACATCTGCCATTCTTAATGCTCTTACATTACCAAGTACATTATGTACTCGGAAAATCTGGCAGCCATACATCCTGCCAATTACATTTAAGGCAATCGTTGCTTCTTCTCTCTCAGTCATTTCCAAATTCAAAGATTTACCAATAATAGATTTTCTGGAAATTCCAAGTAAAATAGGGAGTCCAAATTTCTTCAACCGCTCTACATAAGCCACTCCATCTACATTCATCTCTAAAGTTTTTGCAAATCCTATTCCTGGGTCAAGGATTAGCTGCTCCTTCCTGATACCTGCCTTTAATGCAATATCTATAGATTCCTGTAGTTCTTTTTCCAATAAAGCTAAATACTCTTCTATAGGATAAGAGTCATCATTTCCAACCTTTGGGATTTCAAGACGGTTATGCATAAGACATACAGGTTTTTGAAATGCTGCTACAATTCCAGCAATTTCTGTATCATAT
>JAAVZU010000033.1 GCA_022791815.1 Lachnospiraceae bacterium
ACACCTCCTTATAATACTTCTGGTGCTAATGAAACGATTTTCATAAACTGCTTTTCTCTTAATTCTCTAGCAACAGGTCCGAAAATACGAGTTCCTCTTGGGTTCTTGTCATCTTTAATGATAACTGCAGCATTCTCATCAAACTTAATGTAAGAACCATCTTTACGACGAGCGCCTTTAACAGTACGAACTACAACTGCTTTTACAACATCACCTTTTTTTACAACTCCACCAGGTGTTGCATCTTTGACCGTAGCAACAATGATGTCACCAATATTCGCATATCTTCTAGTTGAACCACCCAATACTCTAATGCAAAGTAATTCTTTTGCACCAGTATTGTCTGCAACTTTAAGTCTTGATTCTTGTTGGATCATGTCAATACTCCTTTCAGAACAATCTATCTAACCGCAAAAAATTATTTTGCCTTTTCAATAATTTCTACAAGTCTCCATCTCTTATCTTTAGATAAAGGTCTTGTTTCCATAACTTTAACTCTATCACCAATGTTGCATTCATTGTTCTCATCATGAGCTTTTAACTTATAAGTTCTCTTAACGATTTTGCTGTAAAGAGGATGCTTAACATTGTCAACAACTGCAACTACGATTGTTTTATCCATTTTATTACTGACTACTTTTCCAGTACGAGTTTTTCTCAAATTTCTTTCCACAACAATATCTCCTTTCTTAAATTCCTGTAAAACTATACAGGTAATTATTCCGCTGCTTTTGCAGTCATAATAGTCTGAATTCTTGCGATATTCTTTCTGACTTCTTTAATTCTGCTTGTATTATCTAATTGATTTGTTGCGTTTTGGAATCTCAAGTTGAAAAGTTCCTTCTTAGCAGCTACTAATTCATCATTTAACTGAGCTACTGACTTCTCTTTTAAATCATTTACAAACTGCTTACTCTTCACTGCCCGCACCTCCTTCTAAGTCTGCGCGAGAAACAACTTTACACTTAACTGGCAACTTATGTGTCGCAAGTCTTAACGCTTCTCTAGCTGTTTCTTCAGGAACACCAGAAATTTCAAACATAACACGTCCTGGCTTTACTACAGCTACCCAGTACTCTAATGTTCCCTTACCAGAACCCATTCGGGTTTCAGCAGGTTTAGCTGTTACTGGTTTATCTGGGAAAATTTTAATCCAAACCTTACCACCACGCTTAATGTAACGAGTCATCGCAATACGGGCAGCTTCAATCTGGTTTGATCTAATCCATGCTGGCTCTAAAGCAACAATACCAAATTCGCCGTTTGTAATCTTATTTCCGCGTAATGCTTTACCTTTCATACTGCCACGGAACTGTTTACGACGTTTTACTCTTTTAGGCATTAACATTATTTATCGCTCCCTTCCTTTTTTCCTGCTTTTGTTGGAAGTACTTCACCTTGGTAAATCCATACTTTCACGCCCAATTTACCATAAGTTGTATCAGCTTCTGCAAATCCATAATCAATATCTGCACGCAATGTCTGCAATGGAATAGTACCTTGGCTGTAAAACTCTGTACGAGCCATATCAGCACCAGCCAAACGACCAGCTACTGCTGTCTTAATACCTTTTGCTCCAGCTTTCATTGCTCTTGACATAGTAGATTTCATAGCACGTCTGAAAGAAACACGATTTTCTAATTGAGTAGCAATATTTTCAGCAACTAATTGTGCATCCACATCTGGTTTCTTTACTTCTTTGATATCTACTAATATTTTTTTATCAGTAAATTTAACCAATTCTGTTTTTAGCTTTTCGATTTCAGCTCCACCTTTACCAATAACAACACCTGGCTTAGCAGTGTGAACAATAAGCTTAACTCTGTCAGCTGCTCTTTCGATTTCAATCTTAGCAATACCAGCATTGTACAATTTATCTTTCAAAAATTTTCTAATATTATAATCTTCTACCAAACAATCTGCAAAATTATCTTCTGCATACCATCTAGAGTCCCATTCTTTAATAACACCGACTCTTAACCCATGAGGATTAACTTTCTGTCCCATGATTAACCTCCTTATCTTTCATCAAGAATTACAGTGATATGGCTCATTCTCTTTTCAATTCTATAAGCTCTACCCTGCGCTCTTGGTCTGATTCTCTTCATTGTTGGTCCTTTATTTGCATAGCATTCTGCTATATAAAGGTTTTCTGGGTTCATTCCGTTATTATTCTCAGCATTTGCAATCGCTGATTTTAATAACTTTTCAATTAAACTTGAAGCATATCTTGGATTGTATGCCAAAATACCAAGTGCTGTATTTACATCCTTGCCTCTAATCGCATCCAAAACAAAACAGGCTTTCTGCACAGATACTCTAGCATAAGATAACTTAGCTGATGGTCTGGTTTCACGATTCTGCTCATTTCTTTCTTTTTTGATTTGGGATCTATGTCCTTTAGCCATGGATGAATCCTCCTTTCAAATAATGCCTTTTTAAAATTCCAAAAAATTTATCTCATCAAGAATTATTTTCTACCTTTTTTCTCGTCTTTTCCGTGTCCTCTATATGTTCTTGTTGAAACAAACTCTCCAAGTTTGTGTCCAACCATATCTTCTGTCACATATACAGGCACATGTCTTCTACCATCATGCACAGCAAATGTGTGTCCAACGAACTGTGGAAAAATTGTAGAACGACGTGACCAAGTCTTAATAACCTGTTTATCATTTGCTGCATTAAGAGCATCTACTTTCTTAAGTAAGCTTTTATCAGCAAAAGGTCCCTTCTTTAATGAACGTGCCATAGGTTTAACCTCCTTCAAAACATTTGCATAACTTTATTATTTTGCCAACGCCTTACCATCTCTTCTTCTTATGATTAACTTGTTGGATTGTTTATTCTTCTTTCTTGTCTTTAATCCAAGAGCAGGTTTACCCCATGGAGTAACAGGGCCTGGACGACCGATACCTGTCTTACCTTCACCACCACCATGTGGATGGTCATTAGGGTTCATAACCGAACCACGAACTGTAGGTCTGATACCCATGTGACGCTTACGTCCAGCTTTACCAATATTAATCAAGCCATGATCTGCATTACCAATCTGTCCAATTGTTGCTCTACAAATAATAGGTACCATTCTCATCTCTCCAGAAGGTAATCTAAGTGTTGCATATTTTCCTTCCTTCGCCATAAGCTGTGCACTGTTACCTGCAGAACGAACTAATTGTCCACCTCTGCCAGGATATAATTCAATATTGTGTACTTCTGTACCAACTGGAATATCTTCAAGTGCCAGACAATTTCCTACATTAATTTCTGCTGTAGAACCATTCATAACAGTCTGTCCAACCTGTAATCCAGCAGGCGCAAGAATATATGCTTTCTCACCATCTGCATAACAGATAAGAGCAATATTAGCTGTTCTATTTGGATCGTATTCAATAGATTTTACTGTTGCTGGAATACCATCTTTTTTTCTTTTAAAATCAATAATTCTATATTTTCTTCTAGACCCACCACCATGGTGTCTAACTGTAATTTTTCCCTGATTGTTACGACCAGCATTTTTCTTCAAAGAAGTTGTCAAAGATTTCTCTGGCTTATTTGTTGTAATTTCAGAGTAATCAGAACTAGTCATATGTCTTCTGGAAGGTGTATATGGGTTAAACTTTTTAATTCCCATTTTTCGCACTCCTTTCAATGTGTCCACGCATGCGTGCGTGTCATTTTTATTCTTATCGGTTATAAAAAACCTTAATTCGTCCGCTAATATATTTCAAATTAAAGACCTTCAAAAATCTCAATATCAGAGCTTTCTTCTGTCAATTTTACAATTGCTTTCTTTGTCTTAGCTGTTTTTCCAACAACTGAACCACGTCTGCGCTTTTTACCATCCTGATTCATGGTGTTTACGCTAGCAACTTTTGTTCCTTCGAACATCTTCTCAACTGCTTCCTTAATCTGGTTCTTTGTAGCATCAGTATGAACCAAGAAAGTATACTTCTTCTCAGCCATAGCATTCATACTTTTTTCAGTAATAACCGGTTTAAGGATCACATCATAATATTTTAAATCTGCCATTATGCGTATACCTCCTCAATCTTTGCTACAGCATCCTTAGTAATAACAACTGTATCATACTTCAATATATCATAAACATTGATAGTATTAGTCAAAGCTGTTCTTACAGTAGGAATATTTCTTGCAGACATCATTACATTTATGTCTTTATCACCAAGAACTACCAAAGCTTTTTCTACATTCAAATTCTTAAGAACATTTACAACCTCTTTTGTCTTAATTGCATCTAATTTAAATTCATCTAAAACAATAAACTTAGAATCATTTACTTTAGAAGTTAATACAGACTTAAGAGCTGCATTTTTTTCTTTCTTATTCATTTTAAAAGAATAATCTCTTGGCTTTGGAGCAAATACAACTCCACCACCTGTCCATTGAGGAGATCTGGTTGAACCTTGTCTTGCATGTCCTGTTCCTTTTTGTCTCCATGGTTTTCTTCCACCGCCACGAACTTCAGAACGTGTCTTTGCACTCTGTGTTCCCTGACGTTTATTAGCAAGTTGTTGTACAACTGCCATGTGAACTAAATGCTCATTTATTGGTGCAGCAAAAATAGTATCATTAAGTTCTAACTTATCTACTTCTTTGCCTTCCATATTAAAAACAGATACGTTTGCCATCTGTGATTGCCTCCTTCCTTAAAGCCTAGTTTGCCTTTACAGCTTCTTTTAATACTACCATTGATTTCTTAGGTCCTGGTACAGCACCTTTTACTAAGATTACATTATTCTCAGCATCCACTCTAACAACCTCAAGATTCTGAATTGTCACCTGAACATGACCCATCTGACCTGGCATCTTCTTACCCTTAAATACTTTAGAAGGATCCGAACATGCTCCGTTAGAACCTGCATGTCTGTGGAATTTAGAACCATGTCCCATAGGACCTCTGGATTGACCATGTCTCTTAATCGCACCTTGGAAACCTTTACCTTTTGAAGTAGCTGTTGCATCAATCTTGTCACCAGCTTCAAAAATATCAACTTTGATTTCCTGACCCACCTGGTATTCCTCTGCGTTATCAAACTTAAACTCTTTAAGAAATCTTTTGTTTTCAACACCTGCTTTTGCAAAATGTCCTTTACGTGGTTTGTTAACTAATCCTTCACGGATATCTCCATAACCAACCTGAACCGCACTATATCCATCATTTTCTACAGTTTTAACCTGAGTTACTGCACATGGACCAGCTTGTAATACAGTTACTGGAGTTAATACTCCATCTTCGTTGAAGATCTGTGTCATTCCGACCTTTGTAGCCAAAATAGCCTTCTTCATATCAATGCACCTCCTATAAAATCTACAGCGGAGCGTAACAAGACGCTCATCCTAGACGGCTTACACCGAGTGCTTGGTATCCATAAACGCTTCATTTACTCGTTACTTGGACTCTATATATAAACCCTAAGGATTCTTTCATTCATTATTTGTTTTTCATCTTAATGTCGATGTAAACACCAGCTGGCATCTCTAATCTTGATAATGCATCAACTGTCTTTTGGCTTGGTGTAATTACATCAATTAATCTTTTGTGTGTTCTCTGCTCGAACTGTTCTCTGGAATCTTTATACTTGTGAACCGCTCTAAGAATAGTAACAACCTCTTTCTTAGTTGGTAAAGGTACAGGTCCACTCACCTTAGATCCTGTCTTCTTTACAGTTTCAACGATTTTTCCAGCCGACTGATCGATTAACTGATGATCATAAGCCTTCAATGTAATTCTCATTACTTGACTTGCTGCCATAAAAAAAGCCGCCTCCTTTTCGCACTTAATTTCAGTACGACAAGTGGTGACTGTACACTACCCCGTGTGTATCATCCTAATTTCTAAACAAACATACACACGTCTCATCTGCTGTTGCAGAGTTCTATTGTTGTACAGTGACTTGTCGCCAGTTTCCTAACTTGACATTCGCTCCGTGGAAAACCTTTGTTAACCAAAGCAACCTCACACTTCACAGCTATCAATGTCACAGCAGTTATAAGTATACCTTATTTTTCTTTAATTGGCAAGTAATTTTTTCCTATTTAAACAAATAAACTTTAACAAAATATATCTTTATTTTCATTTTATCGTATACATCTTCACCAAAATCCAGCATTTTTATACCTTCTGCCATCTTCCTGAAGCACCACATGGCAAGACCAATCCACTATCTGTAACTGGTAATCCAACTTCCTCTGCTTTCACTTCACCACCAAATTTCGGAATAATTGCTGTTCCCATCATATAAGAAAGAACTGCTGGCTGTAATCCTGTTGTATAGGAATTTACCAAATAAAAAAGAGGATTTGCAGATAATATTTTTGTACAAAGCTCAATAAAAGAAAAAATCTTTTCTTCTATCTTCCATATTTCTCCCTTAGGTCCTCTTCCGTAAGATGGAGGATCCATAATAATACCATCATAAGTATTACCCCTGCGAATCTCACGCTCTACAAACTTCACACAATCATCTACAATCCAACGAATAGGTGCATCCTTAAGACCAGAAGCTATTGCATTTTCTTTTGCCCAAGTTACCATTCCCTTAGAAGCATCCACATGAGTAACGGCTGCTCCCGCTTTTGCTGCAGAAACTGTAGCCCCTCCTGTATATGCAAATAAATTTAATACTTTAATTTCTTTATTGGGATTCTGTTTCTTCCTATTATATATTAATTCTCTAAACCAATCCCAGTTTGCTGCCTGCTCTGGAAATAAGCCAGTATGTTTAAAACTAAATGGTTGTAAATGAAATGTTAAATCTTTGTAGTGAATCTGCCATTGTTTAGGTAAATCAAAAAACTCCCATTCACCTCCACCCTTCTTACTGCGGTGATAATGTGCATTTTTCTTATTCCAGCCAATATGTTTCTTCGGTGTATTCCATATTACCTGTGGATCTGGTCTTACTAAAACATATTTCCCCCAACGTTCTAATTTTTCCCCCTTGGAACAATCCAGCACTTCATAATCCTTCCAATTGTCTGCTATCCACATAATGTATTCTTTCCTTTCTCTGCTACAATATATTTATGGTTAATATTCCTAACAGTTAGTTAGGACATTATCAATCTTATTGCTTAATCTGTTAAAACATATAAAATAAGAGAGCTGTCATCTACTTTTTTTAAGCTTACATTTGTATCTTCAACAGAAAACCTGCTCCTCTTTTACTACATTCGTTTTATATAGGTTGAACTGCTGTTCTAAGTGTACTTTATTTATGACATCTGATTAAACACTGAACAAATATAGAACTTTATCCCAAAAAGCCACTACACAAAGAACTAAACCTATACTATTATATATGTTGTTTTTAATCCGTGCAAGCCTAATATATTTCTAATCATATTTTAATTGTTTTCACCTTGACGTAAGTTTAAAAACACACTAAAATAAAACCATAGAAACAAATAAAACATACATCACAGATGATAAATACATTATCTTATATTTTTCATATTGTGAAACAGCGATATTATGGAGGTATTACTATGGGAATATTAACAAGATTTAAAGACATTATGTCATCTAACATCAACGCTTTATTAGATAAAGCAGAAGATCCAGAAAAAATGATTGAACAGTGCTTACGTAATCTAAATAACGATTTAGGCAAAGTAAAGTCAGAAACTGCTGTAGTCATGGCTGAAGAACAGCGTTCCAAACGTGAATTGGATGAATGTACTGCTGAAATCAACAAAATGCAGCAATATGCAATAAAAGCATTAGAAGCAGGCAACGAAGATGATGCTAAGAAATTTTTGGAGAAGAAAGGTGCTTTAGCTAACAAACAGGCAGGTTTACAACAAGCATATGATTTAGCCCATAATAATGCTACTAATATGAGAACTATGCATGATAAGCTTGTAAAAGATATTAACGAATTGAATTCTCGTAAAGAAATGATTAAAGGAAAAATGGCTGTTGCCAAAACTCAGGAACGTTTGAACAAAATGACTTCTAGTATAAACGGAAATAGTTCTATTTCTGCATTTGAGCGTATGGAAGCAAAGGCAAATGCTGCTATGGATAAAGCAAATGCAATGGCAGAATTAAATGCAGGTCCAAGCGATAGTATTGAAGATTTAACCGCAAAATATGCAGGTTCCACTTCTAATGTAGATGATGAGTTAGCGGCTCTCAAAGCCAGTTTAGGACAACAATAAAAAGCAATAACTTTTTACGGGCTGTTTACCAAGAACGTGTCTGTTTCTGGTTAACAGCCTTTTTATATGTATATTGTTTAGCTTTACACCATATATAGAATGTAGTTAAACATAACATAAAAATACGAAAGGAGAAATGAATATGGTCATTCAATATAAATGTCCAAATTGTGGTACTGATATGGCATTCAATGCCCAAACAGGCATGTTACACTGCGAAAGCTGTGGTTTGGATGAAAATATTGAGAACATGGAACAACCTCAAGAACAGCAAAAATCAGGAAACTATCAAGATTTTATTTCTCAAACCAGCCATCAGACCTATGAAGATGATTCTGCTGCACAATATCAATGCAAAAACTGTGGTGCAATTTTGATAACAGACAAAGATACCTCTGCTACTACATGTAGTTTTTGCGATGCTCCAATGATTTTAGGTGACCGTTTAAGTGGTGACTTACGCCCTTCTAAAATTATTCCATTTTCCATTACAAAATCCCAAGCAGAAGAAGCCTTCCATAAATGGCGTGGAAAAGGATTGTTACTACCAAATAGTTTTAAGAAATCTAATCGTATTAAAAGTATAACTGGTATGTATGTCCCTTTTTGGTTATATGACCTTAATACTTATGGGAAAGTTCATGCCGAATGCACAAAAATACATACATATACAGAAGGAGACTATGATGTCACAGAAACAAAATACTTTGATGTCTATCGTGATGTAGATTTATATTATAATAAGATTCCAGTTGATGCTTCAGAAAAAATGGATGATGCTATGATGGATAAACTGGAGCCTTATAATTATGGCAATCTACAGGATTTCAATACACCATACCTGTCTGGTTATCTTGCTGAGAAATATAATTATACAGACGAAGATCTATTCCCTAGAGTAGAAAAACGTGCCCATCAATACTGTATGGACTATACTAGAGCTACCATGAGTAATTACAGTTCTGTCCATATTCATCACCAAAACATACAAATACATCCAGAAAATGCTTACTATACTTTGCTTCCTGTCTGGATGTTTTGTTATGATTACGAACATGCAGAACACAATTTTATGATGAATGGACAAACAGGCAAAATCGTTGGTAAACCTCCTATTAGCCTTCAAAAAACGCTCGGCTGGTTTGCAGGCATAAGTATTATTACCTTTATCATCTTAAAGGTGATTATGTTTTTTGTAGGGGGTGTATGGATATGATAAAAACTCAAAAACATAATATACATAAAAGAACTTTTCCATTCTTTTTATTACTTATGATATTAACCACTCTTCTATCATTTTCATCTATAGCAATTGCTACCACAAATACAGACGAAAACATAACTCGAATATATGACTATGCATACACATTGTCTAATTCAGAAAAAGAAGACTTAGAAGAGCTTGCTGAATCCTATTATCAAAAGTCAGGAAATAACTACTTAATAGTCACAACAAAAACCAGAGATGAGTATGACTATTCACATAGTTCTTTCCCTGAAGAAGATTGTGAATTATATTCTGAAGCATTTTATAAATCTTTTTTAGAAATGTATGGTAATTCTTATAGCAACTGTACCATATTAACCATAGACTTATCGTCAAACCGTTATGCAGACATTTCTGGACAGAATGATTTAAAAACCAAGTTAGATGATGGTCGACGCACAAAAATACTAAAAAAGATTAAATCTAATCTTTCCAACAAAGATTATGTAAAAGCCTATACAAAGTATATAAAAACGGTTAACAGATATCAAAAGATTAAACCTGGTATAAATCCAGACAACATCTTCCTAAAGATATGGTTTCAACTCTTAATATCTATTATTACTGGTGCGATTATAATTGGCATTATGATATATCAATCTGGTGGCAAGATGACAGCAAATGGGCAAACCTATCTAAATAGAGAACGTTCTAAGATACTTAGAAAAGATGACTACTACATTCGTACACACACCACTCGTACCAAACGAGAAACCAATTCTAATAATGATAGTTCAGGTGGTGGATGTAACAGTGGTGGTAATGATGGTGGCGGCAATCATAGTGGTTGTCACTTTTAATTATTTATTATACTCTTAAAACTACATAATAAATTAAAGTAAGGGATACAAGATATTTATAATAGAAAGCGAGGAAAAGATTATGGGATTTTTTAGCGGACAATTAGCAAATGTAGTAGAATGGGAAGAATTTAGAGACGATATGATTTTCTGGAAATGGACTAACAGAGAAATCAAAAAAGGAAGCAAACTCATTATTCGTCCTGGACAGGATGCAATCTTTATGAATAGCGGACGTGTAGAAGGCATTTTTAAAGATGATGGAGAATATGATATTGAATCACAAATTATTCCATTTCTATCTACCTTAAAAGGTTTTAAATTTGGTTTTAATAGCGGAATGCGTGCAGAAGTCCTCTTTGTAAATACAAAAGAGTTTCAAGTAAAATGGGGTACCAAAAATGCGATTAACATCCCTGCCCCAAATATGCCAGGTGGATTGCCAATTCGTGCAAATGGAACCTTTACCTTTAAAGTAAATGATTATATGACATTGATTGACAAAATCGCTGGCGTAAAACAAATGTATGTGGTAGAAGATGTAAAACAACGTATTACTGCTATTTTAGACCAGCTTCTTATGAAATGGATTAGTAAAGAAGGAAAAGATATGTTTAACCTTATGGCAAATTCTTTTGATATTGGAAATGGTATTAAAACGGACTTAGACATGCAGATTTGTGACAGCGGTTTATCCATTACAAACTTTACTATTATGAGTTTTAACTATCCAGAAAATATACAACAAATGATTAACAAAAATGCAGAGCAGTCTATGATTGGTGATATGAACCGTTATCAGCAAGTATCTATGGTAGATGGAATCTCCTCTGGTAAGGTAAAAGGCGGTGGTGTTGCTTCTGACATGACTGGTATGATGATGGGTATGCAGATGGCAAATCAAATGATGCAAAACATCAATACAAACATGTCACAACAAAATTCCATGAACCAATCTTCTCAAAATATTGGAACTGGCACAAAACCAAACTTCTGTCCAAATTGTGGTCAAAAAACAGGCGAAGCAAACTTCTGCCCAAATTGTGGTCAGAAACTAGTTTAAATTGAAATTTTTACTTTGATAATTATTATAAAAAGACATACAAAACTTATCTACTATTTTGTATGTCTTTTCTATATTAAAACAATTTAATTATGTAGCTCTAACACACCATACACAATTTGTCCATTAGCACAATTGTCTTCCATTCACTGCATTACTCCCTTACCAAATACTTTCATTCACTATAAAATTTTTATTTTCTTACAAGGCTCCTTAATTTGTTTAGTTGTAGCATATACCAAAATTGGTGTCTTATGATTCTTCTTTCAACATAGGAAGATAATAAATCATTTTTGTATCCACTTCTTTAGTCTGTAAATTGACAAATTCTATAGCAAATTCATAAGAAATCTGAACTTTTCCAGCGTACTGCGACTTTAATGTATATATAAATGTTCTACTTTCTGTTTCCTTTTCTATATCACAGTCAAAATATTTTTCAACCTCTTTTGGGTTTTTTATTCTTACCTCATGATTTACTAGAACTTCTTTTTTTTCACAGACAATAACTTTTACTTCTCTATCTGTATCTTCAATCCGAATCTTACTTTCTGTATCAATATCTTTACTAAATGTCTTTTGCTTATATGGCTCAAAATAATACTCCCCAACATAAAAATCTAAATGTTCCCCATTTGAATCATATACTCGAATAGAATTAAAGTTACTTATGTCTTCTGTAATTGTAATATTTATAACATTATCATATATTTCATTAATGGAAATATCATCTATCTGCAAAATCTCATCCATATATAAATCAGCTCTTTGGATATTTAATTTAGATATATTAATAGAAAAATATAAATCCAAATCCTTTTCTTTATCACAAAATAAATAATTAACTGTATTAAGATTACATTTTTGTGCTTTTTGTTCTATATCTGTATACTTCATATCTTTATCCCGATTTTCACTTTCACTAATCGTTCGGGTGCAAGAAGATAACAAAACAATAAAACATATACATAATAATATCTTAATTTTCATTCGCATTTTAACATTCATAATCCTTTGGTAAATACAAAACCATTACCTTTCCTATATTTTGTTGATATTACACACACTTATTTCTTCAGTTTTTTTTCTGTAAAATTAACAACACTTTTTACTTTATCATGAGAGGAAGCATGTGCTTTTGCATTAGAATTTTCATCATAATATGTATAATCTCGACGTTTTACAACTAAGTAACTCTCTAATAAATACCTATATCCTTTCTCTGGCTTAACTGTATGTTCTTTAGTTTTTCCCCATTCTTTGCCTATCTCCATACTTAATTCTAACTCTGCAAATTCTGCAAAATTAAATTTTGTGCTACCAGTTACCTTTACAGTAGTTTTAGAAGATACGACCAACTTCTGTGTTTTTAATGCTTTTGATCCACAGTTTAATTCGTCTTTGTCATAGGCAGTATTATACTTTGATGTTTTTGTTTTAACCCAGCCACTCGGACCAAAATAACCACCACCATGACTTCCCATAATTCTCTTTTTATCATTTTGTTTTAACCCTGCTTTATATGCTTCATCTGCAGAATCATAATATATTACACCATCCAGATAAAGATTATCTCCTTTCTTTGTGACTTCTAGTCCAGAATGATTTTTATCTGGTACTGTTGTTGCTGCATTAACTGATTCCAAATTATTAGATAATAATATAAATCCCAATATCAGCATTGATACTATGGTTTTTCTTTGAAAAATCCTCATTTTA
>JAAVZU010000034.1 GCA_022791815.1 Lachnospiraceae bacterium
CTCTCCCCTTGCAGCATATCGTCACGGCTAAGCCTGCAATAGAGAGCAGTAATTTTTTCTGACTGTCTGTTCAAAATAAACTCCTTTCCAACAGTCCGATATGGTGATTGTAGTGATGTTATTCTACCATATCTGTCGTCTTGCTTCAACGCTTTAAAGCGTGAATTTGAAATATTTTTACACTTCTGTGCCTAATATCCGATTGACTTTGGTTATCATATCTTCCCTTTGTTCCCTGTCGAAGTGGACACAGACAACATAATAAATACCATCAATCTCCTTTACAAAATCCAAATCTTTTGGTTTTGAAATTTGCTCAAAGAAAGCAAGGCGTTTCTCTTTCGGCAAATCAGCAAGCATATCATAAATGTTGTTGATTGCTTCTCGGATAGTGGTATCTTCGATAAATTGTTCCTTTGTTGTTTTGTCTATATAGCTGTCCATATGCAATAATCCTCCCATAAAGAATAGAGTGAGAGACAATATCCCTCACTCTATAGTCCTTAAAAAAGCTGAAAATTGCCCTCTAACGCTTAAAGTCTTTCAGCTTTTTACGCAGATGTTCCATCCTTGCGTAGATGGCTCCCGTTGTCAGACCGACAAACGGTGCAATCTCCTTTGTGGAATAGCCCTGCATTTTCAGCAGGACAATTTGTAGGGTACGCTTGTCCACCGTAAGTAATACCCGATACAAATTTTCGTTTTCAATCTCGTCCAATAAATCTGTAACCAAATGTACCTCTGTCTGCCGCTCAGTGTCTGCCATTCCTCAAGGTATTCCCCGACATCGTTCAGATAGCGATAAAACCATCTGGTTGCATTAAAATCCGCCCTGTCATAGATACGGATTTTTTCGATGGTATCCTTGTCAACACCGCATTTCCATAAAATTCTTTCCTCGGCTTCTTTCCAAATACGCCATTTGCGTTCTTCCCGTCCGTGGTTATATGCCATTCTAATTTCCTCCAATCTGAATTTTGAAAATCGTCAAAATCCAGATTGAAAGGCGGGGAACGGCAGCTCACGCCAGAAACAATCTTGTCCCATATTCCTGCAAAAAACGACAAAAGAAAAACCACAAAGGCGGTCATACCCTTACGGTTTAAGGAGAATTTATTTCTATTATGTAGAGATTCGGCTTCTACTTTTGAGGTACAAAGCCCCCATACGGTAACAAGGATTTTTTTAACAGGTTATCAGCCCATCCTTGGTATGGTATATGTAAGTAGAAGCTACTGTTTGCAGGCAATAAAAATCCCTCCAAACTTCCAAAAGCGAAGCCGGAGAGTGGTCAAAGCATGGCAAAACAGCTCATCGGCTCTTTATATGTTGATAGGGTCTTAGGGGCAAAACCCCTAACAAGCGAATTTTGATAACCAAATTCAGTGCTTGGTAAGACGATTCGTATTTGGAGTTTATAAGAATACTATAAAATACGATTTATACTTATAATTAATACTAAAAAATACTTTTCAACTTAACAATAGTGTCCGTATAGAAATATACAAACACTTAAATATTTGTATTCACTTGAAAAACATACACTATAGGTGTATAATTAAAGAAAAATTTTGGAGGCAAGAAAATGGCAAAAACAAGTGGAAATAATTTACCTGCATATTCTACAATTGATAATATGCTACTTCTTCTTGATACACTTAAAAGAAAGAAAAAAGAAGACGAAGTAAAAGCTATCTTTGGAAAAGGTGGATCAGTATACACAAATACAAAATCGGCATTGAGAACATTAGGATTTGTAGAAATTGACTCGCTTGAGTTTACTGATAAGGGACGTAAAGTAGTATATTCTCAAGATGAAGATAGAAAAAATGAAATGGTTAAAATGTTGGTAACCTATCCTCCTTATGAAGTATTTCTGATGAGTTTACTACAGAAAAATAATCTAAATACAACTGAAGTGGATGAAATTGTTAATTTCTGGGGAAAAGCAAATTATGGCTCTACTGAAAGAAATCGTGAAGATGGTGCAAAGTTGTTTATGAGTATTTTGGACTACCTTGAACTAGGAAAATATGTGATAGGTAGAGGTAATAATTCTACACGCATTGAATGGGAAAGTGATATTAAAGAACGAATACAAAGACTAATAGACTTGCAAAGCAACTGTGATACACGCACATCTCATAAGGAGCAAGAAGATATTGAAGATGTAGTATATACTGAAAATAATCTTGTGGACGATACTCAGGGCGAAACGTCAATTCAATTAACAACTATTACCAACGGAAATGAGAAAATGAAAGCCGAAAAAATGGATGTTGTGAGAAGTCCTCATATAACAATAAATGTAGATATGAGTGAATGGAGTGATGAGAAAATTAAAACTTTCTTTAAGTACGCTTATGGAAGATTTGAGGAGGACTAATTTTTATGTTCAAAAAACTTCCAAGTCATAATGTGCCCTTATTACTTGTTGCAGATGTTGCATGTTTTGTAGTAAATAATAATGGTACAATAGATATTGGAGAATTGAAACAGTTTACAAATAAAAGCGAAGCATACATAAGAAGTTGCATAGCGATATGTAGAATGTTAAATATTATTTGTGACGATGGCTCAATAACTCCATACATAAATGAGTTGGGAAAGACACCAGACAAAGCTTCAAGACTTAATGTAATAAGAAAATTTATACAGGAATATGAACCTTTTATAACATTCATTCAGTATCATTTGAATGATGAATCCATTGAAGAATCATCAAGAAAGGTATATTCACTATATCGTTTCGAGGGAAAAAATGCTGTGTTTTTGAAAGACCTATTTATGACATGGGGAATAACTGTAGGCATTTTTACTAAGAGCGATGATGGATTTCTCATTACTGAATCAATAAGAAATCAATTAGTTGATATTAATCCAATATCATTTTCTTTAGATGATGATATGGCTATAAGAATATATATTTCCAATATTTTAGGAGGAGATATATTTTCTACTCTTTCATCAGCTGAAATCGAAGAACTGGTAAATGGATACAAAAAATGTGACGAAGATGCTCGCGGAGCAATTGAGTGCGTTGGAAGAGCATTTGAAGATTTCTTAAGAAGGATATCAATGATAGTAGGTGTAAATGTAAGTGGAAAAAATGGTATTGGACAAGTTATAAATGCTTTATATAATTATAAAAACAATCTTGGTTTATTAGATAATAAGCTTCACAATAAACAGGCAAGTATTGGTGCTGCTATTGGGGATATAAGAAATATGGCAGGACATAGTTTAGAAGCACGCACCATGGAAAGATGGGATTTAACATCACATAGTGCCAAAATGTATATAGAACTTACCTTATCAACTATTAAAAGCATTCATGAATATGTTCATCATTCATACTATATATTCTGATTTTCCTACAAATTCATCATGTCCAACCGTCATTACAAATATTTAAAAATGCGGAAAGGGACACTTCCTTATGTGAAGTGTCCCTTAGCAGCTCCCCTTTTTACCTTCCATAACTCAGATAATTACCCAATTCTAATTCTCCTGTAATCTGCTACAAAACACCCATGCCGTGTGAACAGCGGCAACACCATAAATATATAACTATTTATTCTTAGCAT
Source organism: Lachnospiraceae bacterium (assembly GCA_022791815.1). GTDB lineage: Bacteria > Bacillota > Clostridia > Lachnospirales > Lachnospiraceae > CAG-411. The sequence goes on from JAAVZU010000034.1 coordinate 3,588, forward strand.
TTTTAATCTTATAGTAAACACAAAAAAGGGAGAATTCAACCTCTCTTTTTCATTATTTCATCTTAAGATAAATATTTCAAGTCAATGTCATTCTTCCAACTAACTACTGCATAAATGTTTCATCCTTGAACTGGCAAAATTGCATCTTTCATTTCTTTTACATACTTTCCAATTTCAATTGGTGCCTTCTTTCCATGAACAGCACAAAGCTTTACAATTGCAGATCCAACAATAACACCATCTGCATGTTGTGCCATTTTTTTTGCCTGTTCTGGTGTAGAAATTCCAAAGCCAACTGCACAAGGAATATCTTTTTGTTCCTTTACTTTTTTCACCATAGCTCCAACATCTGTAGTAATATTACTACGTACTCCTGTTACACCAAGGGAAGATACACAATATACAAATCCATTTGCCTCTTTGGCAATCATACCAATTCTTTCCTCAGAAGTTGGTGCAATCATAGAAATTAACGCAAGATCATACTTCTTACACATTTGATTAAACTCTTCTTTTTCTTCAAAGGGAATATCTGGTAAAATCATACCATCTATACCAACTTCCTTACATTTTTTCATAAAATCTTCTGCTCCATAAGAAAAAATAACATTGGCATAAGTCATAAATACCATAGGTATTTTGACAGTTTTTCTAAGTTCTTTTACCATTTTAAATACATCATCTGTGGTAACTTTGTTTTTCAATGCCCGGATATTCGCCTCCTGAATCACTGGTCCTTCTGCTGTGGGATCAGAAAAAGGAATCCCAAGCTCAATTAAATCTGCACCTGCTTTTTCCATTTCTATTACTGCCTGCTTTGTTATTTCTAATGTTGGATCTCCACAAGTAATAAATGGAATAAATGCCTTTCCATTTTCAAATGCTTTATATATATTATTCATATAAATTCTCCCCTCTGTAACGTGCAATGGCTGCACAATCTTTGTCTCCACGTCCTGAAATATTAATGACAATAATCTCATCTTTTTTCATATCTTTTGCTATCTTCATGGCATGTGCTACTGCATGTGCACTTTCAATTGCTGGAATAATCCCTTCTATCCTTGATAAATATTCAAATGCCTCTACTGCCTCATCATCTGTTACTGCCACATATTCTGCTCTTCCAATATCATGTAGATATGCATGTTCTGGTCCAATTCCAGGATAATCAAGTCCAGCAGAAATAGAGTAAACTGGTGCAATCTGACCATATTCATCCTGGCAGAAATAGGACTTCATACCATGAAAAATTCCTACTTTTCCTGTATTTAAAGTAGCTGCGGTCTCAAAAGTATCGATTCCTCTTCCTGCTGCCTCACAGCCAATCAAGCGTACTTCTTTATCTTCAATGAAATTATAAAATGCTCCTATGGCATTAGAACCGCCTCCCACACAAGCTATTACTGTATCTGGCAGCCTTCCTTCTTTTTCCAGCATTTGCTCTTTGATTTCTTTACTGATTACAGACTGAAAATCTCTTACGATTTCTGGAAATGGATATGGTCCCATAACCGATCCCAATACATAATGGGTATCCTCAATTCTTGCTGTCCATTCACGGAATGTTTCTGATACAGCATCTTTTAATGTTGCAGTTCCACTATCCACTGGATGTACCTTTGCTCCAAGCAAACGCATACGGTAAACATTAAGAGCTTGTCTTTCACAGTCTTCCTTTCCCATGTAAACCTCACATTCCATCCCCATCATAGCTGCCACAGTTGCTGTTGCCACACCATGCTGTCCTGCTCCTGTTTCTGCAATTACCCTAGTCTTTCCCATTCGTTTTGCAAGAAGCATCTGACCAATTACATTGTTAATTTTATGAGAACCTGTATGATTCAAATCTTCTCTTTTTAAATAAATCTTTGCTCCACCTAAATCTTTTGTCATACGCTCTGCATAATATAATCGGCTAGGCCGTCCTGCATATTCGTTATACATTTCCTGTAGTTCTTTGTTGAACTCTGGATCATTTTTATAACGGTTATAGGCTTCTTCTAATTCAAGCATTGCATTCATTAGTGTCTCAGGTATATATTGTCCACCATGAATGCCAAATCTTCCTTTTGACATGTCGTCAACCTCCTATATATTTTTTAATCTCATATTTGATACATTAATATTTATTACAAAAAATACATAACATACCAAATACACAACTACGAATGATTTTCTATCCAGCCAAGAAACAAAAAGGGTATCCTATCCAAAGTTTTGTATAATAGAAAATTGCAAAGTAACTTTCTATTATACAAAAAAACTCTTGCCCTACGGAAAATTCTTCCATAGGACAAGAGTATTATAATGCAAAAATAATATCTCCTGCGATACCACCTAAATTCATGTATCTTACATGCTCTCATTCGTACTTATGTTGCCAACTCAATGTAACTGTTATACCAAACATTTTTATACGTATTCCCTGTAACGTGGGACAAACGTTGGATATTACTAAGCGTATGCCGTTCCTTCCACCCTTATGAGTCCATTCACTTATCTTTGTTTTGCTGCTTTCTCACCCTCTGGCAACTCTCTGGATTATCATTAAGATATGCTACTCTTCTCAATCATCGGTTTTTACTCTATAAGAATAAACGAATTTGCAGAAGATGTCAAGATCAAAGTTATTGAAAAATGTTCAACCATTCTGTCATACAAAAAGAATACTATCCCGCCTTCCTTTTTTCTAAATTGTTATCCAATTAACATGTTTTTTCCTTTAACACTAATCTATATTTCAAAATATATTTCCCTCATTCACTTCAATGTCCACAAACCACACAACAATTCAGCCATATAAAAGTATACAAACAATTTATTCCTATACTTTTTACATGGCTAAATGTCTCCAAATCCCCATTGGCTCTTTTTAAATTTTCTTTAAAAGTAAGTTGTTGGTCTCTCTTTTTCTCTCTAATTTTATAATCATTAAAAAATATGAATAATTACTTTATTTCTACTATACTTCATAAGATCATATGGCAAACTCTCCCCTATGTATAGTAGAAATCTTATTCTATGCTTTCACCGACTCTGCATTATACATATCTCCCACCACCTTTCACTATGAAAATACTTTTAAAAACTCCAATTACATTTGACTATCTATGCTCCATAATACCCTCTAAAACCAATGAACCAAAAACAACAAGAATTGTTATCATTAGTAATGTTTCAAATAAAGAAACATGAAATATAAAAAAACACAATGCTACTATCCCTACACCTATTAAAATTTTTTTCTGCTGCTTTCTTAAAAAACAAAATTCATCTTTATCTGTACTTTGTTTTTTCATAATAAAATATGTTAATATATAACTACCTGCTAATAATAAAATTATGAGAACCAAAGAAATCCAATTTGCAAATACAAATTTCTTGATAAACATAAGTACACAGGTAATAACCGTGCAAGAACATATTAGACAAGATAAAAAATGTTTCATATGAATTCCGCCAAAATAAGATCGTAGCAGGAAAAAAATAATTACAAAAAACAAAAACTCCTTAAAGGATTTTAGATGTATGGCTATCAAACTGCTGATAGCCATACAAAAAATCATTTCCATTCCGGTCTGTAATCCATACTTGTATACCCCATAATCCTCTTTACTGATTGTACCTTTGGAAATAATATACTGCGTTAATTTCTCTGCCAAGTATTCCATTTAGAATTTCCTCAATTTTTTCAAATCAGGTTTTTCTGGCTGATGATAAAAACAACAGCATTTGCTATTTGCTCCAATTTTAGAAAAAGCCAATGCAAACTTAGCAATGGTATCTGGCAGCACAGTATGATTTATTTTCTCTTTTTTTAACTGTTTCATGACAAATTACCTCCTTTTCGGTTATTATAACACAAAAAAACCTAAAAATTTTCACCATGTAACTTTCTCGGCAGTTGATGTAACTTTCTCCTAAGAACAAAACAGACAAGTCTACCTCAACTTCCCAATAATGCTAAAAAGACTGGTATTTTGCCAGCCTTTTTCTTTACTCTGCATATAGTAAAATTGTTAAGCAGAATTTCTCATTATTATTTTCTATATTAAGAAAGCCATTGTATTTCTCTGCTGCCCTTTTTATGGAATCCATTCCAATTCCATGCTCCTCCAGCTTTTGCTTTCGTGTCAGCATCTTACCATATTGGTTTTTTCTAATTTTTCCATCAAAAGCATTTTCTACTATCATAATAAGATTTCCTCTATCATATTTCATTTTCAAATCCACGTATGGAGTTGGAACATTTCCTCTTAATCCAGCTTCCATTGCATTATCCAATGCATTCCCCAGTATAATACACAAGTCTGCATCTTCAAAAGGCAGGCTGGTAGGCACTTCTAACTTTACACAAAAAGAAATATTATTACTCTTTGCAAAGCTATATTTATAATTTATTAGAGCATCTATTACAAAATTTCCTGTATTTGCGATTACCAGTCCTTCTAAAGGTTCCCAATTAATTAACTGTTTTAGATAAATCTCTAATTGAGCATACTCTTTCTTCTCTGACAAATCCAGCAAATAAATAATTTGATGTTTTAGGTCATGTCTTGCCTGACGAAATTCCATCATGGCACTCTCTTTTTCTTTGATATGTGCATTATATAAATCGATCTCCAACTGATAAATAGAATTCCTATGTTTCAATTCTAAATTGTCTGAAAGTTTCATATATATTCTAAACATTACAATATTTACTATTAAAATAATAATAGCTATTACAAATGATACTAGAATATATTTCACTTCCTCTACTTTACTGCTTAGTACAAATAAATGATAAGCCATAAACATACTTCCTGTTGGCAATGACAGCAGCATAGCATTATAATTCCAAGGAAGTTCCTGTACTGCATCATGCGAAAAGAAAGGTTTTAAAACAATTACCAGTATCAACAAAAATAGTTTTGAAATCATACTGCCAGCCAAGCTCTGAGCAAGATAATCTACATTGACTGCCATAAAAAAGCAGCCTGCCAATAATTCACTAAGCATCCAAATGGCATTATATATAATAGCAAACACACTTCTTCGTATCATACTTCCTTTCACATTAAAACTAATAATTGTAACAGAGACTACACTAAGCAACAGTCTAAGCCACATAGGAAAGGTTGGCATTCCCAGCATCGATAGTATCTGCCAGAAAAAATAGGCTCCCTCTATTGCCCCTACAAGCATGGTTCTTTTTTTCTTTTCAAAAAATATTTGAAAATACTGTCGGACTGTTAAAGTAGAAATTCCTGCCATAAAAATTATGCAAATAATATTTCCTATGAATTTCAAATCTTCACTATTCATTCATATCATCCTCTACTGCTTGCACATAAAGTTTACTAATTTCTTTTCTTCGTTCCTCACTTATATCAAGTTGTCTTCCATTCATTAGTTCTACATAATCGTATGCTTTTTTCGTAATATATCGGGAATTTACTAAAAGTGATTTATGCAGCCGGTAAAAATCTACTTTTTCCTTTTTCATCTGCTTTTCAATATTATTTAACTTATCATAAAATTTTCTAGTAGTTCCATCTTTTAAGTGTATCCAGATTATCCTCTTTTCACTTTCAAAGTACAAGATATCACTTACTAATACTTTATAATAAACCTTTTCATATTTATATTGAAAGTAAAAATTACCTGCTATTATCTTGCTATATACTTTGATAAAACAATCATAGAGAATTTCTCTTTGTATCGGTTTTACTAAAAAACGAAAAGGTTGTACCTCATAAGCTTCAATAGCATAACTTTTATAGCTGGTTACATAAATAAGTGTGGTTATTTCATCTTCTTTCCGAATTTCTTTTGCTGTTTCTAGACCATTTAAGCCTTTCATTTCAATATCTAAAAAAATAATATCATAACAACTCTTATTTTTTTGCAATTTATATAATAATTCATCACCACTTTGAAAAACATCTATCTCTGCTTGTATATTCTCTTCCTTTATTATATCAATCAATATTTCTTCTAATTTATTGCTAAATTCCACTTTATCATCACATATTGCAATATTTATCATTAAATCATCTCCCACGTTCCTATTTTATCCTGGGTTTATCTTACGCCTATGTCATCTACAATCGCTCCTACAAGCACTCTCCTACTATTACATTTTATTATGTGTAAAAGTATATCTATTTCCTGTTACAATAAAAAAGGGCTTAACTCTTCTATATTTCTCTGTCAAGCCCTTGTTGCAAATTATTCTTCCTTTAGTTTTATAGTTTGTAACAATTCAGTTTCATATATCTGAACGGTTATTACAATTTCATTGTCAATTGTATTCTCTTTTTCTTTAAATCCACGCTCATAACTTTTACTTCTACAATGTCTCCTACACTGACTACCTCAAGAGGATGTTTCACAAATTTCTTATCAGTAAGCTGGGAAATATGTACCAGCCCATCCTGATGTACACCGATATCTACAAAAGCACCAAAATCAATGACATTACGGACTGTTCCCTTTAGAATCATTCCTTCTGTCAAATCTTCCATTTCCAGTACATCGGTACGAAGAATTGGCTTTGGCATTTCATCTCGTGGATCTCTTCCAGGCTTTTCTAACTCTTTTATCATATCCACCAAAGTAGCCTCTCCAATTTCTAATTCATTAGCAGTTTTTATTTTATCTTTTACTAAAAGTCCAAGTCCAGTTACTCCGCCTTTTACATCAGTAAGCTGATAACCTACTTTTTCCAAAAGCTTGGCAGCCGCATCATAAGATTCTGGATGTACACTCGTTCCATCCAGTGGGTTTTCTCCATCCGAAATACGCATAAATCCTGCACATTGTTCAAATGCTTTTGGTCCTAATTTTGCTACTTTCAGCAATTGCTTACGATTGGTAAAACGACCATTTTCTTCCCTATATGTAACAATATTCTTTGCGATTGCTTTACTGATTCCAGAAACATATTCCAGTAAAGAAGCAGAGGCAGTATTCACATCCACGCCAACTTTATTTACCGCAGCTTCTACCACACCTCCAAGTGCCTCACTTAATTTCTTCTGGTTCATATCATGCTGATACTGCCCTACTCCAATGGACTTTGGATCAATTTTAACCAATTCTGCTAATGGATCCTGCAGTCTTCTGGCAATGGAAGTAGCACTACGCTGCCCAACATCAAAATTAGGAAATTCTTCTGTCGCCAATTTACTGGCAGAATATACAGAAGCACCTGCCTCATTTACAATTACATACTGGACAGGCTTTCTAATCTCTTTTAACATGTCCACGATAATACGTTCAGATTCCCTGGATGCTGTTCCATTTCCTACGGAAATTAAAGTAATATTATATTTGTCAATCAAGGATTTTACTATTTTCTTTGTTTCTTCTACCTTATTCTGTGGTTCTGTTGGATAAACAACTGTAGTATCTAATACCTTACCTGTTTCATCAACCACAGCAAGTTTACATCCAGTACGAAAAGCTGGATCCCATCCTAATACCACTTGTCCCACAATTGGTGGCTGCATTAAAAGCTGTTCAAGATTCTTTCCAAAGATTTTAATTGCACCATCTTCTGCCTTTTCTGTCAAATCATTACGAATCTCTCTTTCAATTGCAGGAGCAATTAGACGGTTATAACTGTCTGCTATGGTATTTTTTAATACTTCCATAGTATATGGGTTCTCTCTGGTAATTACCTTTTTTTCAAGATACTGGAGAATTTTCTCTTCTGGTGCTATAATTTTTACAGTAAGAACTTTCTCCTTCTCTCCGCGGTTTAAAGCTAATACTCTATGTCCTGCAATTTTTTGAATACCCTCTTCAAAAGAATAATACATCTCATATACAGATTCCATTTCTTCATCCTTTGCAGAAGATGTAATCATTCCTTCTTTCACAGTAATATCACGGATATACATACGATAATCTGCTTCATCAGAAATACTTTCTGCAATAATATCCATGGCCCCCTGCACAGCCTCTTCTACAGTTGCCACTTCTTTTTCCTCAGATAAGTACGCCACAGCCTCTTCTTCCAATGGCTTATCTGTCATTTGCAACAAAATAATATTTGCCAAGCTTTCTAACCCTTTTTCTTTTGCAATTGTTGCTCTGGTTCTCCTTTTTGGTCTATATGGTCTATATAAATCCTCTACTACTACCTGCGTAGTAGCTGCTAAAATCTGTTCTTTTAATTCTTCTGTCAGCTTTCCCTGTTCCTCAATACTGGCAAGAACCTGATTCTTCTTCTCCTCCAAATTTCTAAGATATGTAAGCCGTTCACTTAAATTACGAAGCTGTTCGTCATCTAAAGAACCATGTTTCTCCTTACGGTAACGGGCAATAAATGGTATTGTATTTCCCTCATCAATTAAATTTACAACTGCCTCAACCTGCCATAAGGCAATATTAAGTTCTTCTTTTAACTGTTCTAAAATATTCATAACAATCTCCCTTGTCTTTTCTTAAACTATAGCAACTATTCAGAACCTTAATTAGTTGCAGTCAATATAATTTATACTGAATAATTATATCTAATTTTTCCATTTCTTTCAACCAAGTAGATTGCAAAAACACCAAGGTCAGTTTATTGTTATTATTCTGACCACCCATATGCTTCTAAAATTTGCGGATCCGTTTAGCTTCTTCCTTAGCCAGCCTGATTTGTTCCCTTAAATTTTCTTTGATACAGTATTCTATGGCTTTATCTATTGAAGTTGATAAATCCGCATCCTTTTCTCTGTATTCCTTTACCTTTCCAACATTAATATCTAGCATTAAGGTTTCTACTTCCAAACAACCTTTTTCTTTTTGTTTACCCACAGTGGATTTGTAGATATCATATTTGTTTTCTGCTATATGCTGATCTCCAGCTCATTTTCATCCTTGTAATGGGAATGGTTTAAAGCGTTGTATATTGATAAAATTTTCTTCTTGTCATTAAATACCAATCGAAAGAGTCTGTGCTTATAGATTCTGTTTCCTGTTATCATAAGTATAGTTATTCTCCTTTTGATTGGTAATGTTCATAAAAAGATGAGAAATAACACTATTATGTAGACTGGTTACAATTTTTATAAATATTATATCAAATCTTATTGTAAACTTCTATTAGTTAATGGGATTTCTTCGTGACAATCTACGAATAAATCTAAGATATGCAAGCATTTTATTTCAAGACCTTTAAATATGCAAAAACGCACATCATTTGAGTTAATTTGTCAAACTAAAAAGCAGTTACTATGCAAATCTAGTAACTGCTCTCTTATTATAATTCTACTTTTCATTTGGATATCTTGTTAAAATATAATTAATATCCTTTTCAAGATTTTTTCTCTGGAAAGTACGTCCCCAATGGATGGAACGATTATAATTTCCTTCTGCTACCACAATTTTATCATTGGTAACTTCTAATACTATAACAGAATGTGTATCTTGGCTAATTCTCAAAATGTCTCCTACTTTTATCTTGCTGACATCTGTATGCTTTTTTGCTGGCAGACTGCCAAAAGCCTCATCACTTAATATATAAGCAAATGCAACACATCCATATCCATTTGGTGTAATTCCACCCTTCCATCTATAATAATCATTATTTGTCCATGACATACCTTCTGGATATTTTGCTTTCATTTTTATAATACTTTGATATACTTGTTCCTCTGTTAATGCAGCAGTATTTCCTGGTGTACTGGTTACTACTGGCTTATTGGTTGCTGCTGGTTTATTAGTTACCACTGGCTTATTGGTTGCTAATGGTTTATTAGTTACCACTGGCTTATTGGTTATCACTGGTTTATTAGTTGTTACTGGTTTACTGGTTGCCACTGGCTTATTGGTTATTACTGGTTTATTAGTTGTTACTGGTTTACTAGTAGTTATCGGTTTACTGCTTATTATTGGCTTAGTAGTAGCCTCTGGTGAGCAATTTTTTACAGTAATCTTACATTTTAGGTTCTTCTTTCCCACTGTTGCAGTAATTACAGCAGTTCCTTTCTTTTGTCCTTTTACTTTACCAGATTGAGAAACAGTTGCTACTTTTTTATTTGAAGTTTTCCAAGATATATTTTTTTTACTATTCTGTACTTTTAATTGTAAAGTTTCTCCTTTACACAAAGTTACTTTTGTTTTATTCAATTTTACTTGATTTACAATAGTAATAACAGTTGCTCCGTTTATATTGACAGGAAAAGAAGATGCCATCCCCCCTACGAAAGCACATACAATCCCAACGGCTGCAATTCCTCTTTTTATTCTCATTGATAACATGTCTTTCTCCTTTCACTGAATCTTTTTAGGCATTTGCGAAACTCAATTTACTTTTCCCTTTTCTATGCAAAGTTCACATATCAACACAAGGCACGTTCTCACTACTCTCAACCGCAGTGGTACATAATTGAATGAAAATGTCGCAATTACCTATATCTTTTTGTTGTAACACAATTACTATAACATATTTCTATCTCCTACTTCTATCGGGGATTGTTACCTGATTTGATTATATTTCCCAAACAAAAATACATTTCTATTTATAAAAATTAGAATAATAAAAAAACACAAGTATGTTTTACTTGTGTCTTTTTTCTTTTTTTCATATACTAACTTTATGTCTTGTTTTATAAACCTCTCATATCATACTGATGTGTTATCTTATAACCCCTGCTGTATCAGCCATATTTTCATCATCATCTTTTGAGGTAATACTTTTCCAAAAAGATGTCCACATTTTACCATAATTCCATAAATAGAAACATCTTTTCCCCTATCTGCATCACGAAGTGCCTTTCTTGCCACTTTATCGGGAGAAGTAATGCCAACAAAATTCTTTATAGTCTTTTTCGCTCCAATATTGGCACGTGCAAATAAATTTGTTTTCATCCACCCTGGACATACCGCTGTAACCTTCACTCCCTTTCCATGAAGTTCCACATTCAATGCCCGGGAATAATTCCTTAAAAATGCCTTAGTTGCAGCATAAAGATTCATATAAGGAAGGGGTTGGAAGGATGCCTGAGAAGCAATATTTAAAATATGGCTTCCTCTTTTCATATAAGGAAGACAGACCAACCCCATAGCAATTACGCCACTCACATTTAAGTCAATCATATTTACAGATTCTTCCAAAGACAAATCCTTATACGAACCAAATTTATCAAATCCTGCACTATTAACTAAATATTTAATATTTACATTACTCTTTTCCAATTCTTCCCCAAACTTTACAATTGCTGACAAGTTTGATAAGTCAATGGAAAATGCCTTCACTCTCCCTCTAAATTCTTTTTTTAGTGCCTGCAAATTCTCTTTATTTCGGGCAAGAGCCCAGATTTCATCAATATCTCTCCTTGAATAAAAAAGCTTTACAAACTCTTTTCCAAATCCACTGCTTGCTCCTGTTACAATAGCTATATTCATAGCACCCCTCCTACCTGTTTAGAATAAACTGACATACTGCACCTTTAATAACACCCACATAAAACTTTCATAGTAAACTTTTGAAAAAGATAACTATTCCAAATGCTATTAACAGACCTCCTGATATACGATTAACGATACCCTCATGACGAACTGCCTTTTCCCGAAACCGATATACTACATCACTCAATACAAGCCACCAAAAGAAAGTTCCAACAAAAACTCCTATTACCAGAAAGACTGCTCCAGTTAATGCCAAATCATCTCCCAGATGAAAATAAGAAAATGCAAACAGGAAACCAAAAAATGCTACTGGATTTGTAATACCAATTATAAAAGAGGATAAAAATATTTTTATTTGTGGAATATCTCTTTCTTCTTTTATTTCCTTCATTTTTTTTTGCATCATACGGATGCCAAAAACTAAAAGAATACATCCTCCGATAATATTAATATAAATCTGATATTTCTCTATAAAATCAGATACAATGGTAATACCAAAAGCACCAACCGCTGCATAAATACAATCTGCAACTGAAGATCCTAGTCCAGTTAACAACCCAGCCTTTATCCCATCCTGTAAAGTTCTTTGTATTGCTAACATTCCAATTGCCCCAACTGGAGTTCCAAAAATCAATCCAATTAAAATACCTCTAAATAAAATTAGTATACTGTCCATATTTTCTCCTTTATGTGTTTTTTTAGCAATATTACATTTTTACTCATCTTTGTAATATAAACTATTCTAACAAAAAAGAAAGTATGAATCAACATTCTTAATTATTCTGTTTTCGATATTGTCCTGGTGTCATATCAAATTTTTTCTTAAAAGTACGGTTAAAGTGTTCTACATTAGGGTAACCAACTGCATCTGCAATATTTTCAATAGTCATGCTTCCATTTTTCAACAAAGTCTTTGCCCGTTTTAAACGTATATGTGTAACATGTTCACTAAAAGTTTTCCCCGATTTTTCTTTTACATACTTTGAAATGTAAGGCTCTGACAAATGAAAATACTCTGCCATTCCATCTAAGGTTACATCTTTATAATTTGTCTGAATATAATTTAACATTTCTATTAAACGGTCATCCTGTATATTTTCATTGTGCTGCACCTTTGGAATCTTATTTACGGCAACTACTAATGCATGTATTGATGCTTTAATGATATCCTCATCCATTCCAGCCCCCCAATATGTCATACCCTCACAACTTACTGCCACAAATGCCATAGCTTTGGAAGAAGATCCTTTGGAAAGTGCATGTTCCTCATAAACAGATAATTCATAACTTATATTAAAGAACTGCTTAATCGTATTGCTGACTGCATCCAGCCTTCCATTTCCATTTGCATCAACGATTGTTTTCTTTTCACCACATGAAATAGTCACTTCTGCCATAATTCCCTGTACCTGCTTAAAATGGCACTCTTCTACATGGAATACTGGTGTGTGAATCAAATAGTTATCCTCAAAAATCTCATATACCCATTGTGGAGACAACTCCTGATGCTCTTTATCTGATACCGATTTTACTGTATATCCAAACTCTTCCTGCATTGCTTTTGGAAGTGAGATAGAAAAATTTTGTTTTAAAATATAACTGATTCCACCCTTTCCAGATTGGCTGTTAATACGAATAACATCCGCATCATAAGTTCTTCCTACATCCATTGGGTCAATTGGCAGATAAGGAACTGTCCATTTCGTATCTTTTCCCTCTTCCCTCCATTTCATACCTTTGGCAATGGCATCTTGATGAGAACCAGAAAAGGCTGTAAATACCAAGTCTCCAGCATAAGGCTGTCTCTCATAAACATGCATCCTGGTTAATCTTTCATAGATTTCCCGAATCTTTGGCATATCAGAAAAATCCAACTGAGGATCTAATCCATACGAGAACATATTCATTGCAATTGTAATAATATCCACATTTCCAGTTCTCTCTCCATTTCCAAATAAAGTTCCCTCAATCCTATCTGCCCCTGCCAGTAATCCAAGTTCTGCATCACTAACACCACACCCCCTGTCATTATGTGGGTGAAGGCTTAAAATTACATTTTCACGGAATTTTAAATTCTTACTAATATAAGAAATCTGAGAAGCAAAAATATGTGGCATTGCCATTTCCACAGTAGCAGGAATATTGATAATTACCTTTTGCTCACCAGTTGGCTTCCACACATCCAGTACAGCGTTACAAACTTCCAGTGCATACTCTACTTCTGTTCCAGGAAAACTCTCTGGACTATATTCAAATAAGAAATTTCCTTCTGTTTCGTCTGCAAGTGTCTTTAATAAAACAGCACCATCTACGGCAAGCTTTTTAATCTCTTCTTTGTTCTTTCCAAACACCTGCTCTCTCTGTGCTACAGATGTAGAATTATACAAATGAATCACCGCCTTAGGTGCACCTTTAACTGCCTCAAAAGTCTTTTTAATTATATGCTCCCTCGCCTGTGTCAAAACTTGAATTGTAACATCATCTGGTATCATATCCCTGTCAATCAACGCCCTTAAAAATTCAAACTCCGTTTCCGAAGCTGCTGGAAATCCTACTTCAATCTCCTTAAAACCTATATCTACTAATAACTGAAAAAATTCTATCTTTTCCTCTAAACTCATTGGCTCAATCAATGCCTGATTTCCATCCCGTAAATCCACAGAACACCATATTGGCACTTGTTCAATATGATCCTTCTTTGCCCATTCAAAATCCATAACTGGCGGCATAAAATATTGTCTTTTATATTTCTCATAATTTTTCACAATAAAACCCTCTTTCTTATTACATTAAAATTTATCAAACTTGTTGATATAATTTTATGCTTAGTAATAAAAATTTACAATGATGAAATTTAATCAATATAATTGACTTATTTTATCCTGATTACTTTTTTTGATATTCCAGATATATAATGGGTACAAGCACGAATGCCAGCAAAGAATATAATACCAATAAAATTGGTACTGCCCCAAAAACCTTATTTCCAAAAGAATACAGGTTAAAATAATCTAATACATTACCAATCTGTAACAATTGTTCTGGCAGCAATCCCAAAATCTTATTGATAACAGGAGTGTTAATATTCCCAAGAAATGAGGGAATAAACAGAATAACAAACGGAATAATTATGGCAATAACAGCTGACTTCGTTTTTGCTGACACCCACATACTTAAAAAGGAAATAAATAAGCAACCAATATATCCTCCAATAACAATCAGCAAATACTCCTGCCATACTTCAATATTATAGAAAGACTTCCAATCGGAAAAGACAATCTGTATTGGGCATGACCAGCCTTCTGCACCAAGATATAATAGTGTGACACCTGTATAGACCAGCATTGTTAACAAATAAATACCTGTTACAACACAAAAACCAGCCTTAATTTTTGCTACCGTTGCCTTATTTCTTCCATAAAGTGATGTAAAAAATATAGTGTCTGTCTTCCAAGAAAACTCATTGGAAAAAATGCCTGCAACCAAATATCCTAAAACCAGCATAGTAATCATAACAACCGTAGGTGCATAATCAAATAACTGGGACCATCCTGTTATGTAATCATAATAAAATGGTGTTTGAATGTTTTCATATTTTCTAATCAGATATTCTTTCTCAATATCCGAATATTCTTCACTCGCTTCATTATCCAACCATTCTCTTAAAAGTCTTATACGATTCTTATAAAATTGGGGAGCTAATTCTTCTGTTAATTTATCTGCCTGATAGTAATTGTAATCACAAAATCCATCTGCAAAAGAATGATTTAAAAGATTACGAATATCCATAATTCCCTGCCCTTTGTTATAAGCAATTTGGCTCTCCCTAATATTATCTGACTGATATTCTGGTGAACTGACAATTTTTCTGTTTTCCATAATAACCTGTCTGATTTTTTCTTCATCCAGATAACCAGACCACTTTTTCTGTTCTTTACGAAGTGCTGATACCGCAGATGGTCCAACTTTTGTCTTTCCACTTTTATCTACATAAGAAACATCCATAGCAAACCAACATACTATAACAACAACAAAAAATAATAATAACATGGCAATCATATTGCTTGTCCTAGAAAATACTTTTCTCAATTCATATTTAAACATCATCTTCTTCCCCTGCCCTTTCTCCAAAATAATATAAAAACAAGTCCTCCAATGTAGCAGCTTCTAACATTGCATTTTCTGCTGGCTGCTGTTTAGACAAAATTCTTAATTCCGTTCCTTCCTGACCAGTTTTTATATTAGATACCTTATAAGCTTGCAAGAAAGAGTTCACTTTGTCCTTTGCAATGGTTGCACTCCAAACCTGTACTGGCATTGTAGCAATCAGTTCTTCTGATGTCCCAGATACACAAATCTCCCCATCCTTCATCAGTATAATTTCATTAGCAATATATTCAATATCTGACACAATATGTGTGGAAAGTAATATTAAGCGTTCCTCTGCTAATTCACTAATTAGATTGCGAAACCGAATTCTTTCGTTTGGGTCTAATCCGGCTGTCGGTTCATCAAGAATCAATATTTTAGGGTCGTTCAGCATTGCTTGGGCAATTCCCGCTCGTCGTTTCATTCCACCAGACAATTTTTTCATTTTTTTCTTTCCTACCTTAGAAAGTCCAACTTTTTTTAATAATTGTTCTATACGCTGTTTTGCAACTATAGGGCAAACTCCTTTAATAGAAGAAATATACATAAGGTAGTCATAAACAGAGAAATCAGGATAAAAGCCAAAATCTTGTGGAAGATATCCTAATATTTTTCGATAGTTTCCATCCAATGCAAAAATATCTTTTCCATCCAATGTAATAGTTCCACTCGTGGGATTCAGCAAAGTACACAGCATACGCATAAGTGTGGTTTTACCAGCACCATTCACTCCCAATAACCCATAAACCCCAGTTGTCATTGTATAGGACACTTGATTTACCGCAATCATGTTCTGAAACTTTTTAGTCAAATTTGTAATAATCAATTCCATAGTTATTTTTCCTCCCATATTTCTTTACAATTTTTTTGTCCTTTGCAAATACAATTTCCCAGATATAGGACAGCCACAACCAACATACTTACCCAGACTAGCGGGGAAATACATGCATATATCTTTTCACTTAAAACAATTTGTGTCCATATAGCCGTCCATACAACACATAAAAATACTGCAAATATTTCATTCCCTCCCAAACGGCTATATAGGCATCGAAAACAAATACTGCAAGCAACCACATAAGGCAGAAGAAATTGAATTAACATATCCTCTAAAAGTAATTTTCCTGTTAAAATTGTGAAAAACGAAAAAACACTAAGCAAAAGCAGATCAACTAAAGCAAACAAAAAAATTCTAGCTGCATATATTTGATGCAAGGAAAAGTATGTGATACACTCCACTTCTATAGCATTTGAATTTTTATTTTTCCACATCTCTGGTAATATCAGTGTAGCAAATAGAGATGCTGCAATTCCCATACTTCTTTGAATATAAAAACTTTGTTCTGTTACTTGAAGAATTCCCCATAACAGCAACAAAACCCCCCCTTGCAATACCCACCAACGTTTATGAATATACTTCCCCTGTTGAAAGATAAATTCAGTACCCGACAGAAGTTGTTTCTCTTCATTCTTAAAAAATGCTTCCTTTGATCTTTGAATGGTTTCTTGTAAATTTCTCTCATCATATTCTGCTACTTGACTTCTGCCTATATATTTTCTAATCCGATTATTAAACAATCTCATATATTCTCCTTTCTAAAATAATCCAACAGTAATTTTTTAGCTCGTCTCACCCTATATTTTACAAGCGGCAAACTAATACCCAATATTTTAGATATATCTTTTTGTTTTCGTTCCTGTAAAAAATACAAAATAGCAACATCCCTTATTTCACTAGATAAACTTTGTAGTGCATTATATATATCTAATTGACTGTCTAAACTATCATTCCTTAAATCTGGTATATCGGGCAATTCATCCATTGGAATTTCTTTGTTTTTTCTGTAATAGTCATTACATACATTGGCAGCTATGGCATACAGATAATTCACCGCCTTTCCATAGTGTTTGTATTTTCTTAAATTTTGGAAGAATCGGGCAAAGGTTTCCTGTGTCATATCCTCTGCATAATTATAGTCAGCAATATGTATCTGACAATATCTTAAAATTAATGGGTAATAATTTTTCACAAAAGTTTCCAAAGCCCTTTCATCCCCCATTCGCATTCTTTGTATAAACAGAAAATCTATGTCCATATTCTCCTCCCTTCTTATATGGATTCAAAAATACATCTCTATATACTATAACGATTTTGAGATATAAAAGGATAGGATGTATAAAAACTTTTTTACATCTAATAGAACAAAGTGTGCAATTGCGATGCACTCTCCTGTAATATAAAAACAGACTTTGCAATGTTATCTCATACCATCACAAAGTCTGTTTCTATCCTATTTTATTAGTCTGCCCTTTATCTCTTTTAAGTTATCCAGCCAAATCTGGTAATATTCTTCATTTTCTTCCCAAAGTTCACGCAATTCAGAGTCTTCTTTGATTGCTAAATCAATAACCTTTGCTGCTTTCTCCTGCAAACCGCCAACTCCCTGTTCTGCTGCACTTGCAATAATCTCTGTAAACTCAGGCTGTTCTTTGCCATTTTCCGTAAGTAAAGCCCAATCAATTCCGTTCAATGCGGCATCTACAATTGCTGCTGCAGTTAATGCATACTGGCAAACATCATATTCCAGATATTCATATTCAGCCATAATTGCTTCGTCTAAATATCCTTCCAAATCTGCTAATAACTCCTCATTATCTGCTAGTTCTTCCAGTACATCGAGTGATACATCATCACATAATAGTTGATAACTCCAACATCCCATAGTTGTCTCACCTTTCTTCTTTGTTTTATATCGCCATTTATTATACATAATTCCCCTTAACATGGCAATAGTGTTCTAAAAAAAGTTACTTAGGAACTGTTACAGACTTGGGATAAATCTCTTTTATTACTTTATCATTATATGATTTATCTATCCAATGATCCAAAGAGTTTTTGGCGTCTATTCCTCTTTTTCTTTCATCATACCGCATAAGTGCTACTGAAGAAACCAACATATTTAAAGTCATAAATACCACCAAACACCATGTTATCCATTTTCCCGCTTTCATCGGAATTTTTTCAATCCATCTAGATAAGACAGGATACAGTTTTTTCAACCAGACTACAGCTGCAATGCCCCAAAAGAAACAAAAGAGAAGATTAATTCTTCCTCCAAGATTAAACTGCATTGCACTATAATCCCAAAAAACCTGCCCAAACACCATTTCCGTAAAAACGCTGCAAACATACTCATAAGTTCCTCCAAGCAAGGTTCCCATAAGAAATATATACCCATCTGACTTATCCTTGTAATGATATAACATCCACGTAACTAGAGCAATAGCTAATCCCCAAACTACGCTAAAATCTCCCCAAACCAAACTGCTCCTGCTCATCCAATATCCCATTGTCAAGCGACAAAATATAGTTTCTACTATGTCACCTAAAAATGCACCTATAACAAACAACAAAAATAATTTATAGAAACTGCAGCCTTTTGCAAAGATATTTTCTTTCTTTTCTTGTATTTCCTCCTTTTTTGTAACTGGATATGCTTTTTCCAAACGTTTTTTAGTATGCCGTATAATCCATGCATTCAGTCGTAGAGAAACTTTCAATAGTTGGTTATTTACTTTGTCTGCCTTTGGAAGTTTCGGTGAAACACCAAGAATTACTGCATAAGTCCCCACACTATCTAAAATCAAAACTCCAAGTAATATCAATAGCCCTATATGTATAATTAACTTTGGCAAAATCCTAAAAAAGGACAGCAAAATTGGATTTAGAAAACACAATCCAAGGCTTCCAAAAATACCACCTATTATCAAAGAATACCAGCACACATAACCATCTATGTGAAATCGTAATCTAGAATAATCCCACCATTTCTTATGATAAACTCTATTTAAAGTCTTTCCTGCTATCCACTCTGCTAATCCAAATAATACACTGCTTCCTATAAATAAAAAAAACGGACTCGTCTTTAATTCATGCAATAATATTGTAACACCTATCATTGCCATTCCATAGATGCAGCAAAGTGGTCCACCAATCACACCTCGATTAATAAACTTTTTATTTCGATAAGCGGCATAGATACTCTCTCCAATCCATCCCAAAAAAGAATAAACGAAAAATAAAAATAATTGTGTATACATCTTTTCTCCTCTTTCTGTAAATTAGATAATTACATTTTTATCCTTAAATTTATTTATATTATAATAAGACTCTTGTAAAAATACAACTTTAATGGAAAATAAAAAGTATGTATTGACACTCTCGTAATGTAACGATTTAGAATAAATTTGAAAGGAGGAAGTAATGAAAACTGTAAGAGATATATCAAAGATAACTGGAGTAAGTAAAAGGACACTGAGATACTATGATGAAATAGGTTTATTAAAGCCTACAAAATTTAACTATTCTGGTTATCGCTTATGCGACAACAAAATGAAAATACAGAAATCTATAAAAAGTTTATGACCGCTAAAGAATCTGGTAATATAAATGAAGAAAAAGAAGCGGTTGCATGTCTTGCCCAAAATTATAAAAAAATGTTTAAACTAGATAAAGCAAGAAATATACTCTTAGATTTGGCAAACGAATATCTGCATAACTCGCAACTTGCCGAAGCGACAGACAGCGAATATGGAAAAGGCTGTTCAAAATATTATGGCATTTAATATCATTTATGGAATAGATAGGATTGGAACATAATGTATATTCTGAAAAATATAAATAAATGTATTAACTGGTCATGTAATTTTGTATGAATTTCCCTAAATGTGGATATGCTAAGTAATAGAAAATTTATAGTGCTACTAAAAGCGGCATGGTCGTTTACTACACAAAAAGGGAGGGCAAATATGGAATCTATCTGGAGTAAAACAACAAAAATACCGGAAAAGAAAACTCTCATAAAAGAAAATAATTTTGAAATTGCAGTAATCGGTGGCGGTATAACTGGTTTACTTACTGCATATCTTATGCAAAAAAACGGGAAACAGGTCGTTGTACTGGAAGCAGATAGAATTGGAAGCGGACAGACCAAAAATACCACTGCAAAAATTACCAGCCAACATGGAAGAATCTATACATCCCTCCTAAAAGATTATGGGGCTGAAAAAGCCAGATGCTATGCAATGGCAAATCAAAAAGCCATTGAACAATATGAAGAAATTATCAAAAAAGAACATATATCCTGCCACTTTGAATGGGTAAATTCCTATCTTTATTCCAGAGAACAAGAAAATCCAATTCGCCGGGAAGCAGAGGTTGCTAGTATCCTTGGTCTCCATGCATATTTTACAAAAAAAGTAAATTTACCTTTTCCTACAAAAGGTGCAGTATGTTTTGAAAAACAAGCACAATTTCACCCCTTAGAATTTATAAAAGCACTAGCTGATAAACTAACTGTATATGAACATACCCGAGTATTAAAAGTAAAAGGAAATTGTTTAGAAACTAATCAAGGAAAAATTTATGCAAAACATATTGTATTTGCTACCCATTATCCTTTTCATAACTTCCCAGGATTTTATTTTGCAAGACAACATCAAGAAAGAAGTTATGTTATTGCTATATCTGGCATTCCTAAATGGAAAGATATGTATTATAGTGAAGATCGTGAAGGGCTTTCTTTTCGATGGTTTGAAGATAATCTGTTAATTGGCGGTGGTGGACATAGAACAGGCGAAATAACATCTATGGATGGTTTTTCATGGTTAGAAAAAAAAATACATTCTTTATATCCAGATTACACAGAGGTTGCCCGTTGGTCTGCAGAAGATTGCATTACACATGATAACTTACCATTTATTGGAAGGTATTCTCTCTTTCATCCTAACTGGTATGTGGCAACAGGATTAAAAAAATGGGGAATGACTGGTGCAATGGTGTCTGCAAGATTACTTTCTGATAAAATATGTGGACATTACAATCCTTATGAAAAACTTTTTACTCCAAGCAGGTGTCATCTTATTGTTTCAAGAAAAAAGCTTTGGTCTGACGTAAAACATAGCATTAAAGGTCTTAGTTTAGGAAATTTTTACTTTCCTTTTCATAATAGTCGCCATCTGGAAAATGGCGAAGCAAAAATTGTCCGAATTGGTCTCCGCCGTTATGGTGTATATAAAGATTCAAACGGAAAACTTCATAAAGTCTCTGTGAAATGTCCTCATCTTGGATGTATGCTCCACTGGAACCCAGAAGAACTAAGTTGGGATTGTCCTTGCCATGGTTCCCGTTTTGATTATGATGGAAAACTTCTGGATAATCCTGCACAGACAAATACTAAGGCAAGCATAGAATAATTTTTCTTATATAAGGGTATTCTAATTATGAGAAAAAAATAGAAAGGATTTTTAAGAATGAAAGAGTTAAATCGTTATGAACCTGCAGACACTTATAATAACTGCCATCGTGGCGGAAAAAACCAAAGTGCCAAAATCTCTGAAACCAATTCCGATGAAGATTCTGCTAATTCAAAATATGTAGTAAGAAAAGATAACAGAGAACGTCGGGATGGACCTGGTGGAAATTAAAATCATCTTATAAAGAAAAAATACCAAACAGATAACCTGCTTGGTATTTTTTCCCGTTCCTAAACTAAATCTTTTCATTTATTTTGTTTCTCGTTTCTCCTGCCCCCCTATTATACAATTACAATTTATTAGAGGCTATATCAGACATAGATGAATCCTCTAGTATCTGATATGTGGATACATATAATATACTTTTCACACAAACGAAATGTTGCAAATATTTAATAAAACATTTTCTATATTTCCTTTTATGCAGACGGAGTTCTATGATATTTTTGTTTTTCCTGATACATCTTTGCATCAGCTTTTTTTATAATATCTTCAATTTCTTTTCCATTTCCTAAAGCATAACCTACAGATGCAGAAAGTGTAATTTTTGATATATTATTCTTTTTGATGATTCTTTCTTCCCATTTTTCTAGAATATCTTTGACAATTTCCTTTGTTGCTTCTTCTATAATCATAACAAATTCATCTCCACCAATGCGATATACTTTTTTAGAATCTTCCTGTATATCCCGTATAGAATCTGCAACACTCCTAATCAAATAATCACCATATTCATGCCCTAATGTATCATTTGTTCTCTTTAAATCATTGATATCCCAAAATATAACTCCTACATCCTGGATCTTTGGATAATACTCCTTTATCATCTTGTTATATTTATTTCTATTATATAGTGAAGTCATCTCATCTGCCTCACTCAACCGACTAAGGTTCTGTTCACGTACTGCTCTTTTGGTTATACCATCAGAAATATTTCTGGTTAGAGGAATCAAGACAAACAAAATAAGTCCTCTTGGCAATACATAATATAATGGCAAAGTCAGCCATGGATTGCTATTAATCTCTCCAAATTCCATTAATCCTGTTGTTTCATTATAATAGTCAGACATTGGATGAACTGTCAAAACCGTCATATTTGCATCACATAGCCCCCAAAAATATCCAACCATACCAGAGACATACATACTAAGTATAGTCAATATATAAGAACAATAAACAAATTTTTTATTACAGTACTTAATAGAATATAATAAAGGTAATACAAACAAAAGCACTGTATGATATGTAAGATTTGCATTAATTATTGTAATTTCCATTATAAGAGCAATCATAATCAAATATTTTATCCACGGTCTTTTGGTTCCTAAAATAGTACATAATATAATTGCACACAATGCAATAGCACCACTGCCAAAGAAACTTTTATTCATCAAGTCAGAATCCACAATAAAGATATTTAGTACATTCAACACCCACATAAATGCTTGAATTCCTTGTGCAAACACTAAACACTTTAATGCAATAATATTTGCCTCTGATTCCAACTGCTGATGATCAAATGCTTCAGCATCTTCTATATGATTCATAAAGCTCATTTCCCCCCTTAGCATTATATTTTAAATAATACTATAGTTTTCTTTATTTTCTAAAATAGTAACTGTTCAGAACCATGAACAGTTACGTTTAAACCCATAATGATTTGGCTGGCTAAACTGTATGAGTATATAGGGCGATAGTCCGGCATACGAATACAGTTGGTGATTGCGGGAGTGCTAAGCACGTAGCAATCAACTTTTATTTCTTACGAAAGCACAGTAAATACGTGTTTCTATCTAAATAGTTACCTAAACTATTAAAAATGTTTATAACAATTATACAAAATTAGCACTTTATCTCAAATTTATCTTTTTCATTAAGTAATCACAAAATTCATTTGTTCTTTTAATTTTTGTGTAGAGTTCACAAAAATAGTATAACACAAAAATCTTTTTTTTGCGACCTTTACCAGCATATTAAGCTAACAAAATTTTGCTTACTTGTATAAGAAATATAAAAAATCGAGACCCCAATTGAAGTCTCGATATGTTTTATAATATTATCCTATTCCTGATGTCTTATTCTTTCAATCAATGTTTCTTTTTGCAAATGTCTACTCATATAAGCAGATAATATCATCTGCATGAACAACAATATACCTGTCATAATCAATAATTCTGCTGCTGGTAAGCTATAAGTCTCTATTCCAATTACGCTGTCTGACTTACATTTTGCCCAAGCCAGATATCCCAGTACATTCCCAAGAGAGAATGTCACAATCAAAACTCCCACTGTAAAAACTAATCCCTCCAACTGTAACATATAATTTAGCTGCTTTTTCGTCATACCTATAGCCTGTAAAATTCCAAGTTCTTTTCTTCGTGTAATTATACTAGTGATCAGCGTATTTGCCATATTCATAAAACCTATCACTCCAATAATCCCAAGAAGAGCATAAGCACCTCCTTGCATTGAAGCAATAGCCATTTTAGACTGTTTATAAGCATCCTGATAAGTAACCATCTCATAATATTCATTTTCTACTGTCATCTGTTCCAAAGCTTTTTGAACAGATGCTATCTTATTCTTCTCACAACTTACCCACACATCTGTTGTTAAATTTTCTTTAAAATTCATGGACTCGAACTGCTCTTCTGTCATTATAAATGTAGCATCTGTTTTCGTAGATCCAGTAAGCGTAAATGTCTTAAAAATTTCTTTATCTCCATCAAAAAAAGTAAGTTTTACCTCATCTCCTATTGTATATCCATCCATTTCCATCCATGTATCATATCCGTATGCAATCTCATTTTTCTTTTTCGCATTATCATAATTAAGCTTTCCCCTCTGTACTTCCAGCTTATGATAATCTTCCTTTGACAACACTTCTACCGTTGTATACAGTTCCTCTTCGTTTTCATCTCCAGTTACCTTTTCTCTTAAAACTTTTATTATGTTTCGGGTTTCTACCTTTGTTACTCCATCTATGCTACGAATCTGATTAAGCCATTTCTCTCCCATTATATCTTGTTGTTGTACATGATTTAAATTATTTTCTGGATAAACAGTATCGTTTAAATCACAATCCAGAGTAATATAGAAATCTCCCTTTTCCACCTTATTCCTTGCATCAAATCCTGCATCCATATTACCAGCTATATTTGCAATAACCACAAACATAATCCCAGAGAGTCCCATAGTCAAAATTGTAGTCAAAGTCCGCTTCTTATTTCTTGCCAGATTTGACATGGTAAGTTTTACTACATTGACAGAGGAATAACCTTTCCGAACTGCTTTTCCTTTTACACTTTCTTCATGATAACGCATTGCCTCCACAGGAGCAATCCTTGATGCAATCCTCATTGGCTTTAACAAGGAAATATATACCGTTACAAAAGAAACAAAAGCCACTAACAGCATAAGCGGAAAATTAAAGATAGAAACCTTCTCCATATCTGTTATGGAAATATTCTCATACATTTTTACACAAAGCCAAGAAAAAGTAAAATGAGTTACCAGTAATCCTAATACCAGACCTACTGCTGTTCCAATACCTGCCAGAATCATGCCTTCCTTTAACAATATGTTTTTAATCTGCTTTTTTGTTGTGCCAATAGCTCGAAACTTACCATACTCCTGTATCTTTTGTATAATACCAACATAGAAAATATTGTAAATAACCAATACAGAAAACAATATTACCAAAACAGCAATCACGCAACAAATACCAATAGTCTCCAGTTCTGGCTCTAATATCCCAAATAAATAGTTCCTATTTATTATAACTTGCTTTTTTTCCACTCCCAAATTTACTGCCAAATTTTCAATTTTTTCCTGCATTCCAGCTATATCTAAGTTTTCTTCATTTTTTACTTTAAAAACTACGCTATAATTTTGTTCCTTTTCTGGCACTTCTGTTCCATAAAAATCTTCGGAAACATAAGCACCATACCTTTTGTTTAAATCATTTTTCTCACTTTCATTTAAAAATCCGCAAATAACAAACTCTTTTGTTGTAAATGCCTTATGATGTACCCGATATTTTACGCAAACCTTGTCACCAATCTTTGGATTTTTCAGTCCTGCTCCTTGAAAAAATCCTTTTTGCCCTGCTATTTCATTTTCTTTTGCTGGAAATGTTCCTTCACAAGTGCTTACCTTTCCCAGTTGCCGTGCAGTCTCATCCATAAAAGAAAGGATTCCTTCTGCCCCTTCTAAAGAAACTGTGGCAAAATTCTCTAACCTTCCAACATCATAAAATTCCCCATGAATCTTTACTTTTTCAAAAATCTCTTTATCAACTCCTGCATATCCGCCAAAATATTCTCCATAAAAAGCTCCTGCATTGACCTTTTTTTCTTTTATTACTCCATACGCAAAAAGTGCAATAATAGTCAGTAACATAGTTGTAAGCATAATGGATATACAGATTAACAGACTTTTGCTTTTATTTTCTCTTAAATTAGCTTTTGCAATTTTTGTTGTTGTCTTCATCTATGCCACCACCTTACCATCTTCAATAACAATAATATGGTCTGCCATCTGTGCAATCTCTTCATCATGGGTAATAACCACCAATGTTTGTCCATATTTCTTTGCAGACAATTTTAAAAGACTGATAACCTCATCTCCTGTTTTAGAGTCCAGATTTCCTGTGGGTTCATCGGCGAGAATAATATCCGGTTTCGATGCTATGGCTCTTGCAATTGCTACTCTCTGCTGCTGTCCTCCAGACAGAGTATTAGGCAGATTTTCTATTTTATTTTCCAACTGCAAAGTGCTTAAAATATCATTTATAAAGACTTTGTCCACTGCCTTTCCATCTAATCCCATTGGCAATACTATATTTTCCCATACATTTAAAGAAGATATTAAATTAAACGCCTGAAATATAAATCCAATTTTCCGTCTTCGGAATACAGCCAGTTTTTCCTCCTTTAACTGAAAAATATCTTTTTCTCCAATAAATACTTTACCACTGGTAGGAACATCTAATCCCCCTAGCATATGAAGCAAGGTACTTTTGCCTGATCCTGATTTACCCACAATAGCAACAAATTCTCCCTTCTCAATTCCAATATTGGTATTGTCAATGGCTCTAACCTGATTTTCACCTTCCCCATAAAACTTACATAAATTCTCTGTACTTAAGATTGTATTCATTTTTATCTTCCTTTCTTGCTCTTTCTTTTCTATTTCCTATCATAAACTCCTGTCCTTTCATTTCTCTTTCAAAATAGAAAAAAAGTCTTACAAAAATGTAAGCAATAATATCTTCTTTTAGATATTATTGCTTACATTATACAAAATAGAACAATACTTATTTTAACTTCGTCATTTAAAGCAAAAAATACTTCAAAATTTTACTTTAGAGGCAACATTATCGCAAATGTACTTCCTTTTGTTTCTTTCTTCCCAATAGGAATTACCACAATAATATTCCCGCCTTGCTCCTCTAAAATTTTTCTTGTAAGATAAAGTCCTATACCAGATCCTTCCGCCTGTTTCACTACCTCATGTTTTCCTCTAAAAAACCTTTGAAAAATCCGATTAATTTCCTCCTTCTTTATACCAATTCCTTCATCCTTAATCTCAATTCTCAGAAAATGAATTTGTTTTTTCATTTTAATCCAGATACAAGAATCTGCTGGGCTATATTTAATAGCATTTTCTAATACATTTACAATAGCTTCTTTTGTCCACTTGACATCATGTGGTAAAGATAAATTTTGTATTTCTGCCTCCTGACTGTCAACAACAATTTCTATGCCTTTTTCCTCTGCTTTCACATATACTTGGTTTACTGCCTGTACCAAGGTATCAAAAATATTTGCCATTTCTTTATGAATCTCTATCATACCTTTTTCCATACGGGAAATATTTACTAAGGCTGCCACCATTCCTTCCAAATGGGTGATTTGTTCCCCTAACCGACTTAAAAATTCCTTTTTCTCTTCTGATGTAAAAGCATTATCTTCTAATAACTGAAAACACATTTTTATAGAAGCAACAGGTGTCTTTAGTTGATGTGACAAATCTGATACCAATGCTTTTGTATCCTCTTTCTCTCTTTCAATACGTTGTTCGTTTAATGCAATTTTATGACCTAGGGATTCTAACCGCATATAGATATAATCTTCTGTTTTTTCTCTAAAATCTTCTGTTATACTATCATACTTACCATCATAAAACTGTTCTAAAATTTTCTCTAAGTCACGAAGCTCCCTTTCTCTATTTCCCTTTACAATCTTATAGATACTATAAAATAATAATAGAAAAAACAAATACAAAACCAGATAAAGCATTGCAAGTTTTTTTGCATATTTCTTTGTTCGGTCAACAAAAATGGAATTATAATCTTCATCATATCCATATTCTTCTAACACCAAAAAACCTTCCTTTATGGCATCTTGATCAACGTTCCCTTTCATCATATCCGCAGCTATCTGCTCATAAGAAACACTCTTTTGCAGCTCCCCCATCATCTGGTAAACCATATTGACATTTTTCATTTCCTGCTTCTTATGCATACGGACTTGAATCCCCCATGCCATTAAAAATACAACTAACAAAACTAACATGTAGACCAACAAATAAAACCTATGTTTATTTTTTTCTTTTCTACCCTTTTTCATTGCTATTTCCTTTATTCCATGTACTCTATTGTTTGCCTGCTATATAATAATATCTCTATCCCAAAGGTACCCTATCCCTCTTATATTTTTGATATACACTGGATTAGAGGGATTATCCTCAATCTTCTCTCTCAATCTTCTTACATTTACTGCTACTGTATTCTCATCTACAAATTCACCATTTATATCAAACATCTGATCTAACAACTGTTTCTTTGATAAAATCTGTTTGGGATGTTCCATAAAAATAAGTAACAATCGTAATTCATTTTTTGTCAAAGAAGTTTCTTTCCCTTTTATATAAACTTTCATTTCCTTCTTTAAATATATCACCTCACCAGAAGACATCCTGTCATCATGATTAGACATTCTTTTAAAAATAGCATTTACTTTAGATATCAATACAGTAAGACTAAAGGGTTTTGCCATATAATCATCTGCTCCTGCCTCATAACCCAACACCATATCTATTTCCTGACTTAGGGCAGTTAAAAAAATAAAATGAACCGAGCTTATTTTTCTAATCTCTCTGCAAAAATCTAAACCATTACCATCCTCCAAAGTAATATCACAAATAATTAAATCTATGGTATTCTCTTGAAACAATTTCATTCCTTGACAAATCCCATAAGCGGAAAATACTTGGTATCCCTCTTTTTCCAATTTCAAACTAATGCCTCGGTTCAAATTTTCTTCATCTTCTAACAACAAAATCTGCTTCATAATATTCCCTCTTTATATTACATTTGTTAAATCTTCTTATTACCATTATATAATTCTACAAAGATTAATCAAAACCTTAGTTTTGTGGAAATATTATAGCATAATTGATCTTTTTTGAAAACTTTCTAACAACAATATGCCTATATAACTTTTTACATCAAATCCTTTCTTTCTATATTATAAATAGACAGTCCCGCAAATACAAAAGATACAACCGTTAAAATACTAGGGAATACGGTACTACCAGCAAGTGAAAAATCACCAATATTGGCCTGCGTAAGAAAAATAAGTAAAAATGAAGTTATAATCGTTGCCTTAGAAGATTTCATTGCCATTCCAACAAATAATGCAATAAAACTCATTGTGACAATTACAACTGATTTTGCCAAAAGTTGAAGGTAAAAAGAGAGACTTCCCATATCAAAATCAATTACAAATGCAGATTGCATACTCTTCGCCCCTACATCTACACAAGTATATATCATTAACTTTGTTACAACCAGTGCAATGAAATTAAAAATCCATACTGCCATCATTTGTGAGACTAAAATTTTTTGTCTTTTTATCGGATAAGAAAACATTAGATTCATGGTTTTATTTTTGTATGCACTTACTATAAAAGAAGCCAGCATAACGCTTGTAAAAACTAAAAAAGACATACTGGTAAATAATTCAATAGTAGCAGAAATTATATCTTTTCCCTCTGCTGCATCCAAAGTGCCATCTGGATCGTTTGCAATACCTAAAAAGGCATTGGCAAAAACAAAGAAGCAAAGAAGAACAGCTAAAATAAAAGCATTGCGAATATATTTCCGAATATTGTTTTTCTTCCATTCTAATTTGATTAACTTTATCATTATTTTGCTGCCTCCTCTGTGATTTTTAAAAAATAATCTTCCAAACTTTCAGATTTCTTACTAATTGAATTAATCCCTACATCATTTAGAGTTAGTATCTTTGATACATCTTTTGTAGTAACCCGACTGTCATAGATACGGATAACGTGATCATCTATGATTTTGAAATTATTTAGTTCTAATTTGTCAGTTAATACATAAGCTGCTTTCTGAGTTGTCTCAACAGCAAGTTCAATATATGCTGTATTTCTTTCAGAAATTTCTTTTATAGAAACCTCCTTCATCATATTTCCATGATGGATAATACCAATTGTATCTGCAATACCTTCCACTTCAAAAAGAATATGACTAGATAAGATAATCGTAATTCCATATTCTGTACACAACATTTTAAACAATTCTCTAATCTGTTTCATTCCAGCGGGATCAAGTCCATTTGTTGGCTCATCAAGCACTAATAGTTCTGGTTTACAAAGTATTGCACGGGCAATTCCTAAACGTTGTTTCATTCCCAGCGAATATCTTTTTACCTGCTTATTGGCTGCTTCCTCAAGTCCCAACATTTCAAGGGCATTGTCCACACTGCCAGGATGATAATATCCCATATACTCACTATGTAGCTGTAAATTTTCTTTTCCACTTAAATGCTCATAAAAACATGGAAATTCAATAATACTCCCCATTCTTTTTAATACTTCATAAGATGTTGGTGTTAGTCTTTCCCCAAACAGCCAAACAGAACCTTCTGTTGGTTTCCAAAGATTTGTAATCATTTTCATTACAGTTGTTTTTCCTGCTCCATTTGGCCCCAAAAAGCCGTAGATTTCTCCTTCTTTTACATGGATATCTACATCTTTAACCAGTTCCCTGCCATCAATAATTTTTGTTAAATGATTCGTTTGCATAATATATGACATAGTAACTGCCCCCTTTCTTAAAGCCATTATAATAGATTTGTTTTTCAAAACTCTTGCATAATTCTTACGAATTTCTTTCGTAGAGCTTTTCAGTATATAAACCTTTTCAGTTTTACGGAAAATACTGTTTGTACACTTGGCTCACTTTTTAACAAAATATCTCCCCCTAATTGTCTGGCAAGATTTCTTGCAATAGTAAGCCCCAGACCACTTCCTTGTATTTTTCGGTTACGTGAATCTTCCATCGTATAAAGCCGTTCAAATATACTGTCTGCAAACTTTTTTTCAATTCCTTGTCCCTTATCTATAATATCTATATAAACAAACTTTTGCTCTTCCCGCAAAGAAAGACCTATATATTTTCCCTCACTGCCATAACGCACTGCATTGGATATTAGATTAAATAAAATCCTATGAATGGCATCTTTATTCCCCCATACAAAAAAATCTTGTTCGGGAATAGCGATATCTACTGTAAAATCCTTTTGAAGAAAAATATCATAAAAATCCAGTATATTCTCCCTGCACAATTCATTGATGTTTACTTTTGTGGCTTCTATATTCGTATCTCCAGCCTCCAATTTTGCTAATGTAAAAAACTGATTGATAAGCTCCATCACTTGCTTTGCTTTTGCCTCTACTTTTTTTAATGTTTCGTCTTCTGTATTGCTAAGACGCATAATTTCCAAATAACCTAAAATAACGGTTAGGGGTGTTTTCATATCATGTGAAATATTAGATAGCATTTTTTTAGAAGATATTTCCTGCCTCTTAAAATCAGCCTTTATTCTCTGTTGTTTTACAAGTAACCGGTTAATTTGTCCGCTTAGGCTTATAAGTGCTTTATTATCAGTAAAAACCATGACTTTTTCATCACTTTCTTTTTCTAAGATTTCTGACAGTTTTTTGCTGATTTTTTTCAATTTTGTTTGTATTCCTTTTGTAAAAACAAATTGTTGGTATATAACTATAATTAACAAAAGAACGATGATACACATCAAAAAGAAAATTATTGTTGTATGACTCATTTCAAATCTCCTAACTTATATCCGATTCCCCAAACGGTAATAACATACTGTGGATTACGGGGATTATCTTCTATTTTGTTACGCAATCTGCTGATATGCACATTAACTGCATTTTCGTCTCCAATATATACATCATTCCATATCAAAGAATATATTTGTTCTTTGGTATAAACTTTTTTAGGATTTGTCATAAGTAATTTTAAAATTTCAAATTCTTTCGCTGTTAATTCGATTTTTTTCTTATTTTTTATTACAGAATAATCGTTTGTATTGATTGTTAGATTACCCTTTGTAAATATAGTTTCTTCTTCTGTTGCACTTAACACATATTGTGTATTTCTTCTGATATTTGCCTTTATTCTTGCTAACACTTCTGTCACCGAAAATGGCTTTGTAATATAGTCATCTGCTCCCAACCCCAGACCTAATGTTTTATCAGCATCTGTATCCTTTGCAGATATGATGATAATTGGTACAGTACTGTTTTCTCTTATGGTTTTCATAACTTCCATTCCGCTGATTTTAGGTATCATAAGATCAAGTAATACCAGACTATATTCCTCTTCCAAAAACTTTTTGCAGGCACTTTCTCCATCATAGGCAGTTATGACTTCAAAATTTTCAGTGCCAAGAAAATTTTTTAACATATCACTAATTTCTATATCATCTTCAATTAATAAAATCTTCATTACCGCATCTCCATTCTTTTTCATTCTTATTACATTTTCTATTCAGCTTTTAAAATATAACCCCTGTCTCAATTGAACTGTTATCATTATATCACTACTTTGCACAACTGCAATCGCATACTTCGATTTTAGATGCTTTTTTATTTTCTTGCTTAGTTTATTGTTATACATTTTATCTTTTTATATCTATATGGAATATCAGATGAGACAGCAGACATATGAAATGAAATTTTATAAAAAAAATACTTTCTAATACTTTATTTGTTCCTAAGTTTTTATGATATAATGGAGATTGAATTGTTATATACCAACATAAGATACATTTCTTGCTACGGTTGAGAACAATGCAAATATGACTTGTGTTGATATGTGAACTTTACACAAAAACTCTACGAACAAACCTACATGTTGCCTTTGGCATCACCACTATAAATAAAAGTTAAGTTTTACAAATGTCTAATTTTACCAGTAATGAAAGGAGACAATTATGTTAATAGAAATACCAGAAGGAACTTTAAATATTCCTCCAAAATACTATATAACAGAAACACAAGTAACCGAATTTAAAATACCTGCATCCGTAGATACGATTGGAGAACAGGCATTTACCATATATACAGATGTAACTCCAACATTAACACATTTCACTGTACATAAAGATAATAAAAAATTCAAAGATATAGATGGGGTTCTTACCACCAAAAAAGGTGATAAGCTAATTGCATTTCCAATAGCAAAAACAGGAACTTATGAAATTCCAGATGGCATAAAGACCATTGGAAAATATGCCTTTCGTATGGCAACAAATTTAACAGAAATTATAATTCCTGATTCTGTAGAAAAAATCGAAAAAGGTGCTTTCTGTTATTGCAAATCCCTAAAAACTCTTAAAATTGCAAGCGGCTGTAAGATTATTGGTGCGAGTGCCTTTGAATCCTGCCCCAATTTGAATGAAATTTATATGGGTAACAATGTGGAAATAATTCAAAGGAAAGCTTTTTACAAATGTGATTTGTGTGGAACAATTCGATTGTCTGAATCTTTAAAGGAAATTGAAAAGGAAGCCTTTTATGGTATGCATGATACCCACTTTATATTGGGAAAGCATATAAAACAAATTGGAGATCGTGCATTTGTTGGAAAAAATTTATCTTTAGATATATCTAAAAAACAGAAAGAATTATTACAACCAGAGATTTTTGCAATGAATGATAAATGGAAATTTTCTGTTGCTATTCATTTTGAGGATACGAATGAAAATATTACAATGCAAGGAAAATTAAGTGACTACTACGCAAACAAATCAGATAATAAAACAGTGAAAATACTTACTCCAATACTAATAGATGAAGTGGAAGGGACTTTGGTAAACCGTGAGGAAAGATGTGTTGGACAGTATTTAGCTGTTGGATTTAACAAATATGGTCAGCGAACCTCCCATTCTCATCATTATACACATATTGCAAGAATTACACCTTCTGGAATTGGATTAAAGGACTTAAATACACTTACTCCAAAATTGCCAATTGATTCCACTTTTTCTTTAGATGAAAAAGATGAGGGAAAAGGAAAAAACAGAGTACTTAAAACCTTGTCTAAACCTAATGTATACAGTATAGATGATGATAATTATATACTTGATTTATCTTATACAAAAACTTATGGAAACTGGCAGACAAATAAGAATAGTTCTAAACCTTTTGAAACATTTCAAACCAACAAAGAAATTTATTGTCCAGATTTTTGGAAAATTAATTTTTATTCCAACCAAGCAATTCCTATAACAAAAGAGGAATTTGACAAACTTAATTTAAAGGCAGATTATGATACTTATGCGAAAAATGCCCGTTCTTATGTTTCAAAAGCAGAGCAAAAACCTCATGAGCTACACGCTGACTATTATAAAAGATTTTTCAAGAAAGGTTATGGTACATTCACTGTCCCTGACACAGAAGAATCTATGGATCGTTTTTTTCAGGATAGTAAGGGAAATATATTTAATTATGGATATTGTGCTGTATATAACAAATCATGTAAAGGGCACATTTGCACTAAACGGTGTACCTATATGAATATGTATTCTAAAAGTGGTGAACTGCTGGCAAAAATAAAATTTAAAGGTACTGCTGAATATGTGATAGAACGGGATGGCTGTTATTTTATTTGTACCCAACAGGATATGCGGAATGGTAAACCTGCCGTTACAAGATTATATAAACTTGAATTATAATAAGCATATTAAGGCACCTACAACAAACAAATATAATTATTTACTTAAACCTGAATTATTTTCCTACATAAAAAATTCTGTTTTCTTGTTACTATGAAACATAGGTAGTACAGTAAGCAGCATGAGTGTTTAGTATGTCAATATCAGTTGCATCTCTCCTTGAATATCCTAAAAAAAGATAAAAAATCTCTTTTGTAGATTCTAATAGAATTATGCTGCTGTCAAGATTCACCTTTGTTTTGATTCTAACTTTGGTTGTAGATGCCAGATGTTTTCCAATGTTTCATACAACTTATTTTTATATGGATAATTAATACAAGGCTTAAATACTGTATATCTTGTAGAATGTACTACTATGCAATAATCTTAGGAGTTTTTCGCATAATATCATAGAACTAGTGCGATGTAATATCATTGATTTTTCCTATTTATCCAATCTGTAGAAGCATCCATAGCAGTACGGCAGGCTCTTGTTTGATCCAAGGCATTTAGCATAACAAAATCATGAATTGTGCCTTGAACTCGTATGGCAGTAACCTCTACACCAGCACAACGCAGCTTCTCACCAAATGCCTCACCCTCACTTCGCAAAACATCGGCTTGCCCATTGATAATCATTGTTTCTGGCAGGTTTCTAAGACATTCTACACTTGCCCGCAAAGGTGATGCCGTAATTTGATTTCTGTCTGCTTCGCAAGGTGCATACTGCTGCCAAAACCATTGCATACCAGCACGGTACAAATAATAATTTCTGGCAAATTGTTGGTATGAAGGTGTATGAAAACAAGCATTGGTAACAGGATAGTACAAAAGCTGCTTTTGTATTTTCGGACCGCCACGCATTTTAGCCATGAGTGTCATAGCAATAGTCATATTTCCTCCAACACTATCTCCTGCGACAATCAATGCCCTTTGCTTCAAATCAAAACCACAATTCCCAATAATGTCCCAAAGGTGCGAAAGCACAAAATAGCACTGCTCAATTGCCACAGGATATTTTGCCTCAGGGGAACGGGTATATTCGGGAAACACTAAAAGTGAATTTGTTCTTGCCGCAAGCTCTCTAACAAGCTTTTCATGAGTATGAAAACTACCAAATACCCAGCCAGCACCATGAATATAAAAAATTATGCGGCGAATAGGCTCACATCCTTTTGGCACAACTAAATAGACAGGGATTTCGCCCCATTTTCCTGTGTCAACTTTACAAACAGAAATATCCGTAGGATATTTATATACAGGTGCATTTTGTGCTTCCTCCAATACCTTTCGTCCCTGTTGTGGCGGTAATTGAAAAATAAGTGGCGGAATAGCACTTTCGTTGCATACAGCTTCTGCAGCAGCCTCTAACGGAACTAAGCGTTTCATAAAAATTCTCCTTGCAATGTTACTATTCTTTTATCAAGATATGCAGCGTAAGGAGAAATTCCCTAAATATTCTTCTATAAATTGCAACTTTTTATTAAAAGATACCACTACAAGACACGATGCATAGGTAGTGTTAGAATTGCTACTATGTCAAGTTTTAGTACAAATTAAATCAGGAAATTTTCGATTCTGTTAGCCAAGGCTAATATTAACCTGCCTTCCTCACCTTTGCTTCCAAACTATCCAAATATTCATTTTCATATTGGACCTATGTCAATACTTGGAACACAAAAAGTCGAACTTATTTTATGCAGCCTGAACAGCTTCATCCTCAACCTGTTGGGGAGTCTTATATCCAAGTGCACTATGAATCCTTTTACGGTTATACCAGGATTCTATATACTCAAATATGACTGATTTTGCCTCTTCAAAGTCTTGGTATTCATGAAGGTATATCTCTTCCTTTTTCATCACTGAATGAAAAAATGCCATTATCATTAAGAGTTTTGCAGAGCTTGGCGACTCCATATCTCTTTTTGTTATCAAGATAGTATTCCATAACTTTTTTACTGAATGCTTCATATTTCTTTTTCTTATTTGAAGGTTCACTTAACAAGGCCTCGTAATAAGTGTTACTTGGAAATTTTAAGGTTTTTCACATTTGTTTTATAGTATATAAATGCAGATTATCATTTATAAATGACATGTATTCCTTTATTGATCTTTTGCGGATATGGCGGTAGCTTTTTTTTATATCTCATTCTCAATTTCAAGTTCTCTCATTTTCTTCTGCAGAGCTTTATATTCTTTCAGGGAGATTGTCTCATTTTCAGCGACTTTAATAGGGGATAAATTTTTGATCTATCCTGATATCGTGGATTTCGCTACGCCGTATTCGGTTTCATTCCACACTATTCATTTTTGCTAAGACACTTTTACATTTCATATTCTATTATCACATATCTATTCCGTTCAAAAACTAACTACAATTACCTTTCCTATTGAATAAATTCTCCATTTTCATCAATAAAGTATGACATACAATCTAACATATCTGTTTTTCTTATCGGAATATATGAATACTTATTATACATATCAACCATATCATTCCACCCATTTACTAAATTCATTATATGTTGTACACCTTTCTCTGTTTCAGAAACAGAAAAATAACACATTTTTATTTTCTTTTTTTTTAGAACACTTTTCTCAAAGGAAATTATTGCATGATATCCACTTTCTATTATACTCATTGTAATTTCATTAACACCCTTATTACTAATAATCCAATCAATCATAACAATTGTACAATAAAACATTCTTATCCCTGGATGTGGATGATCATATTCAGTGATGTCATTTTCAAAATAACAAGAAAAATCTTTATTTGATTCTTCTGCTAAAACGCTAAAACTCAAATAGAAAGACAAAAACAGCATATCAAAATTTGCTAACAAAATCTTGATATCATTCACCCATCCTCCTAAAAAAATCGTAGTATTAATTCCTGCTGCAAATGAATCTGCATCATATTCTAATATTTGTGTGTTCCACTTGTGTGCATTTTTCATTAATTCTTTTTCATCTCTGATTTCATCAATAAATCCATCATCAGAATTTATTAATAGATGTCCATGAACTATGTGACCAAATTCATGGGCAATAATAAAGTTCAGCATATACATATATATAGCTTGTATATAATCTTCTTTATTTTTATCACTTATTCTAAAAACATTTTCCAAATTTTCATGATCAATAAATCCTGTTGCAGCTTCCCAAAATTTTTGACATAACCCCACTGATAAAGCTATATAATTTTTCCCCTCATAATACTTTGCAAATGCATTAACTTTAATATTATCATATATCCAAATAGACACATCCATTTTTTCAAATAAATCCTTAGTAACCCATGTTTCAATTCCAATTCTTAATTTTCCTAATAAATTATTAGTTATCCCAGATATATAACAATAGCACTCTGGCACATATTCTAATAATTTAACATTGTTCCCATTTATGTTAATTTCTGTTATATTCATATATTTTCCTCAACTCTTAGAATACACAAAGCATGAATGCCTTGCGTATTCTAATATACCATAAATTCTTTCACGTTACTACCAACAGAAGCTATTTATCCACTTCTTTCCTTTATCTGTAGATACCTACAAAAGCCTTTGTAAAATAGTGTCAAAAATTCAACAAATTTTTTAAAATTTCAACGTAAAAAACGTCCATACAGGCAATTGCCCATAGGACGTTTTCACATTTCACAATCATTTTTTCAAATAAACTAAATATTTGTACTATATCATTTACAAACATTCTAAGCGTCTCTTTTTTGCTAATAATTACTTAAGAATATATGTGCCATTGATGTGCAGCATACCAAGCATTACCTATTTAGCATAAACGGTACCCTGCGAATTCCAACCTGTTACTTTAACGCAGTTATTACCATTCTTATATTCTTTGTAATCCAGCAGGACAGAACAATTCCACAAAGTATTTTGATTTCCTCTCCAGAACCTCAATGTATTCTTTCCCTCATCTTCTTTCGTAACAATGTATGCATATACATACTCACTGATTTGGTAATCCAATTTGTGCGGCTGATATATTTCTGAATTTTCCATTGCTTCCATTTCTATATCAGAACCGCCATTTTCTTCTTTGGACGCACTTGAAAAGTTTACATACATCATTGCACTGCTGCTTTCCCATGCAGGAAATTCTGACAAATCCAGATATATAATATCTCCTTCATGGAAATACTTTTCTAAACTGCTTTCCTCTACATATTTCCAATAACCATACTCATGTCCTTCTACATAATATGCATTATTTTCATCCCTTCCTCCGGCACTCCATGAGTTCCACTGTGTAGTTTTACTGGAATCATATCTGTTAAATGTAATATTATATGCACTTGCTGGAATCTTTGCAGCCCATGTTTCATCATCCAGTTTTGTCATCATATAGTGGTCATGTCCGTATGTATTATCCACAAGTTCCATAACTGCATTATCATTTTTTATCCATTTTTCGTTGCTATTGTCGATAAAATATAGTGTAACTGTAATACCTTCTAATACAAAGCCATTTCCTGCAAGCGGGATAACTTCTCCATCTTCCGTAACTACTTCATAAGTTACAAGATATTCACTGCCTTTCATGTCCGCAAAATCTGTTTCCGGTATAACAGAAATGCTGTCCGAACCTGTTTCAGAAACTGCAAGGTTTAATGGTGTCTCATACTTATAAACTGTCTTTTTATTCGCAGTATCTATAACTTTTATTACCATCTGTCCATTTGTAACATCAGCATGTCCAACATTCTCTATATTGCTGTCTATGGTTATGGTATCACTTACATGAAATTTCTTATCGGAAATTATAAGTTCACCTTCAAGGTCAATTTTAGGATTGCCTGGAACTATTGTGATACCGGCAGTACTTTCAGATACCAGTCTTTCTCCATCATAGACTTGTGAAATAACTTTATAATTTCCTGCTGCATATTCTGCTGTATTCCACAATTCCTGACGTTCGGTATAACCCTTTGGCATGAGTTCCGGAAGTTCTTTGGTATATTCTGAAACTTTCTCACCATCTTCATTTTTGACAATAATTATATTCGTCAAGCCTTTTGCAGTTCTGTTATTTGCATTATTATGTATCCTGTCGAAAATGATAACATCCTGATAAGAAGAATATTCCGCTTTATCAGTCGAAACTGCATTTGCGATTTTGCCTTCCGGAGTAATGACAGGCAGGGTAACATTATCTGCACTTGTGGTTCTGCTTATGCCATTTTCGTCTTTATAGGTTAATGTAATATTTTTAAGCAGAACTGCATCTGTTCCCACAACAAGTTTTTTCAATTCCTGTGGTATGGTAAATTCTAATGTTTCACCAACACAAAGCCTGTCAAATTTCTGTGTAAATGTTGTGTTATCCTGTAAAACCCCTGTGAATACAAGGTCAGTGGCAACTGTCTGGTTCTCCGCTTTTACACGCTTTTCTTCTTCCCTGCTGTTAATATTGTCATACAGGTTGTCTTCTGTGTTTTCCTCTGTATAATCATAATAAATGCCATTGTCTGTAATGATGTCTATAAGGCTTTGATACTGTGTTTCATTGGTATCGTTACCAAGTCCGATAAATGTTATATTTTTATCAACAATTTTCTGTGCAACTGCTTCCATTTCCTCTTCTGTACTAAGATTGTCTATCACATTGTCGCTTAAATTTATGACATAACGGCTGTTCTGGCTTACAAAATTATAGTTGTCCAGAATATCATACAGATTTTCTCCCTTAATCGTCTGCATTGTTATATTAGCAAACGTAAAATAGGAACGCTGCCAACAGGCATGGCTGGCATGGCTTGTAATTGGTCCATATCCATTTCCAAAAATCTTTTCCAATGCATAGTTATCAATAACAAGATTTTCTCCATCCCAAAGTGAGAGAGTATGGTTGTCTGCTGCTATTTTAATATGATGTTCCTCGTACAGATTAGAGAACGGAAAGGTCTTTAACAAGGTTCCTGCAACAGAACTATTTCGGAAAGTATTCAAATTGACCTTGTCAAGGCTGTATAACCTCAATCCTCCAGAAGTTATCAATATATAATATCCGCTAATGGTTTCATCTTCTATCACTGTATTAAACAAAAATCCCCCGCCATACATACTATGCCAGTCTGTGTTATCTCTCTGGATATCAAAGGTAAACAGTTTCTGTGAATTGTTATTATCTGGCACAAGCAAAAAGTCCTTATATGGAACATATTGATATCCTGTCATTTTGATGTTGTCTTCCTCATATATTATATGTTTTGTGTATGGAGACTGTACATCATAATTCGGGTGGTCGTACTCATTCCATGCAAATGTATCCTGTGCTGTCAGATATGAAGTTTCTACCGAGCAGAGATTGACGATATATCCCTGTTTCTCAAGTTTCTTCTTAATTTTTTCAATTTTATCTGCATATTGTTTTATCAGTGCAGTATCATTAGAAGATGTGGTTAATATCAAATCTACTACCCGTTCATCCCTGATCTTAACTGATATTTCCGCATCATCCGTTGATTCATAGAGATACTCTTTATCCACATCTGTTAAAATAGCTGCACTCTTGTCTGATACAAAATAGTTTGTTGTAGACTGGGCAACTGTCAAATCATTAAATAAGACTTCCGCAGTTATTATATAGGTTCTTTTTTCTGATGTATCCGGCACAAAATCTCCAAGAATAATGTTTTCTGCCATTATATCTTTTTCTGTGATTTCTTTATCGCCAGAAAAAACTTCATTGCCACTGCATTCTATTTTCCAATGTATGCTGACCTTATCCTTTTCTTCTGAATAGTTTTGCAGGTTGATATCTGCATATATGCTTACCGGATTTTTATCCAACAAATTTGAATAACTCTGACTAAGCGAAAGTGAAATATTGTCAATTGCCAGTTTATGTTCAATACGAAACGTCTGCATCAGTTCTGCAACTGTTTCATCATTTGAAGAACGTTTAATTTCTGCTTTCACAGTGTAAGTACCTTCTTCATAGTTACCTGTATTCCATACCGGACTTTCGCTCTCCAAAGGAATATTTTCACCAGAAGGTGTGTCTATGTAAACCTGCATATATGCTTTTTCTGTTTCATACTCACTTTCAATGGTAATGTTTACATTCTCATTTGCATTGAAAGAAGAAACCGAATAACCTTTATCATTTGTAATGGAAATGGAATCCAGTTTTGCAATAACTGTATTCTGTTCCCGCACAATCAATTCCAGAAACAGTGCTGTTGCCATTGGATCATCAAATACGCCTCCATCCTCATTCTGTAACTCATAATAAGGTGTCACATTATATTTGCCTGTTGTTTTTAACTGAAACAATGCTGTATGTAAATGCTGATACACTTCTGACAGGTTATCTGCCGAAAGTTCGCTAATTTGTTTTGCATTTGTTTCCAGATATTCGTTTAAATTATGAATAGTATTGGATAGTGTATCCGACAGTGATTGCTTCTTTATTATGCAGTCTGCCAGAATGTCTGCTATCTCTGCTGTTAATTCCGGATTAGAAGCAAGTCCTGGTTGATACGGAAAGCCTCCATCCTCATTCTGTAAAGAAGCAATATAGACTGCTGCCTTTGTCATTGCTTCTGTTTCGTTAAGGTCTGCAAGCGTTTTTAATGCCAACTTGGTATCAATGATGTCACTTGCATAACCTTCGGAAAGCCCGAAACCTCCATCTGAATTTTGTGATTTAACAAAAAAATCAACAAACCATTGCTCACGAAATTCATCCACCAACAGATAACGTGAAAGAGCATCTATATTGGAACTATCTTCAAAGAACAAATAACCACCTGCATCATTTATCATATCGGAAAGATATAATCCATCTGAATTATACTGTTCAACAATATATTCCAGTATATTTGCAATTTCTGCTGTTTGTATTTTCCCATAGTCACCCCATGTTCCATCTTTATTTTGTTTATCTTCAATATAGGATAACCCTATACTAATTAAACTTTCATTACTAAAGATATTCTGAATATCTAATTCGTTTGTTCCTTCATTAGCAAAGGCTGTAATGTGAACAAAGCAAATTACTTGTAAAACAGCAAGTACTAAAGCAAAAAAACTTCTTTTCTTCATAGGGACACCTCCTATTTTTTATAACACTCATCAGGTTCATATTTTGAAACTATATCAAGAACGTAATCAGTAGAAACAATCATGAAATGAATTAATTTATCCTCATCCATAAAACCACCTGCTTGTTCTTTAATCCATTTTATATATGGTGAATTAGTAACTTTAAAAAAAGACCAATTGGGAAATTCTTTTCTAACTTGTTGCCATTCACCAGCAATAAATTTAAAACGCACTTCTTCCGTTGAGCGACAATAACTTTCCACATCCGCCCATCTAATTGAAAATAATTCAAGTTCATTATTTTCAAGAATAACTGTTAAACCATCAAAATCATCACTTATAAATTTTATATTTAAACCATAACTATTTATATTTTTTAAAATATCCCATTTTACGATTTTAGTTTCTATAACTATCACCCACATTTCTCTATTAATATTATAGTAATAAACTTTATTCTTAATCAAAAAATATTATCATTTATACCTTATTTTTATTTTAGCTTTACTAGTATTGCTTTGAATCTCTAGAGTTGGTGAACCTTCACTACTAGTTGAACGCAATACCGCTGTTCGCCCATCACTCAAAGTTCCAACTTTTCCTTTTCCACCTGATGAAACATTAATATCCTTAACTCCTGTTGGCTCCAATTTATTAAAATCAGCTACAGCTTTATCATATCCACCAGTTCTGTCATATTGAGTTGTCGAGCCTTTTGTAGTTT
Source organism: Lachnospiraceae bacterium (assembly GCA_022791815.1). Taxonomy (GTDB): domain Bacteria; phylum Bacillota; class Clostridia; order Lachnospirales; family Lachnospiraceae; genus CAG-411. The sequence goes on from JAAVZU010000034.1 coordinate 47,300, forward strand.
TTCCTGGTTCTGAATCATTCAAAATTTCATTTAACTTCGAATTAGAATCTAATATTCTATAATCTGCATTATGAACACCAACACTAACATCACCAACAAAATAAGTATGATTATTAGAAACTCTAAAGTTATAAACCTTTATCGGTGCCTCAAGAATCTCATGCTGTATCTGTTCTACAATAACATATTCTCCATTGACAGTACAAAGAATATCACCTGCACGCAGATTAACAGCTTTAACAAATCCTTTTTGGGGTACATAAAACGGATGGTCAGGAGTTGCAGATATTGTTTCATTTCCAACTTCAATATGAACAAGTTCTCTGCTTTCTCTCACAAATGTTTCTTCAACAACCTGTTTGGAAACCACTTGTGTATCGGGAGCAAAACTTAACACCGTGTCTCCAGCAGCTACCGTTTCTATCGGCACAAGACCAACTGAGGTCAAAATTAAAGTTCCTGCAATAAAACACTTACCTTTCAATCCAGCATCATCAATTGCTTTTGTTACTTTCTCTTTCAATTGAGTTAATTTATTACCTAATAGTTTTGTTGCTATACTTAATGTTGCAAAAGCTGACACTTGTACTAAAAGTTCCTGCAAATAATATATATCACCAGTTTCTGCATACATTACAACCAAATCAATCATTTGGATAACAGCATTTATAAGCATTATTATTTGTGCTGCTTTAAGAATCAACTGCACTGCCGCAAGCCATCCACATGGTGTCATTGCAAGTAAAGCAGTTGTAAGAACTTCCCATAGTACAATAGAGACAGCACCTAAAACTACATATTGTATATATTCACTAAGCATCTGTCCAGCTGTCATCGCTCCACCAGCTAAACCACCTGAAATCATGTAGCCACAAGCAAAAGTGTCTGGATCAAGAACCATATAACCAATCCCTGACCATTGATTTATTTCCATTTCCTGTTCTGGTATAATAACAATCTTTCCAGTACTTACTGCCGTGTAAATATCCTGTTTAATCTGTTCAGATACATTAAGCTGTTTAATCTCAGTTGATATATTTTCTTTTGCAATTGCATGAAAAGAAATATTATTTTCAACCGCATATTGAAATGTCTTAATTGTAGATACGGATTCTACTCCTGTAACCTGTTCAAGGATACCATGTTCCATTGCAGAAGCATATATACCTGATTGAAGCATATAAGTCTTTTCGTTCTTATTGTTATTATCATTAGAAACAACACTATGAACATCATGTCCAATATCAAGGAATACTCCACCTTCATTTAATTCAGCGGGTCTATTGAAAGTGTATACAACATTTATATTAAATCCCACTATACCTATGCTCAAATCACGAGTTGAAGTTACATTAAATTGTCCCGAAATAATAGCATTGTACATATCAAGCTGTGCGAAGTATGCCTTGGCAATGCTGTTTAACATTTCACCCATTCCAGCATCTGTATAAATATTATCTTCTGATACAATTTCTTTCAGTGCTTCCATATTATCTGATAAATTTTTCAACTCACCTGCTGAAATTGTTCCATAGTCAAGTGCAATACAATATATGCCACCTGCTACAACTGAATTTTCAACTTTACTGTCATTCTTATGCGGAGAACCATTGTGAATGTTAATTGTATATTTCTGCCTGTATCCGGCATTGCAAACAGAACCTTCTGCAACAACCTCGCCATCAACAATCAACTGTGGCTTCAATTTTAAAAGATATGCAGGCGTTTTAAATATCCCCCCATATTGCTTCAATATTGCCTCATCTGCCTCTGAAGCCGGAGCATAAGCTAACACAACACGCTTTCCATATAAATTGGGAGTATATAACTTTTTGCTTATTGATTTTCCACCAGCAAATTCAAGTTCATAAGTCGAATTACCAACTAAAGAGAACGAAATACTATCTGTTAGTTCTGATGGAATGTCACTGAAAGAATCCATCTTTTCCAAGACCTTATAAGGAAGTGTAAGAGGAAGATATCCTAAATCTTCATAAACAATCTCACTGCCTCCAAACACTTCATCCCGTGTAGAGTCAGCATAACCATTTTCCAATAAATATTTTGTAAGGACAGACTCCTGACCATTTATAACTGTTGATATTTCTCCAATATTTACACCATTCATTTCGGTATCAGCAGTCAAAAAATTCTCTGCATTATTTATGTAATCATTTATAGAGGTAAGGTCTATCCCTTCCAAATGATTCAGTTCTTTAAAACTGACATCCAGTGGTATCCATAAACTTTCGCCAGATTGATTACCTGCACCACGATAATCTGTATATGGCACATAGGCTTACACCCAGACATGCTCTAACCGGACAGCAACAATATCAGCATCTTTCATTAATCCTGTCACAGGGATTCCCAAAGCAGAAAGCATACGAAGTGCAGCATTGATATTATCAGCTGCTGTCCATTTTATTGCCTGCTCCGCAGTAATTTCAATTTCACCACGAACATAATGTGCAGGAATCTCCCTGTCACGTAGTACTGCCAATAACAGACTGGAAAGATCATAATCATTTCCCGCCTTCTCTTCAAATGCACCAAGAGAACCCTTTCGTGAACCATAATAGAACTCTGGCATATAGTTATTTTTTATGTACTGATATACTTCCAACACACCGGATAATTCTGAAAATTCAGATCGGATTTTATCATTTACTACCACATCATTTGTAAATTCCAAATCACTGTTGCTATAACTTTCATTTTGAATTTCATAAGCGGTAGAATCTTTTTCCGTATATGCTTCCATTTCAATTTCATCAACAGAAACATTATTAAAAGGCAAATCACCAGCCAATGGTATATGCTGTTTTTTCGGTGCAACTATATTCCCAATTTCTTCGATAACAGTTTCATAGTTTTTCTCATTTTGCCCACTAATACAATCCTCCAATTCTTCAAAGTCGGAAAGCACTGCCAAGCGGTAATTATTGTATTCCTCTGTACCATTATCTGTTGCAGCCAACTCTTCAATTGTTTTACTTTTTAGCAAAGAAACTAACTGTGTGAAACCTTTCATCGAAGTGTCAAAATCTTTTTTGTTTTTACATGCAGCAAGTTCTTCATATCCATCCTTTAATGACTCGCCTGCTTTGCCAATCCCGGTATCCGTTTCAGCAAGATTCAACTCACTAATTGGTTTAATATTATATGTATCTTGAGTACCCATACTAACTTGAGTATTTTTATCTTTCGTAATTGTCACAGAAGAAAATTTGTCTCCTATGACATAGACACCTGTTATTGTTATTACTAATAACAAAGCAATTGTTTTTTTCATAGACCAGTATTTCCTTATTGTTTTCATTAGCATCCTCCTCGCTCTTAAATTTTTTAACATGTACTTATTAATAATATAGATTTAGTATGTTTATATTTTATTATATTAAAATATTGTAATCAAATAGAAATACAAGATAACTTTTTGTATATATTTACCAATTTTATTTTTTATATTTAAAATATTACTCATAAAATTTCAAACGAACTTGGTATCATTACTTTTTCATTATCACAACTAGTTACTCCGACACACCCTTTGGGAATGTCGGAAACAAACCTAGCTAGCACTGCCTGTGTCCGGACACAGGCAATTTTATTCATGTAAAGTCTGCTGGCTTTCCTGAATAAAATCTCTAGGGAAGTTTTCCTAACCCTCTTTCATTTTCCTTACACCTTCATACTAAAAATCCTTGACCTTTTTTCATTCCTTTGATAAACTTTCACTTGGATAACTTTATCCAAAACTGAATAAAACTTGAAACCAACTGTTGTAAACATTGAACATTTTACAGCAGTTTTTTAGTACCCAACTTTAGAAAGGAAGTGGACAAATTGACAAACAGAAGCCGCCAAAACCGCAATGAATTTTACCTAAATGATGACGAGCAGTATATTCTAGAAGAAAAGTTCAAACTCTCCGGCATGAAAAGCAAATCTGCCTTCTTACGAAAGCTCATTTTATACGGATTCTTTTCAAGACACTCATTGATAATCAATTTTTGCACTCTGTCTTTAAAGGTTTTATCAGTGTCTTTACTGAAATGTACCTTGACGGTGTAAGTAGTGTTCCCTAACTTCCGTTTGAAACTGTGGGGCTGTTGCTCGTTTTTGGTTTCTGCCATATTCTCTGC
>JAAVZU010000035.1 GCA_022791815.1 Lachnospiraceae bacterium
ACCTATCTGCCCAACTTGTTCTAAGAAACTAGAAGATAAATTTGAGGATGTGAAAGAATATATTTACAATAACCCAGGTGCAAATATAAACCAAGTGGCAGAAGAGAATGATGTGTCCATAAAGCAGATTAAACATTGGGTACGAGAAGAACGATTGTGTTTTTCGGATAATTCTGAATTGGGCATAGAGTGTGAAAAATGTGGGGCAATGATTAAGACTGGGCGTTTTTGTCAGAAATGTAAAAAGCAATTGGAAAACAGCTTGAGTAACATGTATGAGACAAAGAAGGAACCAGTAGTACAAAAGAAGAAATCAGGTAGTGCAGACGGCAAGATGCGTTTCTTAGGTTAAAAAAGAGGTTGCTTGTAGTATCGTATATGGAAAGGCGGTGCAGATATGCGGAATGTACATGAAGATGTATGTCACATGTTTGTAAATAGCTTTACATCCGTGTCAGAAGAAATTACAGGATTTTCTTTAGAGTACAATGAGAAAGAAAATGAGTTCCAAAGTGCTCAGAATGTGAAGATACAGTCGGTGGGAACATTTCGGGCCTCCTTATTTTTTTCAATGGATAAGGATTTTGAACAGGCAGTATTCCTTGCGATGGCTAAAAATATCTCAGCGAAGGAAGAATTAAGGGAATTACTAATTGGAGAATTTATCAATATTATATCTGGGCATGCATTAACAAGAATTAATAATCTGGCAGGAAAATCTTCGCGTCTGACTGTTCCGTTGGTGGGAGTATCTTGTTGGGATGATAAGGAAAAATTCCCTAAACGATGTACAGTCTGTTTTCAATCGGTGTATGGAAAGATGCGAATGGATATGGGCTACGAATGTGATTTTTGCTAAGTAATTTTATGTAACATAAAAAAGAAGGGAGGAATTATATGAAAAAGTCAGTTTTGGTGGTTGATGATTCACCTTTCGTTTATTATCAACTCAAAGATATGATAGATGGTAGTGATTATGAGGTTATTGGCAGTGCCAAGTCTGGAGAAGAAGGAATAGAGATGTATCATGAATTAAAGCCAGATGTTATTATTTTGGATATTATTATGCCAGGAATTGATGGCTTGGAGACAGCAGAGATTTTATTGAAAGAAAATAGAGATATAAAGATTATTATGCTAAGTTCCTTGTTTGATGCCAATCTTATGAATGAGGTAAAGGCACTTGGTTTGAGGTTTTTATTACCAAAACCTTTACAGAAAGATGTATTGTTTGCAACATTAGAGATGTTAGAAAAAAAATAAAACAACTACAATTAATATTGATTATGAATCATTGTGGAATAATATAGTTCAACTATAATCAAATTAAAAAGAAGATGGGAGTTTTTGGTATCCATCTTCTTTTTTTAGTATTAATGGCTATAAAAGATAAATTCCATCTTTTTCAATGCGGATCTTGCCTTCTTTCATTAATCTGCCAATAGCACGTTTAAAGGCATTTTTACTAAGATGAAATTCTCTTTTTATTATCTCAGCATTGGACTTGTCATGAAAGGGGAGCATTCCCTTTGGACTGGCAGATAACCGTTCGTAAATGATTTTTGCATCTTCATCCATTTGGATAAAACTCTTTTCTCGTAAGCTAAGGGTAAGTTTGCCATCTTCTCTTACATTGCTGACCCTTGCCATAATTTCCATACCAGGATAAAGTGGTTTAAATACTTCTTGTTTTGGAATTAAAGCAGAATATTGGTTGTCTACTGCAACAAATACACCAAAGTTGTCACTAGTTTCATATACTCGTCCAGTTACCATATCTTCTTTTTTATATGGAGAACCAGTAGATAGAAAGTCATATATCTTCATTGTTGCACAAAGACGGTTACTCTTATCCACATATAAAGCAACGAGTACCTCTTCATCCTGTTCAAGTTCCTTTGTCTGTTCTTTAAAGGGAAGAAGTAAATCTTTTAATAATCCCCATCGTAAGAAAGCACCAATTTTCGTGACTTGTGCTACTGGAAGCAGAGCAACTTGTCCCAATTCTAAAGCAGGAGCAGCAGTTGTTGCAACAAAACGATCTTCAGAATCTTTATATACAAAGACCGAAATAGTATCATCTATATCCAGACCTTTGGGAACTTGGCCTTTTGGAAGTAAAATCTGATCTTCTCTGGAAGCATTTGGATCAAATAAATATACACCAAAGTCCGAATGTCTTGCAACTTGTAGAGTCTGTGTTTTTCCTAATTTTATCATAAAATATATCCTCTTTTCTATTAGTTTCCTTCCTGGTTGTGTCTTGATTAATGTTCATAGCTATGGTGTCCATAGTAACGTATCCCGTTCATTTATAGTAATGAGTGCATTCACAGACATATATTATAGAGTGAATTGTAATGGAAGTACTAACATCAAGGATAGCATAGAAAAAGAAAAATCGCAAGTTGTAGATAAAAAGTAACAGATTAGCTCTGGTTGAATTGTTATGATAAAAAAATACCATTTGTAATATCTTTACTTTGTTTTTTACATTTGCTATAATAGCAAACGAATGAATATACTTTATTGGAGATATTAGTAACAGTTTAGCCTATGGGATGAACTGTTACAGATGTTACTATCAGGTTGTGTAAAAGAAAGGAAAAATACCATGAAGAAAATACCATTTGTGACAAAAGAACAGATTGAAGAGATTGTAAAGACATATCCTACACCTTTTCATATTTATGATGAGAAAGGAATACGTGAAAATGCAAGAAAATTAAAAGAAGCATTTTCATGGAATAAAGGTTTTAAAGAATTTTTTGCGGTAAAGGCAACTCCTAATCCATTCTTACTTAAAATTTTACAAGAAGAAGGATGTGGAACAGATTGTTCCTCTATGACAGAATTAATGATGTCAGAAGCATTGGGCTTTGGAGAGGGAGATATTATGTTTTCTTCCAATGTTACTCCTGCAGAAGAATACAAAAAAGCAAAAGAGGTAAAAGCATATATAAACTTAGATGATTATACACATATTGACTTCTTAGAAAAAACAGCAGGAATTCCAGAAACTATTTTCTGCCGGTATAATCCAGGGGGAACTTTTACTCTAGGAACAGATATTATGGATAATCCTGGAGATGCAAAATATGGTCTTACAAAAGAACAGATGATAGATGCATTTAAAAGATTGCAGAAACTTGGTGCCAAGAAATTTGGTATTCATTCTTTTCTTGCAAGTAATACAGTAAGTAATGAATACTATCCTACACTTGCAAAGATTTTATTTGAATTAGCAGTAGAATTAAAAGAGGCAACAGGAGCAGATATTAAGTATATTAATTTATCTGGCGGAGTGGGTGTTCCATATACTCCTGATAAAGAGCCAAATGATATTATGGTAATTGGTGAAGGGGTAAGAAAAGCATTTGAAGAAGTATTAGTACCAGCTGGAATGGGAGATGTATCTATCTTTACGGAGTTAGGACGTTTCATGCTTGCACCTTACGGGCATTTGGTAACACAGGCAATTCATGAAAAACACATCTATAAAGAGTATATAGGTGTAGATGCCTGTGCAGTAAATTTAATGCGACCTGCTATGTATGGAGCATATCATCATATTACTGTTTTAGGAAAAGAAAATGCACCTTGTGACCACAAGTATGATATAACAGGTTCATTATGTGAAAACAATGATAAATTTGCAGTAGACCGCATGTTGCCAAAGATTGACATAGGAGATTATTTGGTAATACATGATGCTGGAGCTCATGGATTTGCTATGGGTTATAATTACAATGGTAAGTTAAAATCAGCAGAATTATTATTGAAAGAAGACGGTTCAGTTGAAATGATTCGTCGTGCAGAAACTCCAAAAGATTATTTTGCAACTTTTGACTTTTGCGATATTTTAAAAGATGTAGAATAGTGTAAAAGAGACAAAAATCTAAATTATTATAGAAGATAGTAGATACAGGGACTACCATAGGAAAGTAAATGCAGGCTTGCCCGCTTTGTTACGATGGCAGTTCCTGTTTTTTAGAAAGGAAGAAAAGTGAAGAAAATAGCAGTAATATCGAATATACAATCGAATATATATGCACTTAAAAAATTTTTAGAATGTATTGTCAATGAGCAAATAGAATATGTGTTTAATTTGGGAAATTTTTTTGATGGTGATTTATTTTGTAGTGAAATTTTCGATATTATTTCCTCTGATACCAGATTTATTAATGTTTTAGGCGAAAAAGAGAGAAAGGTGCTACAGGTTCTTGAACATATAGAGGATGACTATTTTGATGAAGAGGAATTAAGGAAAAGTCAAAAAATAATAGAGATATTAGGAGAAAATAGAATAGGTATTCTGAAAAGATTTCCTCAAAGCGTGGAAATAGAATGTGAAGGTCAAAAAATATATGCAGGTGTTGATACAACAGATGCTAATTATGTAGACTTTGGGCTTAGTGAGGAAAAATTAGCAGTCATGTTGCTGAAAAAGGGGATATGTAATGGTAATGATTTATTTAAATATGATTATGTATTCTATGGTTATCATGGATTGAGTGAAAGAGAGTATTTTTTAGAACCAATACATAAAGATAGGGAAACTTGTTATATCAGTCCTGGGAATTTGTATATGCAGTGTAGGGGGAAAATGCAGTTTACAATCATAGAATTAAGTACAACGGATACTAGCATACAGCAAAATAATATTGCTATAAACAATGATGAAATAATTCAAGCAATCCGCATACATAATCCAGATTCCTTTAGGGAACTACGAAAATATGGAGAGTTAAATTATGTAGCAAAAAAAGAAGGAAATCTTGTTATAGATTGTGCATGTAGTGAACCATTTAAACATCATTGTAAATATAGAGAACAATATATAGAATTATGGAAAATGTTGGTTGAATTTTTGGAAGAGAAATGCATTAGTTATTATATTTCTAATACTGTAAAAGGTGAGACAGAATCTCAAGAGAAAAATTGGACAGAAGAAGAGAAAGAAAAAGTTTTTGCCGATTTTATTAATGAGAATGGGGATTTTGCATGGCATGAGATGGGGTTAGAAGATAAAAATGGAAAAGTTTTATTTGCTAGTCATGAGTTTGGAACGGTTTATTATTTAAATAATTTAGATGAGATACAAACAAGAGAAATGATAGAATATCTAAATACATTGCCTAATAGCAGGGAGATTTTATCATATCAGTTGTATTAAATGTAAAGAAGCCTTTATAGGTAAGCTCAACGCCTGCCTATAAAGGCTTCTTTACGCTTAGGAATATGAATAATCTCGGATAATTCTAGTTTATTCTGTTTTTTTTAAATTCTTGATTACATCCTCATATTGTTTATTGATATGGAGGGTAATAATTTCTTTTGCTTTTGTAGTATCCCGGTTTTCCAAATGCTTAATAATTTCTTTATGTTCTTCTAGTAGGTTAGGATGTGCTGTTTTATCTTTTAGGTATTCCAAACGATAACGATACATTTGTTCACTAAGATTGTTTAGAAGCTGAACTAGTCGGTTATTATGGGTAGCAGAAAAGATAATATCATGAAATTCCACATCACAGGCTGCTAAAGCAGAAATATTGCCAGCTTCTATCAATTTTCCAAATTTTTCAGTATTAGTGCGAAGAGATTGGAGTTCCTCTTCTGTAATTGCTACACTGGCAAGGTCTACAGCAAGAGCTTCTAAGGCACACCGGACTTCCAGAACATCCTGAAGATCTTTTTGCGTAATTTCTGCAACTTCTGCACCATGTCGGGGAACAGTTACCACAAGTCCTTCTAATTCCAACATCCGAAGTGCTTCTCGTACAGGAGTACGGCTGACACCCAGATGTTTGGCAAGTTGAATCTCCATAAGCCGCTGTCCAGGTGGAAGAACACCATGAAGAATCCCTTGTCGGATGGTTTGAAAAACAACATCCCGTAAAGGAAGATAGTCATTCATTGATATAGTAAGATGTTCCCATGCAATATCATTTTTTTTTCCTTTCATAGAATCACATCCTTTCTATTCTTGTATGGCTTGGCGGTTCACAAAGTCTACAAGATCTATCTGATATTTAGGATATAATGCAATACATTTTTGATAAGCATTCCTAGCAAGTGTTTCGTTTGTATATAATCCGAATACAGTTGAACCACTACCACTCATTAGAGAGTTATTTGCACCCAGTTCCAGCATAGTTTCCTTGATACTCTGGATAATTGGATATGCAGGAATTGTTACAGATTCTAATACATTTGAAAGTCTCTTAGAGATTCCAGTTAAATTTCCGGCATGGAGGCTGGAAATCATACCATCTATATCTGGATGGTAAGTAAGACTTTTCCAGTCTAAGGTGGTGTATACCCATTTTGTTGAGATGTCAATATCTGGTTTTACCAGTAATACTTTACATGGAGGTACATCAGGAAGAGGAGTAAGGATTTCACCAATTCCTTCTGAAAGAGCAGTTCCCCCAAGAAGACAATAAGGAACATCGGCACCAAGACTAATACCAAATGTCATTAATTCTTCTGTGGATAATCCAAGAGAAAAGAGTGTATTGATACCAGACAAAGCAGCAGCACAATCAGCACTTCCGCCCGCCATCCCTGCAGCAACTGGGATATGTTTTTTTAAATGTATGCGGACTCCTTCTTGAATAGAATATTTTTCCATAAGCAAAGCAGCAGCACGATATATTAAATTATTTTGATTTGTTGGCAAATCAGAACGATTTGTAGTCAGCACAATACCTGGTTCTTTTGTTTTTCTAAATTCTAGTACATCATATAAATTCACAGTCTGCATAATCATTCGTACAAGATGGTATCCATCAGAGCGTTTTCCTACAATATCTAAGGAAAGATTTAGTTTTCCATAAGCTTTTCTTGTTAAATTTTCCATAGAATCTCCTTTTGTTAATAGTCAAGTATTATATTTTAACAGATTTGTATTTTGTATACAATTATAACACAAAAATATAAAAAAAACACTATGTAAGAATCTTTCTTCCTAAGTATATGTAATTCAAGATAATGTCTTACTTGACTATATATTAGGTTTTATGATAAATCTAACATTTCTATGGTAATTATAATTCTAAGACAGAGTATATATGAAAAAAAATAGGGAAGAATATAAAAGGTAAAAAATAAAAAAAGGAGAATGGGATTATGTTACATAGAAAAAACAAAAAAGAAAACTGGATATTATGGATAGTATGTTGTTTAGGAATTACATTAATTTTTATAAAGGTTAGTGATGTAAAAGGAAAGAACCTTCAGCGGGGAATTGCCGATGAAATTATACGTTTTCATGTATTGGCAGACAGTGATAAAGAGGAGGATCAGCAAGTAAAATTAAAAGTAAAAGATCAAGTGGTTAGATATATGCAGGAAAAATTAGTAGCAGCCAAGGACAAGAAGCAGGCAAGAATGATTATAAAAGACAATTTAGAGGAAATAGAATGTTTGGCACATGAAACTTTAAAGGTAGAAGGAGTAAAAAATGAAGTAAGGGCATATCTTACAAAAAAGCAATTTCCAGTGAAATCTTATGGAGAATTTACTTTTCCAGAAGGAATTTATGAAACACTCCAAGTAGAGATAGGCAGTGCTGAGGGAAAAAATTGGTGGTGTGTTATGTTTCCGAGTCTTTGTATGATTGATGAAAGTTATACTGTAGTTCCTGATAGTGCAAAGGAAAAATTGCAGGAAAATTTAACAAAGGAAGAATATGAAAGTTTACAGGAAGAGAATAAAATAGAATATAAATGGAAAATCGCAGAATGGTGGAAAGGGATTGATTATTTTTTCTAAAAAGGTTACAATAAAATTTATGAAAAATAATATCCAAGATTAGTCAGGCTTAATAGGTCAATTGACGATAGTTGCAGACAGGTGATGCTGATAAGCAACTCCTAGCTGCGATAGAGCTGTGAATAATGGAGGATAAAGTCAGAAAGGAAAGAAAAAATGAGCAAGAAAACAGTAGTCGTTTTATTTGGGGGGCAGTCTTCCGAGCATGAGATTTCCTGTGTTTCCGCAACTACCATTATTTCATGTATAGACAAAGAGAAATACCAAATACGTATGATAGGTATTACGAAGGATGGAAGATGGCTAAAAGTAGAACAGGTTGAGGATATTTCCTCAGGAGCATGGACAGAGAGTTCCATTACCGCATTTATTTCTCCAGATGCATCTTTGCATGGAATTGTATACATAGATGGGGATAACTACATAAAAGAAAAAGTTGATGTGGTCTTTCCTGCATTACATGGATTATATGGAGAAGATGGAACCGTTCAGGGGCTTTTGGAGCTTGCTCATATTCCTTATGTAGGATGCGGCGTACTGGCATCAGCAGTATCTATGGATAAATTGTATACAAAGATTATCGTAGACACCCTCCATATTCGTCAGGCAGATTATGTACCAGTACGAAGTGAACAATTAGAGGATATGGCAGAAGTAGTAGAAAGGGTGGAAGCAAAGTTATCTTATCCTGTATTTGTCAAACCGTCGAATGCTGGTTCTTCCAAAGGTGTATCAAAAGTTTGCAATAGAGACGAGTTAAAAGATGCATTGAAATTTGCTGCAAAACATGATAAAAAGATTCTGGTAGAAGAGACAATTGTGGGAAGAGAAATCGAGTGTGCTGTACTTGGAGGCGATGATGTAAAGGCATCTGGAGTTGGAGAAATTGTATCAGCAGCGGAATTTTATGATTATGAAGCAAAATATAACAATCCAGATTCTATGACAGTGATTTCACCAGAACTTCCAGAAGGTGTCAAAGAGCAGATTGGAGAAGCTGCTGTTGCTATTTTCAAAGCTGTAGATGGATTTGGATTATCCAGAGTGGACTTTTTCTTGGAAAAAGATACGAATGAGGTTGTTTTTAATGAAATCAATACATTACCAGGATTTACTGGTATCAGTATGTATCCAATGCTTTGGAAGGAACAGGGGATTTCTAAAACAGAATTGGTAGATAAGCTGCTTTCTATGGCGAAGACACGATAGGAGGATTTGAAATGAGGGATTTTCCGATTGGTGTATTTGATTCAGGAGTAGGTGGATTAACTGTAGTAAGAGAAATTATGCGTCAGATACCGAATGAAAATATTGTGTATTTTGGAGATACGGCAAGAGTTCCTTATGGCAGTAAATCCAAAGATACTATTATAAAGTTTTCTAAGCAGATTGTAGATTTTTTATTAACTAAGAAGGTAAAAGCAATTGTTGTGGCTTGTAATACAGCAAGTGCATTGGCGTTAGAGGATTTGAAAAGAGAAGTAGATATTCCGATTATCGGTGTGGTAATGCCTGGTGCTATCGCAGCAGCAGAAGCCACTAGAAATGAAAAAGTGGGGGTAATAGCCACAGAAGCCACGGTAAATAGTAATATTTATACCCACTATCTTCGGGACTTGAATCCTAATATTCAAGTATATTCTAAGGCCTGTCCTTTATTTTGCCCATTAGTAGAAGAAAATTGGTTATATGACCCAATAACCATTGAAATTGCAGACCGTTATTTAAGTGAATTAATTGAATATGAGGTGGATACCATAGTACTGGGCTGTACCCATTATCCTCTGCTCCGTCATACACTGCGTAAAGTAGTGGGAGAAAAGATGAATTTGGTGAATCCAGCTTATGAAACGGCTATTACACTAAAAAATGTATTAAAAGAGAAACAGCTGGATCGTTTATCAAAGACTAATGAACATTTGTTCTATGTAAGTGATGGTGCAGAGAAATTTAAGGCATTTGCCAATACTATTTTACCTTGTGAGGTTATGGAAACCAATGATGTGAATATAGAACAGTATTAACTAAGGATTAAGAGAGGTATAAAGGAGGCTGCAATGACCAAAAATGTAATTGTATCAATTAAGGGATTACAGATGATGGGAGCTGGAGAAGATGATACCATAGAGTTAATTTCGGCAGGTACTTATCAGGAAGAGGATAATCAGCAGATTATAGAATATGAAGAAGTAGATGAGGAAAATCAAGAGATTACCAAAGTTATGCTGGTGATTGCGGATGGGCATGTAGAAATCCGCAAAAGTGGTGTTACACAGGTACATATGATTTTTGAGGAGAAACAAAAAACCACAAGTTGTTATAACACACCTTATGGAGAATTGATGATGGGATTAGATACAACTAAGATAAAAATGATTAAAACAGAAGACTCTATGGCTATCATTTTGCAATATGGTTTAGAAATTAATTATAATTTTGTATCAGATTGCAATATTGTTATTAAAGTAATATCTGCAAATGATTAATAGCAAAAGAGAAATCTGAAAGGAGAGTATAGTATGAGATTCGCACTAATAGGAATTATATTAGCGATTTTTTTTATTATCAGTCTGCCATTGTATTTGGTAGCATATTTATTAGGGAAAAAGGACCCAAAGAAGCAGGTCGCATTTTCCCAGGCAATTGTTAAAAGAGTGTTGCGTATAATATTATGTATTGCTGGTGTAAAATTAGACTGCAGGGGAGTGGAACAGGTACCAAAAGATGAGCCAATCATGTATATTGGAAATCATAGGTCGTATGTGGACATTCTTGTGGGATACTGTACAGTGCCTACATTGACAGGATTTATATCAAAGGATGAATTAGGTAAAGTTCCTTTCATTAGAATATGGATGCGTTTTTTAAAATGCTTGTTTTTAAAGAGAGAAGATGGGAAGCAGGGTTTTCAGGTTATTTTACAGGGGATTGCACAGATAAAAGATGGCTTTTCTATTTTTATTATGCCAGAGGGAACAAGAAATCATGGAGAAGAATTACTTCCGTTTCGTGAAGGCAGTTTTAAATTATCAACAAAGACTGGATGTGCCATTGTTCCTGTGGCAATGAAGAATACAGATAAAGTGGTTGGAAATCATTTTGCCTGGTTCCACCCAATCAAAGTTACTGTTGTTTATGGAGCACCAGTATATCCAGATTCTTTAGATAAAGAAGAAAAAAAATTTATAGGAGCTTATATGCAAAACATTATGAAACAAATGCTTGAAAACATAGATTAGGCTATGGTACAATGCTAAAGGATTCCAAAAGGAAGATGAGTTATTAAAAAGAAATGAAAAAGTAACTATCCATACTATGGAAGAGTTACAGAAAAAGAAAAAATATAGGAGGTACATATATGGATTGGTGGGTAATAATTGTACTGGTAATTGTGATTGCATTAGGTATTGGATGTTTTTTCTTATACCGCAAGGGAAAAGAAATGCAGGAACGCTCAGAAAGTACGCAGGAACAAATGAAGGTAGGGGCACAGACACAGTCCCTTCTTGTTATTGATAAGAAAAGAATGCGTCTAAAAGATGCAAATCTGCCTAAGATTGTGTTAGAACAAACACCAAAGATTTATCGTCGTTCAAAGGTGCCGGTGGTAAAAGTAAAGATAGGACCAAAGATTTTAACTATGATGTGTGATGACAAAATTTTTGATTTAATACCATTGAGAAAGGAAATTAAAGCAGTTATTAATGGTATTTATATTATGGACGTAAAAGGACTTCGTACCAATTTGGAGACAGCACCTAAGAAAAAAGGATTTATGGCAAAAATGCGGGATAAAGCAGAAACTATGCAGAAAGAAGAAAAAGCAAGTAAAAAGAAAAAATAGAATAAGTGAAATTAGAAATACTCCCTTCTTATGAAATCAGAGCTGATTTCATAAGAAGGGAGTATTATTATATTTCAACTAGAAATATTGAGAATTGTCTGACAAAAGATGCGTATCTAAACTGTTATTCAATTTCTTCCATGGTGAGATGATATTTTGTTAAGTGAATAGCTAGTGGAATGCCTACATAACGAAAATGCCATGGTTCATAAGTATAACCAGTAATATGAACCTTATCAACAGGATAGCGAAGGATAAATCCAAAATGACAGGCATTCTTGGCAAGCCACAGACCTTCTTTGGTGTCTCCAAACTCAGGAAGTAACTGATAGGACAGAGAAGGAAGGGAAATGTCCATAGCAAGTCCTGTTTGATGTTCACTGCATCCTGGTTTTGCGGAGACTTGGCTGGCATATTCCAAACCATATTTTTCTACATGTGTAGAAAAAATTTCCTGTTGCCTTTGATAAGAACGATAACCAGATATGGCAGTAAAAGAATATCCAAGATGAGAGGCGTGAGAAAATAAGTTTTCTAAAGCAGCAGCAGCAGTTGTTCTTAATAACTTTTTTTCTGAATATTCTTTTTCTTCAAAAGGAACATTAGTTAAAGTTAAATCTAATGGAATATAGTCAGCAGGTAAAGGGTGCGTTTTATTCACCAGAATCTGTAAAGACATAGAAATAACTCCTATAACTATTTATACATATATATTAATAGAAAATCCTCAATTATTCATATCCTATAGAAAATTATTTGTAACAATTAAGCCTGTGGGATGAACTGTTATGTCTATTTTTCGCCAGATTTAGAAAGTAATTGATTTTTTAATTCAAAAAGTTCTTGGGATAAATCAACATAAATTTCATTTGGGTTTATAAGACGTCTGCTTTCCTCCCAAAGAGAGTTTTTCTCTTGTGTACAATAGGATTGGATTTCCTTAAGAGCAGGTGTTTGATATATCAATTCTCCATTTTTAAAAATAGGAACCAAAAGTTCCCGCACTTCATAGGTATTAGGAGCAAGCCTTGTTTTTTTCCAAGTAGATATCGGGTCAAAAAGAAGTAACTCTTTGGAGCTATCTATCTGCTCAGAAGCAAGGGAAATCACATCTGCACGAATCATTTGAGTATTTTTCTGGTAAATTCGGTATATGGTTTTATTTCCAGGGTTTGTAATCTTTTTTGGATTCTCAGATACTTTAATCTTTGGAACAAATCCTTCATCTTCCCAAACACCAGATAATTTGTAGACACCACCAAAAGAAGGACAATCTTTTGAAGTAATCAGATTAGTTCCTACACCCCAGATATCAATTTTAGCATCTTGGGATTTTAAGGAAGAAATAAGATATTCGTCCAAATCACTTGAGGCACAAATCTTAGCATCAGGAAAACCAGCATTATCTAGCAGCTTTCTGGCTTCTTTAGAAAGATAAGCCAGATCCCCGCTATCCAGACGGATACCATAAGTAGCTGGGATTTTGCCTGCTTCTTTTAACTCTTTAAAAACCTGAATGGCATTTGGAACACCAGAATGCAGGGTATCATAAGTATCCACTAAAAGAGTAGTATTTTGTGGGTAAAGATTGGCATAATTACGAAAGGCAGTTAATTCATCAGGGAAACTCATAATCCAGCTATGAGCATGGGTACCCAGTACTGGAACTTGAAAAGCCTTTCCTGCAAGAACATTACTTGTTCCAACACATCCGCCAATAATAGCTGCTCTGGCACCGTATGTACCTGCATCAGGACCTTGGGCACGGCGGAGACCAAATTCCATAACAGGAGAATCACCAGCCGCCTGACAGACTCTCGCTGCTTTTGTCGCAATCAAACTTTGATGGTTTATAATATTTAAAAGTGTTGTCTCGATTAGTTGAGCCTCCATAATAGGTGCAATAACCTTTACAAGAGGTTCCATTGGAAAGACTACAGTTCCTTCAGGTACAGCATATATATCCCCTGTAAAGTGAAAACTGCTTAGATAGTCCAAAAAATCTTCATTAAAAGTAGAAAGTGAGCGAAGATATGCAATATCCTCTTTAGAAAAATGTAGTTCCTTAAGATAAGAAATGGCTTGCTCTAAACCAGCAGCAATAGCATAACCGTTGCCACAAGGATTTGTACGATAAAACAAATCAAAAACAACTAAATTGTTTCGTTTGTTTTTAAAATAACCCTGCATCATGGTAAGCTGGTAAAAATCTGTCATAAGTGTAAGATTCGCATTCATAAAATATATTCCTTTCTTGATTTTATTGCTTATTTAATAATCTATATTTCCTTGTCTTTATATATATTATAGAGGCTGTGTCAAGAGGAAAAAATGGAAAAAGAGATTCATAAGTAATTGCGATGTATATAATTTGATCAAGGGGGATATACTCCTTTTAAATCGGTATACTAAAGGTTGATATTTGCATATTATGAAAGAAACAGAATAGACTGTTTAGAAAGGATGGGGTTATGAGGGGATTACAACAAATGCAAAAGCAAGCAAATGTAAGACAGATGAAAAAATTTATTATTGTATTTGGTGTACTGTTTTTTGTGTTTATGTTATTTGGAAGTTATTTTCATTGTTTTACTTTAAAATCATGGGAAATGGCAGGGATACTATTGATACATATTTTGTGTATGATTTTATTTGGGGGTTTAGCGATATGGCTGCTAAAAAAAGAACAAGATGTATGGTATCAAAAATTATACTTAAGCTTTTGGGGGATTATAATATTAGAATTAACTGTTCTGGCATGGTTAAGTAAAGAATTTAATATAAGTATGATATTGATTTGGACTGTGATTATTTTACCTAGTGCAGTTCCATATTTTACCAGAGGAGAACTGATTTTACTTTTTATAGAAAGTATATTATCAGGGATTTTTATTCTTCATACCAAACATGGCGGCTGGGAGCAGATAGGCTGTATTATTTCGTGGTATTTGACAGCAGGATACCTTTTCTATGTGCGTTATAAAAGTTTACAAAAAATATATCAGCAGGAGAAAGAATTACAAGAAGCAATACATGAAGCAGACACAGATTCTATGACTAAAATCTTTAACCGAAGAGGTCTTTATCGCCGTATATGTACTATTGTGCCATATTGTATACATAATAAAGTCCCTATAGCAATTTTAATGATAGACATTGATAATTTTAAAATATATAATGATACTTTTGGTCATATAGAGGGGGATTCTTGTATTCAAATCATAGCAGCAGAGATAAAAAAGTCAATTAGAAAAAAAATGGATTTGGCAGCAAGAGTAGGAGGAGAAGAATTTTTAGTGTTTCTCACAGAACTTGGGGAAGAAGACGCTATAAACTGGGGGAAAAGACTACAAAATTCTATAACTGCAAAAAAGATTCCCCAGTCAGAAAAGAACTTTTGTCCTTTTGTTTCGATTAGTATAGGACTAAGCTACGGTATCTTTAATGGCAGAAATGATTTTGAAAACTTGTGGAAACAGGCAGACGAAGAGTTGTTTTATGCAAAGGAAAATGGCAGAAATTGCTTATTTTTTCATGGAAATAAATATGAAATCTAAAGTTTTTCCAAATTTCGTCCGAAATAACTCACAGAGAAAAAAGAAAAGGTGAGTGTGAAATCTATGGAGATTATGAATCGTGTAAACACAACGGGTAATGGCAAAGATGCCGGAACATTGGATAAGGGTTCTTCCAGTGTGGACTATACGACTTTAGGGCTCAAAGGTCAGATTATTGAGGGAAGGATAGATAAGATAGCTGACAAGATTTCCATTGACTTTAGCGGAACGGCGGTAACAGTACCAAAGTCAGCAGTACGGGATGCCAAGGAAGGCGAAATAAGGAGTTTTCAGATCACGGATGTATCGAAAAATAGTATTGTCCTAAAGGAAGTGGAAAAAAGCAGCCTTATGACAGATTCCAAAGGAATTGTAAGAACCACAGTTGGAGCGAATAAAGCAAGCTTTGCAGAAAGCCTTTCTAAGGCTGAGCAGGATGCAAAAGAAGAGAACAGAGGCTTGTTTGAACGGCTGGATTCCATTGGTTCTCGTATGACGGGAGAAGATTATCTGGCAATTGAAGAAGAGGGAATGTCCTTAGAAAGTTATAATCTGAACCGTTTGGAGCGGGTACTGAATCGAATTAAGGAAGAACGGATTGATAGACAAGAAAGTCTGGAAGATGTAATAGAAGAGCAGGAGGAATACTCTTCTGACATTGAAAAGATGGTGCTGCGGAATGTGATAAGTAATGTAGTAGGAGGCAGTATGGCAAGACAGATTGCATATCGTCTGGAAGAAAACTGCCTGCCAGTTACAGCAGAGAATATTAAGAAATTTTCTAATTTGTTAGAGATGGCAAGTGTGGCAACTACCATGTCAGATAAGGCAATGAATTATTTGATTGACCATGAATTAGAGCCAACCATACAAAATGTATATCGTGCCCAATATGCAGGAGAGAGTAAAGGTTACCAGAATTATGTTCCAAACTATGGAAAAGCTTTTCAGACAGGTGCTATCAATTATAGTGTAGAAGCAGAGCGAAAAGATAAGCTTATCATGGAAGAAAATTGGCAGGAAGTGAAGCCGCAGGTAGAAAAGATTATTGAGAATGCTGGATGGGAAGTAAACGAAACAGCATTAAAGCAGGCAAAATGGTTATTTAGCAATGAGCTTCCAATTACAGATGATACTTTGATGCGGTTGGAGGAATTGCATAATATCAAAAATGAATTTGATCAGGAAAAGATTTTGGTAGAAATTGTAAAAAGTTATGCTAAAGGAGAGATTCCAGAGGCAGTATCTTTGGCAAGAAACCAGATGGAAGTAACGAACCAGAGTGTAGAGGTATTTCTTGCAGAAGTGGACCAACAGTTAAAAAATATGGCTTACGGTGAAGAAGGACAGGAAATAGAAAATATTGAGGTAATAACGAAACGCCGGCAGATGGAAGAAATCAAATTAAAAATGACCTTGCAGGTGGCGAACCAGTTAGAAAAAAAAGGTATTGACCTTGACATAGAACGAAGTGAAGAGATTATCCGGGAACTTCGCAATATGGAAGATGCTTATTACCGAGGCATTATTTATGAAAGAAACGGCGTGGACAAGCCAGAACATATTGCTATCTTACGAGATACCACAGATAGGGTAAATGAATTAAGACAGGCACCAAGCTATGTACTTGGACCAACCTTAACAAAGATGAATGACATTACTCTTGGGGATCTGAACGAAGAAGGCAGAAGCATGAGAAGAGTGCTTGAAAGAGCCGGAGAAGCGTATAATACCTTGATGACAAAACCGAAGGAAGAACTGGGAGACAGCATTGAAAAAGCATTTGGTAACATAGATGAGATATTAGAAGATCTGGATATGGACACTACAATTGCAAACCGCAGGGCAGTGAAGATCCTTGGCTATAATGGTATGGCTATTAACGAAGATAATATTATTAGTGTAAAGGAATATGATACCCAGGTTAATAAGATGCTTAAAGATTTACATCCTGCAATTACAGTAGAGATGATAAAGAGAGGTATTAATCCTCTAAATACACCAGTTATGGAATTAAATGAGATTATTGATGATATCAAGGAAGAGATAGGTGTAACAGGAGAGGAGAAATATAGCAAGTATTTATGGCAATTAGAGAGAGAAGACGGAATTTCACCAGAAGATAAAAAGGCATTTATTGGTATTTACCGTTTGTTAAATAATGTACAAAAATCTAATGGTGCAGCAGTAGGTTATGTATTACATACAAATAGAGAGATGACATTAAACAACCTGCTTTCCGCAGTTACTACTATGAAGAGTGGAAAGATAGATGCAGGTATAGATGAGAATTTTGGATTAGATGAACTGAAATATTCCAGAGAACCATTGATTACACAAGTAAATGAAGCTTTTGAACGAGGTATGGCAACAAAGAATAAAGATTTGGGTAATAAAGGAAAATATTTTGACTTAGTTGTTAGTGACTTAGTAGAAGAGATTTCGCCATCTGTTTTAGAAAAGACAACTATGGAGTATGGTGACTCTGAGGATCGTATGAACCAGTTGATGAATAAGAATCTGGAACGTTTACTGGAAGAGATGCGTTTAGTGAATGAAGAAGACAATGAAATGGATGCTGCTTATGAAGAGGAATTGGTAAAGAATATCCGTAATTTGTCAGAAAACTGTGAAAAGGCTATCGCATTTTTGAATCAGAACAAGATACCAGTAAATGTGCAGAATTTATTTGCAGCAAATCAAATATTTACTGAGGATACAGTATTTAGAAACATGAAAGAAAAAGCAAAGCGTTTACCAAAAGATGAACAAGAGAAAGTAGAAAGTGCTATGGAATCTTTAGTAGACGGTTTAGACAGCAAAGAAGATATGCAGGAAAAATATGGCATTTTGGAAGCAAGTATGGAGAGTGTACTAAATTATGAATATTCTAATAGAGAGGCAACTTCAAAAGAATTATCAGAATTAAAGATGCTTGCAAAGGGAATGACACTTATTCGCGATTTGAGCAGACAGGAGACATATGAGATTCCTGTACTTGCAGGGGATGGTGTAACCAATATGCATTTAACTGTCCGATCAGGGCAGGGAGACAGTGGAAAAGTCCAGATACAGATGGATTCCCAGCAGTTTGGCAGTGTGTCGGCTGAATTTACTATAAAAGATGGTGTGGTGCAAGGGATGCTTTTATGTAGTTCCAGAAAGGCAGCAGACACTTTGAAAATGGAACTTGGTGATTTTGAACAGCGGTTAAATAATGCAGGTCTAGAAATAGGGAGAATTACTTATGGATTACAGACAGGAAACCGTTCATTATACTCAGCAGATACGAAATATGAATCAGAAAGTGATAAAGATACCAGTGAATATTATCAGGCAGCAAAAGCTTTTGTAAAACATATCGCATGGTTAGAACAGGAGTAATAACAGAAAGGAGTTTAATATGAGAATTAATCATAATATATCAGCTTTGAAGGCGAATACACAGTTACAAAGAACCAATACAGCTTTGGAGGCAAGCATCGAACGTCTGTCTTCGGGATATCGTATTAACCGTGCAGCGGATGATGCAGCAGGGTTGGCAATTTCCCAAAAAATGAAAACACAAATACGTGGTTTGGATCAGGCATCCAGAAATGCGGCAGACGGCATATCTGTCATTCAAACTGCAGAAGGTGCTTTGGCAGAAGTTGAAAGTATGCTGCAAAGAATGCGTGAATTATCTGTTCAGGCAGCAAATGGAACAAATACAGATGAAGACAGAGAAGCAATTCAAAATGAGATAGATCAGTTAAATGCTGAAATTGACAGAATTTCAGAGACAACAGAATTTAACACAAAGAATCTTTTAGATGGCAATGTGGATAGAAAGTCATATTCTAATAATTCAAAAGTAAAATTAATATCACAAAGTGATAATGTGGAATCTAAAGATTACAAAGTGACTGTAAATGAACTTGGAACGAAGGCATACATTACAGGAAGTGGTGTTGGAGATTTTCCAGTGAGTGCAGAAAATGCTGGGATTATTTGTTTAAATGGACAGGAGCTTTGTATCCAGGCAGGAGATAGTTTATCAGAAGTCTATACATCACTTCGTAATCTAGGTGATGTGGTTAATGTAAATGTATTTGCAGGAACGGTAGATGATGAGGGAAATCAGGAGACAGTGGCATTAGAGGATGGTGTACCTCTTACTTTTGAAGCAAAAGAATATGGATCAGGAGAAAATGTAAGAATATACAGTGATAACACTAATTTGTTAGATTTACTTGGCTTGACTTCGCCAGCAATGAATCCAGCAGGAGATACAACTGGCGGAGATGATGAAGAGACATTAAAATCTTATGGAACAGATGCGAAGGTTACTCTGGATTTAGAAGAAGAGTCTGTTGCGGCATTTGCAAATACTGCAACTTATTCGGCAAAGGGAAATAAGGTTACTATTACAGATAAAGATGGATTTGAAATGGAATTAGAAGTGGAAAAAGGAGCTTTAGATACAGATGAAGGTGTAGCAACCATTACTGTATTGGAAGAGGGACCAATTACTTTGCAGGTAGGAGCGAATGAATATCAGACAATTTTACTTAGTATTCCAGAAGTGAATTCTGTTACATTGGGGACTGATAGCATTAATATTGGTACAGAGGCAGGAGCCAGCAGAGCAATTGGTACATTAGATGATGCAATTAATAAAGTTTCTGCTATTAGAGCAAAACTAGGTGCGTATGAAAACCGTTTAGATCATGCGATTAACAATTTGGATACAACCGAAGAAAACATGACGGAATCCTTATCCCGGATTGAGGATGTAGATATGGCAGAAGAAATGTCAAATTATACTCAGAAAAATGTATTGGCACAAGCAGGAACTTCAATGTTAGCACAAGCAAATCAACAGCCACAGACAGTTTTATCTTTATTACAAGGATAAAACCAGCAAGGATGTATAAAGAGAAAAATGCAGACAGTATTGGAAAAAATATCCAGTGTCTGCATTTTTATTTTGAGAGTCCTGACAAATGGTTGATTTTCGTACATAACAGGCGGTTACGGAATCAGGTTAGGTGAGAGTAACAGGTGTCTTTTGGTATGATTGTGTATTATAAAAATATTATTTGTAAAATATATAGGGGTGAATATCTATAAATTGGTATAAAAGAAATAGAAAAAATAGCCGATATAAAGATAAGAAGAGGTTATTAGAAAATGTAAAGAGAGATATGGAGGAGAAACATGAAGAAAGAGAAAATACAAAGTTATTCTGCCAGAGTGACACAGGCAAACCGAACAGAATTGCTGGTTATCATGTATGAAATTATTCAAGAAGAGTTAACTGCAGCTTTGGATTGTTTTGAAGAGTCAGATATGGAGGGATTTGATATAGCCCTTAAGAATGGACAGAAATTCCTCGGAGAGCTTATGGGAACATTGAATTATGAATATGTAATATCCTACCAGCTTATGTCTCTTTATAAATTTGTGAATAAGACGATAATTGAGGGCAGAATAAGACAACAGATAGATCATTTAGTAGAATGTATAGGTATTATTGAAAATATTAAAAAGGGATTTGAAGAGATTGTAAAGGAAGATACATCAGGTCCGTTGATGGAGAATGTTCAAAAATTATATGCTGGACTCACTTATGGAAAAGCTTCATTAAATGAAATATCTGTGAATGTAAATGACGGAAAAAGGGGACTATATGCATAGTAAACTCTTATGTGGCTTACTGCAACACTATAAAATGAAAGTGTGAGCAAAATGTATGAAATACCTTTAAGCCCCAAGATGGGTTTTGTCATAATTCACAAAAAGTGAAAAAAATGAAAATAACTATAACAAATTATGAAAAAAGGACGATATATATAGTGAAAGAAAGAGAAAGTTATGGAAGTGTTTAATAACACAATTCCATTGAAAGGTGGTGGACGTTATGAGAATAGATGCTTATAACGCAGTGAATGCTGTGTATAATTCAACAAAACCAGTGAAGAAGGTAAACTCCGAGAAGAAAGCCAGCAAAGATGATACTTTAGAGATTTCGCAATTTGGTAAAGAATTGCATGTTGCTAAGAAAGCGATTAGTGAGACGGAAGATATTAGAATAGATAAAGTGGAAGCAATTAAGAAACAGATGCAAGAAGGAACTTATTATGTTTCTGATGAGGCACTTGCTGAAAAAATATTAGATAATTTTGTAAGAGGGATATAGAATTGTTTTCAAGATTTTGTGTATGTTTTTATATACAGATGAGAGAAGAATATACAGAGTTACAGGATATAAAGGAGGGGGTTCCTTTTGGCAAGTATAATTGAAGAATTGGCGTCTATCTTGGAAGAAGAACTGCAGATTTACGAAGAACTGTTGCCAATTGTTACTGAGAAAACAAGAGTGATAATAAAAAATAACCTCGAATCTCTTCAAAAAATTACAGAACAGGAGCAAATAGTAGTAAACGAAGTTACTGCTCTGGAAAAAAGGAGATCCGAGGTTATTGTTAATATAGCCATAGTAATGAACCGCAAACCGGAAGAACTTACTTTGACAGATATTATAAAGATGCTGGAGAACCAGCCAGAAGAGCAGAGACGGCTTAGTGAAATTCATGAACATCTAAAAAGAACAATTCAAAGATTGATGAATATCAATCATCAGAACAAATCGTTAATGGAACAATCCCTAGAAATGATAGAATTCAATATGAATTTGATTCAAAGCACAAGGATGTCGCCGGGGAATAATTATACGAAGGGGGCTGTAACTTCTCAGTCACCAGCTTTGCAGACAGGGATGTTTGATGCGAAGCAATAATATTATTGAATTATTGAAAGATAATGAAATAAAAGTTTATTCCAAAAGAAAGGGGCAGGTGATATCATGAGCTTGTTAACAAGTATGTCTGTGGGTGTATCTGGATTGAAGGCAGCTCAATCTGGAGTCAATACCACAGCACACAATTTATCAAATGTATCCACACAAGGATATAGCAAACAACAGAATCTGAATGTAGATTTTTTATATAAAACTATAGATTACACGCATCTTAATTATTCCCAAGTGGGTCTGGGAACAAATGTTAGCATCGTGAAACAGAATAGAGATGTATTTTTAGATAAATCCTATCGTTTAGAACTAGGAAGGAAAAACTTCTATGATGTACAGGCAGATGCAGTGGAAGAAGTAGAAAATGGTTTTGGTGAATTGGAGGGTGTAACTTATCAAGAAACTTTGTCCAATGTATGGTCTGCAATTGAAGAGTTGGTAAAGGAGCCAGACAGCATTGTAAAGCGTACGGCATTAATAGAAACAGCGAACACATTTGCCAAACGTTCCAAGGATATATATAATCAATTGGAAGAATATCAGGTGAATCTAAACACACAGATAGAAGATTCTGTGAACCGTATTAATCAGATTGGTAAAGAGATACTACAGTTGAACCGTAAGATAGCAAGATTTGAATCTGCTCCTGAACAAGCAAACGATTATAGAGATAATCGTAATAGATTACTGGATGAGTTAGCAGAATATGCCCATATCACTTATCAAGAAGATATTTTTGGTATTGTAACTGTTAGTGTGGAAGGCAGGCAGTTTGTATCAGAAAGTTATGTAAATGAGATAATGACAGAACCTGTAGATGAAACTACGAGGATGCTGGATGTAAGATGGCAGGATGGTAGATCTGTTTTTGATTTGGAACAAAAGTGTGTTTCTGAGAAAAATACAGATGTAGGAAAGTTAAAGGGACTTTTGATTGCTAGAGGAAATAAGGCAGCAAAATATACAGATATTCCAGATCAAAACAGCAATAAATATTATATGATAGATGATGATGGGGAACGCACTTTTTTATCTGGTATGTATGCAGATGATGTACAAACATACAATAATACCATAGCGAATTCAGTGATTATGTCTACTATGGCAGGATTTGACCAGTTAGTACATGGTGTAGTAACTGCGATTAATGACGCTTTATGTCCAAACGCAACTATAGAAACAGCATTATCTGGTTTGGGTTTGACTACAGATGCAGATAGCATTTCTTATAGTACTTCAAGAATAATTGGAATGGCAACAGTAGAGGAAGAGGTTGTAATTACTGACGAAGGCAAAAGAACCATGACTTATGTGAATGGTGAGTTGGTAGATGAGGGTGAATTGGACACTAATTTTACTTTGGCAGATGTAAGAATCTGGGATGAATACAATGCTGGAATTGGAATGGATGAAGATAATACACCAAGAGAAGGATTGTTTAACCGCCGTTATAAGGATCGTTACTCAGAGACTACTGTTTCAGTAACAGATGAAGAAGGCAACACTTATGACAAAACAATTTGGGTATATAATGAGGAAGAGGAAGATGATCCGTATAGTCTTTATTCTATTAATCAGTTGGTTATGAATGAAGAGATAGAACAGAATCCATCAAAACTTCCGCTTTCTGGTAATGTTTACAAAGGATATTTTGGTGCGTACGATGCTGAGTCCTGCAGCCGGCTGGAGAAAATATGGCAAGAAGAGTTTGCTGCATTGAATCCTAATGTTTTAGTGTCAAGTACATTTATAGAATATTATAATGCATTTATGGGAGAGATTGCGACAATTGGAAATGAGTATCGCGGTATGTATGAGAATCAGGAAGAACTGGTAACTAGTATTGATAATAGCAGACAGGAAGTATCTGGTGTATCTTCTGATGAAGAACTTACCAATATGATTATGTACCAACATGCATATAATGCTAATTCAAGATATATTACAGCAGTGGATCAGATGTTACAGCATCTTTTAGAGAGGTTAGGTTAACTGTTAATATAGTATAGCATTGGAATAGAAGCTAAGAAAAAGTAGGATATAGACAGATATCAGAAAGGAAGTGACAGTAATGCCATCAACTTTTTTTGGAATAACAATTGGAAAATCGGGAATGTATGCTGCACAGGCAGCAATTAATACTACAGCACATAATGCATCAAATGCTACAACAGATGGATATTCAAGACAGGTAGTGAGCCAAAAAGCAAGTACACCATTGCCTTTGTATACTTCTGCAGGTATGGCAGGAACTGGTGTAGATGTAACGGGAATAAATCGTGAAAGAAATGTATATTATGATGAAAAATACTGGAATTGTAATACGAAATATGGAAACTATAAAGCAAAAGAGTATTATATGACTTCTATAGAAGGGTATTTTAGTGAAACAAATGTAGATGGAATTACAGCATCCTATACAGATTTTTGTATGGCATTGAAAGACTTAAAGGATAATGTAGCAGATGCAACAGTTCGTACAGAAGTAATTGAATATGCGGGCAATTTTGCAGAATATGTAAACTATTTATCCCAATGTATGCAAACCGTACAATCAGAAGCAAACTCAGAGATAAAGACTACTGTAGAACGAATTAATTCTATTGCAGCTCAAATTGCTAATTTGAATAAACAAATTAATACTTTAGAGCTACGAAGTGGTAAAGCAAATGATTTACGTGATGAAAGAGATTTGCTTATAGATGAATTGTCAGAGTATGCCAACATTTCTATCACAGAGATACAAAGAGGAGATAATACAACCAGCCATAATGAGTTTATTGTTAAGCTGGATGGCAAAACATTGGTAGATGGTTATAAATATAATACATTAAACATGGTTTGTGTGGACGGCAGGGTTTGTCAGAACGATATGGAAGGCTTGTATGATATAGAATGGAGTGATGGGCAGGATTTTAATAGTGCAAGTATTACTCTTGGTGGAAAGCTACAGGCATTGTTTGAAGTTAGAGATGGTAACAATGGAGAGAACTTTACTGGTACAGTAGCAGAAGGTAGTGGAACAGTGGGAGATGAATCTATTGTAATTACATCTACAAGCTGCAATGATATTAATAAATTAAATATTCCAGAGCAGGATGGAATCATTAGAATTGGTACAAAGCTTTATTATTATGACAGCTTTAGTGTAGAAATAACAGAAGAGGGTTATCAATATACTTTTGAAGGATTAAAGGACGAGAATGGAAATTATGGGTTGAAATTGAATGCAGAAGAAAAACCAATCTCTATTGGCAATCATATTGTGTATAAAGGTGTACCATATTATCAGGCGAGATTAAATGAGTTTGTAAGAAATTATGCAGCTAATTTTAACACGTTACATAACCAGGGAGAAGATTTGAATGGAAAAAAAGGTGAGGATTTCTTTAATGGAATTTGTGCAGTAACTGGTACAAATTTTACCCTAGAAGAAATACCATACTTGGAATCAGAGACAGATGAAGAGGGAAATGTAACAGGAATACAGGGCTTTTATTCTAAAATAGCCACAGATGAAGAAGGAAATATTTTATATAATGAAGATGGAACAGTGACGTCTTCTTATTATAGTTTGACAGCTTTGAATTTTGCTGTAAGTCAAGCTATATTAAAAGATCCACAGAAGATTGCCTGTGCAATGGAGATAGATAACGGTGTAGAAGAGTGTGGTATTCTAGATAAACTGATTGAATTACAACATGAAGGCAAATTGTTTAAGGAAGGAACTGTAGCAGAGTATTTACAGACATTTACTGCTAATATCGGAGTTGATACACAACAATCTGCTTTATTTGCTACTAGTCATAAGAATATTTTGGCTTCTATTGATAACCAAAGAATGGAGATATCCAGTGTGGATGAAGATGAGGAGGCATTGAATCTTGTAAAATATAAACATGCCTATGATTTATCTTGTAAAGTAGTATCTGTTATGGATGAAATATATGATAAATTAATTAATGGACCTGCAGTTTAAGAATAGGATGAAAGTCTAAAGAAAGGAGTTTGGCATGAGAGTTACAAATATAATGATGACAACGAATATGTTGGGAAATATTACAAGGAACAAGGCTGATATGAATACTAAGTTCAATCAATATGCCACTGGACAAAAGATTCAGAAACCTTCGGAAGACCCTGTTGTGGCGATTCGTTCTTTGAAATATCGTGCTAATTTGACAGAATTAAAACAATATCTTGATAAGAATGTTCAGGATGCATTTGAATGGATGAATGTAACAGAAAGTGCACTTGATAATATGAATGATTTAATGACAAAGATGTATACTTATTGTACCCAAGGTTCCCAAGATACCTATGAAACTATCGAAAGGGATAGCATTGTACAGACTTTGCAACAGTATAAAGAACAGATTTATGAATGCTTAAATGCAGATTATGCAGGAAGATATGTTTTTTCAGGATACCGTACAGATACTTCTGTATGCTTTGAAAAAGAAACAAAGGATACAGAATATGAGATAAAAGAACCATTGACATTCCAAAATCTTTACAAAAAAGACTTTGTTCTTGGGGGTGCAAGATATCAGGAAGGAACCACTACAGAAAGCTATAAACAGATGGCTCCAACAACAGATACTGCATATTGTTTAGATTTGTCTTATACAAATATTGAGACTATGACAGATCTTACTTATATTAATGCAGATGGTGAGGAAGTGAATCTTATGGAAAGTTTTGAATTTCGTGAGATTAATTCTACGGATGCTGCTGAAAATAATGAGGGTGTCCTATCATCTGTGTATTCTGTAGAAAGTAATGAGATAGTATTTATTCGTGACAAAGGCGAATTAGTTTTATCTCCAGAAGCTTATGAAGCTCTACGGACTTCAAAAGGGATTTCTGCAAATTATGTGAAAAATACATTTAATAAGGGAGATTTGCGTCCGGAAATGTATTTTGATTGTGTAGGGTATTCTATGGTATTAGATGAAGAAACTGGAGAGTGGGCAAGGCGAACAGATGAAGAGGGCAATGAAGAGAGTATAAGCTATGAAAAGCCAAGAGAACAAGATATTTGTTATGAAGTGAATTTTTCACAAAATTTAAAAGTTAATACTATGGCGAATGAAACCTTAAATGGTGCTTTTGGCAGAGTAATTGACAATATTTTATCAGCAGTAAATGATGCATATAATACCCAACAGGAGATTGATAATGTGGATTTGCTTTTAGCAAGGGCTGATAATACAGATGATGTAACAGAGTCTCTTGAGGCTTTAAAAGAACAGTTAGAGACAGAGTTGACTTTAAAGAAATCTATGTTGCAAAAAGCTTTTAGTAAAGGAATGGCTGGTGTGAAAGAAGCACAGGATGGAACAAAGGCTGCCAATGATGATGGAACAGTAAGTAAAATTAGTGTAAGCATTGCAACTACCAGTTTAGGAAGCAGATATACTAGATTAGAGTTGATTGAGGATCGTCTAACCGAGCAAGAGACATCGTTTACAGAAATACTTACGAATAATGAAAGCGTAAATATTGAAGATGCAATTATCAACTATAATGCAGCAGAGAATACTTATAATGCATCATTATCTGCTGCATCCAAAGTAGTACAAAATTCGTTACTGAATTTTATATAAGCAGACAATAAAAAATGGGCTGTCGTATTAAAAATTTATTGCGGCAGCCCATTCTTAGAATAAACCAAGATATTCTGTGACCATGTCATGTGTAATAGGTTAATTGGTGAAGATTACAGGCAGGACATATCAATAAACAGCTCTTTTAATTGTAATAACAGTGGTCTATAATATAGTATGCGGAAATATAGGATGTATGAAATGACAGCAAGGATTAGAAATGGAGGAAATGGGAATGTTAGTAAAGACAAAGTATTTTGGGGAGATTGATTTGACAGAGGATAAAATATTGGAATTTGAGAATGGAATTATGGGATTTGAAGAGTATACCAGATATACCATTTTATATGACAGAGAAGAGGAAAAAAAAGGAAATATTATGTGGTTTCAGAGTGTAGAAGAACCAGCATTAGCCCTTCCAGTTATCAGTCCGTTTTATGTGAAGAAAGATTATAATCCAGAAGTCAGTGAGGAATTGTTACAGCCTCTTGGGGAGATAAATGAAGAAAATCTTTGCATACTTTTAACATTGACTGTACCAGGGAATGTTAAACAAACTACTGCAAATTTGAAAGCGCCCCTTATTGTAAATGCTGATACCAGAAAAGGATGTCAGGCGATTGTCGAGAATGCAGATTATGAAGTCAAATATAATGTATATGAAGCCATTCAAAAAATGAAAGAGGAAGAGGGGGATGAGTAATGTTAGCTCTATCCAGAAAACAGAATGAATCTATTGTAATAGGTAATGATATAGAAATAACAATATTAGATGTAAAAAACGATCAAGTTAAAATTGGAATTAATGCACCCAAACATGTGGGAGTTTATAGAAAAGAAATATACTTACAAATACAAGAAGAAAATAAAAAGGCTATGGAAAGTGCTGCCCCTACACTAAATGAGGTAGAAGAACTTTTTAAATAGTGGAAATTCAAAAGTTATAAATCGATATAAACTTTTCAAAAAGGAATGTCGATAAAAAAAGTAGCAGATAGTTTTTCGTGTGATATGGAGGTGGATGTTATGACAAGTGTAAAAGGTGATTATGCAGAGAATTATAACAAAGCAGAATGCAAAGTAGAAAAAATCTCAAAGAAAGCAACAGCTAATGAAGTAGTGAAAAAATATACAGAACAGAAAAAAGAAGAAGAAAAATCAGATGAAGTAAAAGGAAAAAAAGAACCTACTGAAAAACAGATTAAATCTGCTTTGGAACAGGCAAACCAGCAAGTGAAAATGAAACAAACAGCTTGTGAGTTTACATACGATGAAGATACAAAGAGAATTTCTATTACAGTGAAGGATAAAGATACAGATGAGATAATCCGTGAAATTCCTGGGGAAGAGACATTAGAGATGATTTCAAGAATGTGGGAACTTGCAGGAATATTAATAGATGAGAAGAGATAGAAGGAGGAATTGTTATGCCAATTCGTATGTCAGGTCTTACCTCAGGGCTGGATACTGAAGCGATTGTATCTGCATTGGTTAGTGCACAGAGAACGAAGACCACAAAAGTAGAAAATAAATTAACAAAGTCTGAATGGACAAAAGAGATTTGGACTGACTTAAATAAAAAAATATATTCTTTATACACTGCAGAACTTACTAAGTTTAAGACACAAGGTAATTACAAGGCGAAGAAAGTGACTTCTTCCAATGATTCTATTGCTTCTGCAACAGCAACAAGTTCGGCAGCAAATGGTTCCCATACATTGGAGATTAAGAAGTTAGCTGCTTCTCAAAGTATTACCAGTGGAGAGATTAATGCATCAACTACTTCTGCAAAATTAGTTGATATAGGAATGAAAGAAGGAACTGTAATTACAATTACAGGGGATGATAATAAGACAAAAGAGGTTAAGGTAACAAAGGAGGCTACCTTAGGCGGATTTTTGGATGCTTGCAAATCCGTTGGGTTGAATGCAAGCTTTGATAGTAGTCAAAAGCGTTTGTTTATCAGTTCTAGTAAGAGCGGTAAAGATTCTGGATTTAGCATTACTACACAAACAGGAGCGTATACTGTAGCCGATAGTAAGCTGGATAGCTTGGCAACTGCAGCAGGTGATAATATGCTTGCAAAGAGTATAGAATTAATCAAGAATGCTGATGCAGGCAAGTTAAAAGAACTGGCAAGTTTGGCAGGCGGTTCACCTTTATATGATAGTGATGATGAATTAATTGAGGCTTATGATTTGCTGGAGAGAGCAATAGGAAGTTCTAAATTAACCAGCTTGGTTCAGGATTATGTAGATGAAGCAGAGCAGGAAAATGGTGGGGATAGTGCGTGGAATGCTCTTGAAAAAGAAGCAAAGGCGGCAGCCTCTTCCAATGTGTTTAAAGATATTGCTGAAAAGACTACACAATATATGTCTCTTCTTAAGAATGCTACAGAAGATCAGATTGCCATGCTTAGAGGAGAAAGTATAAAGGATGAAGATGGAAATGAATATACAGTAGAGGTTCCATCAGAACTATATAATGCTTATGAATATGTATCAGAACATGTGGCAGATGTAGATGGTTTTAAGGAAAGTATTAAGCAGTATGCAGCTTCAAAGGATTATGTCGCTGAGAATGGAACAGACGATCAGCTAAGTTTTCTGGGACTACAAAGTATCAGCAAGGATATGGCAACAGGAAATTATGGAGGAATGAGTTATGTACAGGCTGCTGATTCTGAGATTGTTTTAGATGGTGCGGCTTTAAGTAGTAATTCTAACGAATTTTCTGTGAATGGATTAACCATAAGTTTAAAAAATGTAACCGCAGAGGGACAGAGTGTTTCTTTAAATACTACAACTGATGTTGATGCTGTTTACAATATGGTTAAGGATTTTGTTAAAAAATATAATGAAATTTTAGAAGAATTAAATGAGAAACATGATGCAAAGACTGCCAAGGGATATGAACCATTGACAGATGAGCAGAAAGAGGTTATGACAGAAGACCAAATTGAAAAATGGGAAACAAAAATTAAGGATTCCCTTCTTCGTCGTGATGGTACTCTAAATGGCATTATTACTGTAATGCGTTCTTCTCTGTTTACAACTACCAAAGTAGATGGTGTAGCATATTCTTTATCAAGTTTTGGAATTATGACTTCCAGTGATTATACGGAGAAAGGTAAACTTCATATATTCGGGGATCCGGATGATGAGACATACTCCACAGAGACAAATAAATTAAAAGAAGCGATAGAGTCTAATCCTGATGCAGTAATGAAAACATTATCAGATGCAGGTCAGGCATTGTATGAAGCATTAACCAAGAAAATGGAAAGAACTTCACTTAGTAGTGCATTAACCTTTTACAATGATAAAAAGATGGATTCCGATCAAACTACATATAAAAAACAGATAAAAGAGATGGAAAAGAAATTAACAGAGATGGAAGATAGATATTATAAGAAATTTACTGCGATGGAAAAGGCAATGACACAAATGCAGTCTCAGACAAATGCATTATCTTCTTTAACTGGTTTCACTGGTTAAGGATGAAATAACAAGGGGAATAGATATAATGTAACAGTATAGCCTATGGGCTGAACTGTTACTCTACAATGAAGGAGGAATTTTTTATGGCATTTCAAGGAGTAGCAGCAAACGCATATCAAGGAACAAAGATTAAAACATCATCACCAGCAGAATTAACACTTATGCTTTATGATGGAGCAATCAAATTCTGTCACATGGCAAAAAGTGCTTTGGAGAAAAATGATTATGAAAACACCAATAAGTTTATTCAAAAGGCTAGAAAAATTATTGTTGAATTTCGTAATAATTTAGATTTTAATTATCCAGTAGCACAAGATTTTGACCGTGTGTATGAGTATATTTATTATACTTTGGTAGATGCTAATGTAAAAAAAGATGTGAATTTGCTGGAAGAAGCTACAGGAAGAATCAAAGAGATGCGTGATACATGGAAAGAAGTAATGGAAAAGGTTAAAGAAGCAGAGTAACAAAAAGTATATATAATGATAATGTACCAGAAAGAAGGCTGTCTTGTAAGGATAGCCTTTTTCTGTAATATAGTTATATACCGTTATTAACAATAGTGCTTGCGTAGTTGGAAAGGATTAAAATATGGATGCAAAGGAAAATTATGTAGATGTATTAATAATATCTTTGAAGAAAAAAATTTCTATTTTAGAAAAATTAGAGACAGTTGTAATGGAGCAGGAACGAATATTAAGAGAATCCCAAGTGAGTCTGGAAGAGTTAGATGAGAACGATAAGGAAAAGGGTAGATTGTTACAAGAATTAGAAGATGCAGACGAGGGCTTTGAAAGAGTATATAATCGGGTAAAAGAAGAATTTTCGATAAATAAATATAAATATGAAATACAAATTAAAGAAATGCAAGGAATGATAAAACATATTACTGATTTAACAGTAAAACTTCAAGCCCAAGAAGTACGGAATAAACAATGGATGGATTTGTTTTTTCGGAATAAAAAAGAGGAAGTCCGTATTTTCCATAAAGGAACAAAGTCTACAGAACGTTATACTAGCCACATGGCAAACCGTCCACAAGGACAGTCCTACTTTTATGATAAAAAGAAATAAAAGTTATTTAGCTTTTAAGTTTCCAAAGAATATGCAAAACAGTAGATGTATTACAAAAATGTTAAATATAGGCAAGTAAAAAAACTAAAACTTAACAAAAATGTAATGAAATAGGGGTTAAGTTTTAGTAAACCACTCCGATATATATAACAAGTAAAATAAAACATTTACTTCGTATCAAATAGAACTGGAGCGTACGGCCAGGAGATACACTTTTAACAGTAAATTATATCAACAGTGGCAAGGATGTCACTGGCAATTCAAGGAGGAATTATTATGGCTATGATAGTACAACATAACATGAGCGCTATGAACGCTAACAGAAACTTAGGAATTTCAGTAGGTCAGTTATCAAAATCAACAGAGAAATTAAGTTCTGGTTATAGAATTAACCGTGCAGGAGATGACGCTGCCGGATTAGCAATTTCTGAAAAAATGAGAGGTCAGATTAGAGGTTTAGATAGAGCATCTGCAAATGCAGAAGATGGTATCTCGTTAATTCAGACAGCAGAAGGAGCACTTCAGGAATCACAGAATATCATTCAGAGAATGAGAGAGCTTGCTGTACAGGCAGCTTCTGATACAAATACAGATGATGATAGAGAACAAATTCAGCAGGAAATCACACAGTTGACAAACGAAGTTGACCGTATTGCGAATACTTCTGAGTTCAATACAAAGAAATTATTGGATGGTTCTCAAGCTGGATCTACATCATTCAATTCTGGTAAAGCAAGTGCTGAAGGAACATTTACAAATGGTGTTGTAAGTGTTAAGTTAAATGATGCAGCAGGAGAAGTGTCTGCTTTAGCAACAGCAGTAGATGATGTTATTCGTATTGAATTTACAAAAGATGGTGCTGCAATTACAGAAGATAATACAGGATACAATATTGCTTCTTTAAATGGAACTGGCATTCAGTATGCTGCTGAAACTGGTGAAATTACAATTGAAAATGCAGCTTATGCTGGTACTAAATCAGATTTGAAGACTCAGACATCTGGTACTGCTACAGCAACAAATATTAAATTCGTTGTAAGTAATGCTAAAAACTTAAAAGCTGGAGATGTAATTACTATTAATCTTCAAAGTGCTATTCTTACAAAGCCAGCTAACACAGGTGCAGAAGCTCTTAGATTCCAGATTGGAGCAAACGGTGGACAGGAAGTACAGGCTGCTATTGCAAGTATGAAAGCAAAAGATCTTGGAATTACCCAGACTTCTAATACACAACATTTGCAACATGTGAGTGATAAGGCAGAGTATAATGCTGTAAGTGCTAATACTACAAATATTGGTGCTGCTCTTGATGTAACAAATCAATCTTCTGCATCTTTAGCTATTGAAGCTTATGACAATGCTATCCAGAAAGTTTCTACAGAGCGTGCGAAACTTGGAGCTATGCAGAATAGATTAGAGCATACAATCAACAACTTGGATACATCCGCAGAGAACTTACAGTCTGCTGAGTCTCGTTTCCGTGATGTAGACATGGCAAGTGAAATGACCACATACAGCAAGTATAATATCTTGCAACAGGCTGGTCAGTCAATGCTTGCTCAAGCAAATCAGTCAACACAAGGTGTATTATCTTTATTAGGATAATTCATAAACAATTACATAAGATAAAGAATGGCCAACTGCAGGAGCGGTTGGCTGTTTTAATTTTATGAAGGAGACAAGAAGAGAAAAGCCCCAAATAAAGACTTTATATTTTAGAGAAAATGCCGATAACATATAAGATGCAATATAACAAGATGTTAAGCAAAGAGTAGGGAGAAAATATGGCAAACAGATACAAAAAAAACATAACAACTTTTTGGAAGATGAATAAATTTTCTGAAGAGGTAAGAGAATATTTAGAAAGTTATCAAATTACAGATGGAGAATGTCAGTTAGTAGATGGAATTCCGTGTTTTTATCAGGATGGTCATTATTATCGTATGCGTAGTGAACAGCCATTGGAAGAGGCAAAGAGAATGACCAGAGGATTGGATCCTATGAAGGATCATTTAATTGTGGTATTTGGAATAGGCAACGTAGCATTACTTCGTAAGCTAATGCAGGATACTACATCTGGAACAAGAATTTTAGTAATTGAAAATAATGCATATATTATGAATTATATATTTGCACATGAGAATCTTGATGATATTATAGCTAGCAGCAAAATAGTTATTACTTGTGCAGAAGAGAAGATATTAGAGCATGTGATATATGCGTGTATGGGTTCAAACTGGGAGAATTTAGTGCATAATCTGCAAATTCTGTCCATGCCTTATTATGCATTATATGAAGATTTTCAGATTGATACAGTGAAGATGATTAGCAAAGCAATTTTGTATGAAATTAATTCTTTGGGAAATAGTTTGCCGGATGTTATGAATGGATTAAGAAATAATTATACCAGTGTAGATGGATGTACATTTTGTAACAGTATTTCGGAATTAAAAGGAAGGTTCAAGGGTGTGCCAGCAATCATAGTCAGTGGTGGACCATCTTTAGATAAAAATGTGGAATTGTTAAAGCAGGCAGAGGGAAAAGCAGTGA
This sequence comes from Lachnospiraceae bacterium, assembly GCA_022791815.1. Lineage (GTDB taxonomy): Bacteria > Bacillota > Clostridia > Lachnospirales > Lachnospiraceae > CAG-411. The sequence continues at coordinate 34,704 of JAAVZU010000035.1, forward strand.
TTCTGTCAACGGATGCGGCATATCGTGCTTGCAGAAGAATTGGAGTAAAAGCAGATGCCATTGCTTCTATTGAACGTGATGAGCCGACTTATAAACATTTTTATGAGAACCAGGAGATGGATCCAGATATGGTATTGATTGGTCCAAGCCTTATGTGGCCAGATATCATTGGAACTTATCCAGGAAAGAAAGTATTAATGAAGAAGACACAAGGTGGTGCTGATGGTTGGTGGGGGAATTTTTTTCCGTCAATTGAATGGCTGAACATGGGATTTTCCTGTGCCAATGTGGCACATGCAGTAGCAAGTGAGATGGGGTGTGAACCAATTATTCTTATTGGACAGGATTTTGCCTATACAGATAATAAGAAACACAGCGAGGATGCTAAGTATCACAAAGAAAATGTAGTGGAAGAGAAAAAACAGGGAGACAAAGGCACTCTGTGGGTAGAAGATATAAACGGAGAACTGGTCCGGACCACTGAATATTTGAACATGTTCCGTCAGGGAATGGAAGCAAGAATTCTTGTAGATCAAAATTTGGTGATTGATGCAACAGAAGGTGGAGCGAAGATTAAAGGTACTAAGGTTATGACTTTTGCGGATGCGATTGCCCAGTATTGTACAAAGGAGAAGGCTTATTCCATGTCAGATTGTTTGGAGGATAAAGTATTTGATAAGGAAACCGCAAGGAAAAAGTATAAGGAAATAATTGAAGCAGCAGAAGAGATGCTCAGAGATTTACAAGATATAAAAGATAGAATCCAGAAACACTGTAATGTTATAAACAAATACGAGAGTGTAGATTTTGAAAACCTTCCTTTGGATGATTTAGTGAATATTGTGGTGGATATGCAGGCTGGTAATGATATCATTGATTTTATGATTAAAGAAAAGAGAAACTTAATTACGTTCTATCAGCAGAATTTGAAACAGACTATTATTTATGTAAAAAAGATTGGAAACGATGTAACAGGAGAAACGGTAAAACGGAATTGGGAGTTACAGGAACATCTTATGTATCTTATGGAGGTTACTACAATAGTAGTTACAAAGCAATATAAAGAACTGATTGCATTTATGCAGGATAAACTGAAACAACTGGAGGGAGAAGGATGATTGCAAAAGTAATTCAAAGTATTGATAATTTAGTGGATGATATTTATACACCAGACAGGGCAAATATCAGCCAATATTATTTGGAATTGATTGAAGCGATTGGTGCCTTTCTCGAAGAAATGGTACAAAGAGGATATACTGTGGATCTGAGAGCTGATTTGGAGCAGATTCAACAGGCTGTGACAGTGAAAGATTACATTCATTTAAGCGATATATTATTGTATACTATACGCAAAGATTTCGTTAATTTGCAAAAAGATTTAAAAGATATGTAAAAAATTATTTTTTGGAGTAAAGAAATATAAAATAATGCCGATATCTATTGTGAAAACATGATAGATACAATGGGTCGTGTATCAGAACGTTATGAGGGGGACAGATAGGATGACTGGTATTACCCTTTGACGAAAGAGTATGTAACAATAGTATTATGGACAAGATTCAAGGAGGAATAAGGATATGATAGTACAGCACAACATAGCATCTATGAATGCGAACAGACAATTAGGAATTTCTACAGGAAAGGTGAAGACTTCTACAGAAAAGTTAAGTTCTGGTTACCGTATTAACCGTGCGGCAGATGATGCAGCAGGTCTTGCAATTTCTGAAAAGATGAGGGGACAGATTCGTGGTTTGACACAGGCTTCCAGCAATGCAGAAGATGGTATTTCTTTGATTCAGACAGCAGAAGGTGCTCTTCAGGAGACACAGAATATCATCCAGAGAATGCGTGAGTTAGCAGTTCAGGCTGCCAGCGATACCAATACTAATGATGATAGAGAGCAGATCCAGCAGGAGATTACCCAGTTAACCAACGAAGTAGACCGTATTGCCAATACTTCTGAGTTTAATACAAAGAAGTTATTAGATGGTTCTTTAGAAGGATCTAAGAGTTTTCGTCCAGGAGTTGGTTCCGCAGAAGGTACATTTATTAATGGCGAAGTGAAGGTTGTGGAGAAGGATGTTTCTTCTAATGCTATTATTGCAATAGATGATGTTATTCGGATTGAGTTTACAAAAGACGGAGTTCAGGCAGAAAATTTGGGAGAAGGATATAATATTGCATCCTTAAGAGGACACGAGGTAAGTTATGAGGCTTCCACAGGAACAATTACAATTGCAAATGGACAATATGCTGGAGATCTTTCTGCTTTGAGAATTACAAATTCAAATACAGCAACTATGGAAGATTATGTTATTCAGATTTCTGGTTTTTCAAACATTAAAGCAGGAGATACCATTACTATTAACATGCAAAAGGCTACTTTGACAAGACCACAGACTACAGGTAAAGAAGCACTTCGTGTTCAAGTTGGTGCAAATGGTGGTCAGGAAGCTTTCTTAGGAATTGCCAGTATGAAAGCTAAAGATTTGGGAATTACTCAAACTACTGCTATCCGTACCTTAACTAATTCTGTAGATAATGAGATAGCTAAGGCGAATGCAGGAAATGTTGGAGCAGCATTGACTGTTACTTCACAATCTATGGCTTCTATTGCAATTGAAGCTTATGATAATGCACTTCGTAAGGTATCTGATGAACGTGCAAATCTTGGTGCTCTTCAGAATCGTTTAGAGCATAGTATTAATAACTTAGATACATCCGCTGAAAACTTGCAGGATGCAGAATCTCGTATTCGTGATGTAGATATGGCAGAAGAAATGACTGAATATAGCAAGTATAACATTCTTATGCAAGCTGGACAGTCAATGCTTGCTCAGGCAAACCAGATGACTCAGGGTGTATTGAATTTATTGCAATAATTAAGTTATAGTAATAAATTTTGAGATTATGATTTAATATATGCAACATGTGTTTGTGTTTTAGTCATATAAATTGAATTTTTACTTCTTACTATATATTATAGTATATGTTGGTAATGGATGAATGATATGGCTGAATCGTAACAATTTGGGGAGTAATATATAATAGCATCTGCTATAGTAAATATAGTAGATGCTATATTTTTTATATCATAGAAAAGTGTTCTGTATCTCCTATGATATAAAAAATAATTATGTATATTTGCAGAAGTGGTTAATATTGTTTTGCAATAAAGGGATATAGATTCGGATTCTAACATTAAGAATTTTGTATAAAATGACGATAATCATACTATATAAATGTAGATGTTGATTACAAGGATGTGTAGTATGTAGTAATCAACTGTTATTCATAATAGTATGAGGGATTATAGAAGAGGGAATTTTATATTTGGAAGCTCATAAGAGAATACGGAGGGAAAAAGATGTTAAATAATAGTGTAATTTTAGTAACAGGAGGAACTGGTTCTTTTGGTAAGAAGTTTTTGGAGATGGTTTTTGAAAAATATAATCCTGCAAAGGTTATTATATATTCCAGAGATGAGTTTAAGCAAAGTGTTATGAAAACAGATTTTGCGGATAAGGTAGATATGAGTAAGGTTCGTTTCTTTATTGGTGATGTTAGAGATAAAGAGCGTTTATATCGTGCATTTAATGGTGTGGATTATGTGATACATGCAGCAGCTATGAAGCAGGTGCCAACTTGTGAATATAACCCAATGGAGGCAATTAAGACAAATATTCATGGAGCACAAAATGTTATTGATGCAGCATTAGACAGAGGTGTAAAGAAAGTTGTTGCACTTTCCACTGATAAAGCAGTAAACCCTATTAATTTATATGGTGGTACAAAGTTAGTGTCTGATAAGTTATTTACAGCAGCAAATGCTTATAGTGGTGTACAGGGAACTACTTTTTCTGTAGTACGATATGGAAATGTAGCAGGAAGCCGTGGATCTGTTATTCCGATTTTTCAGAAGATTATTGAGAATGGAGGAACAGAGCTTCCAATTACAGACAGCCGTATGACCAGATTTTGGATTACTTTGGAGCAGGGAGTGGAACTGGTTTTTAAAGCATTGGAAGAGTCTAAGGGAGGAGAGACATATATTTCTAAAATTCCATCTTTCCATATTAACGATTTGGCTTATGCAATGTTACCAGATTGCAAAATCAAAGAAATCGGTATTCGTGAGGGTGAAAAATTACATGAAGTTATGGTTACAAAGGATGATTGTAGAAGCACCTATGAATATGATAAACATTATATTATTTATCCAAATTATGAATGGTGGAGCAAATCAAAATATTTTACACCAGGTGGTAAATTAGTAGAAGATGAATTTGAATATAATTCAGGAAATAATGTGGAGTGGCTTGGAGTAGAGGAAATTAGAGAAGCGTTAAAGCATATATAATACTTGAAGGAAAGATGAAAATATAGTAGACAATAATTGTGTACATAATCGTAACTAATGAAATTGTCATAGACAAAAGTACACGAACTATAAGTTACGGAAATGTTTTCTTGAGGGGAATAATATGGATTATATTAGACATACAAAGGCTCTGGATGAGTTATATCATAATTTAGATAAGATGATCGAAAAAAATCTTTTTGATAAAAAATATGTCGTTATGTTTGGGTGCAATAAGATAGCAGGAATGATTATTTACTATTTACAACAGAAGAATATTAAAGTAAATAGCATTGTTGACAATAATAAAAATAACTGTGGACAAATGTTTATGGATGTTTTGGTGTCAGCACCTCAAGAAGTTTTGGGGACATTTCGAAAAGATGTGCTTGTTTTAATTGCATCTGGTTTTCAGGCAGAAATGATTAAACAGCTAGAAGACATGGGGTATAAGAACAATGACCATATAAGAAAAGTAATTGATCTTCCTATGTTGATGAACGATTATAGTTTTGTTCAAAGAGATAATTTTGAAGAATTAAATAGAGATGAAGTAAGAAATAGTCAGCTTCGTTGTTTAAAAAAAGTAAAGTCTATTTGTGAAAGTAATAATATAAGATATTTTTTATGTGGAGGAACTCTCCTTGGTGCTGCACGTCATCAGGGATATATACCATGGGATGATGATATAGATATTTTTATTGTTTTAAAAGATTGGGAAAAGTTTTCTAAGTTGGTTAAGGAAAATGATGAATTTGGATTTATTAGTTTTATGGGGGAAGATGACTATTATGATGATATGGGATTATTTTATGATAAGACTAATATATGTGATGCCAATCATTTTCCTATGCAGACTACAGCAGGAATAAGCATTGATGTTATGCCTTTAATTGGATTGCCTGATACACAGGAGGCTATAAAGGAATATGCGATGGAATTGAAGAATCAAAACAGCAAAGTACAAAATACATTGTATGATTTAAGTAAATGTAAATGTGAGCGTAAAAAACTTTATGAGTTAATGTTAAGATATGACTATGATACAAGTAAGAATGTAGGTCATATTTTAGGACCATATTTTATGAAAGAAGTCCGCCCTAAAGAATGGTTTGAGAAAACTGTATATTTAAAGTTTGAAGATGAAGAATATGCTGCTCCTATTGGCTATGACAATTATTTAAGAAAATTGTATGGGGATTATATGCAATTACCTCCAGAAGATAAACGTGTAGGACATCACTATTTTCGGGCATATAAGAAGAAGGAGGGGCTATAATTGAATAACTTTTTTTACAGAGATGCAGAAGAAGCGGCCAATTCTATTAATAAAATAGCTGGGGAGTTACAAGGGAAAACAATTCTGGTCACTGGTGCTACAGGCATGTTGGGTATACAAACTGTAAATGTATTGTTATATCTAAAAAAAGAGAAACAAATGGATTTAAAGATTATAGCTTTAGTTAGAGATAAGACAAAGTTTGTCTCTTTATTTTCCGAGGAGGACAGAAAAGAAATTGTAATAATTACCCATGATTTTTCAAATTTGAATAAGGTTCCAGATATTGAAACCGACTACATTATTCATACAGTTGCAGTTACAGGAGGAAGTAAACAGCATGTTGACAAGCCAGTAACAACGATTTATACAGCATTAAGCAGTATGTATCAGATATTGGAGATGGCAAAACGTATAAAAGTAAAAGGGATGGTATTTTTATCTTCTTTAGAAGTGTATGGAAAAACAGATAAGGAGAAAATGTCTATTTCAGAACAAGATTATGGATATATTGATCCTGTAAATGTACGAAGCAGTTATTCAGAAAGTAAGAGAATGTGTGAAACAATGTGTGTTTCTTATGCAAAACAATTTCAGATTCCTATTTTTATTGCTAGATTAACTGCAACATTTGGTGTAGGTACAAGATTTGATGACAATCGGGTATTTGCCCAATTTGCAAGAAGTATTGTAAAAAATGAAGATATTGTGCTGAAGTCAACAGGTGAGACTGTACGAAACTATTGTTATGTGAATGATGCAGTAGCAGCAATTTTTTATATTTTATTACAAGGTAAATCTGGGGAAGCTTATAATGTGGCAAATATGGATACTGCTATTTCCATTAAAGAAATGGCAGAGCGGATTATTGAGCAAAATCCAGATGCAAAAACTAAATTAATTTTTGACTTGGAAGACGATATACAAAAATTAGGATATAATGAAACTATTATGAAACGTCTTGATACAAGGAAATTAGAAAACTTAGGATGGAAACCACAAATAGATATGAATACTATGTTGTGTAGACTGGTTGAATATATGCGGTTTTTGCATAATGAGGAATGAAAATGATTTAGGGGGGATGATATGACAAAAAAGAAGTATAAAAGAGGTTATACAGTTGGAACTTATGACTTATTCCATATAGGTCACTTAAATTTATTTCGGAATGCGAAAAAATATTGTGATGAGTTAATTGTTGCTGTGCATTCGGACGAATGGGTTTACCAATGTAAAAAAAGAGAAACAGTAATTCCACTTACAGAACGTATGGAGATTATTAGAGAACTTCGATGTGTGGATGAAGTTGTGAGAAATGATGGATTAAGTAAATTAGACGCATGGGAAAAATATAAATTTGATGTTGCATTTATTGGTGAGGACTGGAAAGGAACGGAAGTCTGGAATAAGATAGAAAGCGAGTTAAATTCTGTAGGGGTAGAAGTTATATATATTCCATGTACAAATGGTATTTCAACTACCGATATTAGAGAAAAAATCGCAAAAGGGAACAATAAAAAAATCGAAAATAAATAATTGATAAATGGAAAAGTGCAGGGGGAAATGATATGAAATCAATACGATTATTAGATTGCACACTTCGGGATGGGGGATATATTAACCAGTGGAATTTTGGAGAGAAATCTATTAGGGAAATTATACATAGATTAGTGTTATCCAAAGTTGAAGTAATTGAGTGCGGTTACTTGCAGGAGAATACTAATTTTGGTTTAGATTATACTATATTTTCTGATTTGGATTTTGTATCAACTAATTTATGCCAGAAATATCAGCAACAGGAGTTTGCCTGTATGATAAATTTTGGTGACTATTCATTAGCGGCATTGCACAGGCAGTCAATTCCAGATAATTTAATTTTACGAATAGCATTTCACAAGCAAGATTGGATAGAAGCACTAAATTTTTGTAAAGAATTGGTAGAGGATGGAAGAAGAGTATTTGTCCAACCAATGGGAACCTTAAATTATACTGACTTTGAAATTTTAGAGCTTATTCAGAAAGTAAATGAAATAAAACCAGAAGCCTTTTATATCGTAGATAGTTTTGGTACATTAGAAATTAGGGATTTCCGAAGGTTATTGGCATTGGCAGAGCATAATCTGGATTCAGAAATTATCTTGGGGTATCACTCTCATAATAATAAACAACAGGCTTACAGTAATTCACAATATATGTTAGAGACCATTGAAAAACATGCTGCCATTATAGATGCTTCTATTTTTGGAATGGGACGGGGAGCTGGAAATTTAAGTGAAGAGTTATTTGCAGAATATCTGAATATGGTATATCAAAAAGAATATAAGATAGTTTATATGCTGGAGATTATGGATTTGTACCTAAATCGAATCTATATGGAGAATCCATGGGGATATCAATTGCCATATTATTTGTCTGCAAAATACAATTGTCATCCTAACTATGCTACATTTTTTTCCAAAAAAAACAGTTTAACAGTTTCTGATATAGATGAGATATTTTCAGGAATGAATGAATTTGAAAAGATGCACTATTCAAAAGAAACAGCACAAAAAATATATGATAATTATCAAAGGAATCAGGTTGATGATGAGGAACTGAGAACATATTTGCTTTCAGAATTTATAGGAAAGGAGATATTGATACTTGGACCTGGAAAATCACTTTCTACATATCAAAAAGAGATTCATTTATATATTAAGGAGAAACAGCCTGTTATCATTGCACTTAATTTTGTTCCAGAACATTATCCATATTCTTACGTTTTTTGTACAAACTTAAAACGTTGGGATGCCGTTAAGAATGTAGATGATAAGCAATTAGTTATTACATCCAATATACATAAATGTGGGAAACACAATATGATACTGGATTATGAGAAGATTAAGTGTAATACAGCAGAAATATCAGACAATGTTGCAATTATGTTATTTAATCTTTTTATTCAGTTAGGAATTACCAGTGTACAATGTGCTGGGTTAGATGGTTTTAGTGCATCTATGGAAGAAAACTTCGTGGATCCTGCCATGAGCTTAGGTTCAAATGTGCAAACAAAGATGTTAAAAAATAAATTTATTGCAGAAGAAATCAAAGAATGTAGAAAAAAAATGAACATTGGATTTATTACACCAACAAAATATGAAAGGGAAAATTAGGAATGTGTTCTAACTACATAAATAAGGAATTTTGTGCATCTTTAATAGATAAAAAAGTATATATCTGGGGTGCATGGGAAAGAGGACGATTTATACAGTGTGAACTGTTAAAATATGGAATAGACATTGAAGGCTATATAGATTCTGATAAGAAAAAGGAAAGATATGGTGTACCCGAGAAAAAAGTAAGTATACCTATAATTTTACAAGAAAAAGAATGTTTTGTGATTGTTTCCTTAGCAGAACATGATAGTGTGTATAATTTGTTGGAACAGTATGGATATAAGGAGTATAGGGATTATATTTATCCTGCAAAGGATATCCAACTTAGTAATATAAAGCATAATTACTTGGATTTTTATGGAAATAGGATTGAGGGAAACATAGACAAGGCAAATGTTACAATAGGAGGTTCATCTGAACTTATTATAGGAAAAAATGTAAAAATAGCAGATGGTGTAGAAATCAATGTAGGATGGAATTCTAAGGTTATTATAAAAGACAATGCAAGTATTGATAAAAATGTAAGCATCAGTGCCTTAGAAAATTCTTATATAGAAATTGGAAAGAAGACGCAGATTTCTTCTGGTGGGCATTTTCGGGCAACTGGTGGGTCTTTTATTTCGTTTGGTGATAAATGTAGACTAGGTATGTCTTTGATTTTAAGATTGGATCACAATGCCAGATTTGTATGTGGAGAGGATTGTTTATTTTCTTATGATATTAAAATAAGAGCCAATCAAGGACATAGTATATTTGATTTAGCAAACAATAAAGTAATGCAAGATCCAAATTTTAGTAAAATAGGCAACCATGTGTGGATTGGAATGGGAGTATCTATTTTACCAGGAGCTGATATAGGAGACCATTGTATTATTGGTGCAGAAAGTATGGTTAATAAAAAATTTGAGGGTTATCAGACTATTGCAGGAATACCAGCAAAAGTGATACGGGAACAAACTGATTGGACATACGAAGTACAATCCTATGAAGAATATATAAAGAGTGTAAAATAAGTATCTGGATATCTTGGAGTACAGTTTATGTCTTTATTGGGAATTTCGGAAAATGGTATTGTTTTAAGTAAGAAAAAGGATAAGACTAGAAAGTAAAACAAGGAGCCGCTAATGTGACTCCTTGTTTCATTCCGACTAGCCATTTGCTTCTAAGATTTTACGAAGCCGTTCAGCTTCTTCTATAGCTAGTCTGGTTTGTTTCTTGGATTGTTTAGCTTCATCAAATTCTATAAATATCAATCTAGCCACCTCCGAACTATGTTTTTCCCAAATATCTTTCATAATATCCTGTTTGACACAGTATTCTATAGCTTTATCTATAGCAGTTGATAAATCACCATCTTCATTGTATTCCTTTACTTTTTTAACAAAAGCAGAATAATCAAGACTATATTATAGACCAAGAGGAGGTGAATCGTTACGGCAAGACAGGTAGCAATTGGGATTCAAAATTTTGAAAAAATAAGGCTGGATATGGAACAACAGCCTTTGGTTTTACTGAAACAGAAGTTTTTCAAACATTAGAAGAGCAGGGTTTGGAATATATGATGTCATGCTAAAACCTTTGTGTAAGGAGTTAGATGCAATAATTATTGAATTTAAGGTGTATCAGTCAAAAAAGGAAAAGGATTTGTATGAAACGCTGGCATCTGCACTTGCACACTCTGTTGTGCAAGTACGTAAGAACGACTAAAACAGGAGTGGAATTGGGCAATTTATAATGCGAAGCTTACCCAATTCAGTAACAATTCGGCCTTCTGGCTGAACTGTTACGAAACTACAAAAAAAGATTTCTATCTATTATTGACATGTTTTTGCCTTGTATAAATAATTATTATTTGTTAAAATATGGTATAAATAATAATAAGAGGAAAAAGATGTTACAAAAATATTACAATAAGAATAAAAAAGTATTACAGTAAGCGAAAATTCCCTATAACAGCGGATTATAGGATTTTGTTAAAAGAAGAAAAATTGTGAAAAAGTGGTTAAGTTTCCAAGAAAACAGGACGATATAAGTAATAAGTTTACAAGGCTATCAGATAAGATAGTAATAATTACCAAATATTCTTTTGATTTTAAGAGGAAATTAGAAAGAATGTAGAATGAATATTTTGGGAGGTGTTGGGATGACGAAATATGTAATTCAGATTCTTAGCGAAGATAGCGGTTAAGAAAATCTTTGCTAAATTAATTACGTGAAAGTGGATGATACAAAGAAACTTACCATTTGTACAGACCGCTGGATGTGAGACAACGATAACCGCGTTCAAGGATGAACGCAAGGGGTAATGTAAGGAGGACGATTATATGATTACTATGAGTAAGAGATTTAAAAAGTCCATGGCTATGGCTATGGCAACAGCAATGGCATTTAGTATTCCAGCGATGCCAGTATATCAGGCTGAGAAGGTAGAAGCTGCTACAGTAAAGGAAGCAGAAGCAACAAGTGCATTAGATGTAAATGTTTATGAAGACCAAGAGCAAGCTAATGTATCTTTAAAGTCTGGAGCAGAGGCTGATGTGTTATACTATGCAGTTACTACCAAAGACAAAAATGGCAATGTTAAGTATCCAAAAGCAGCTGCTTACGAAGCTATGAAGTTTGATGAAAATGGTACTGCTGATTTTGACATAAGCTGGGTAAACAGAAAGAAAGAACAGGTTCTTTGTGTTGCTACAGGATCTTCTATTGAAGAGATTAAGCCTGTAACAGTAGATTTGAAAGCACAAGATACATTAATTGCTACTTATGCTGGAACAGTTTCTGCAGATGATGCAAAGAAGGTTGGAACAGAGGGTGCCAATATTGTAGGTGATGCAGATAATGGTTATTTAACTTTTAATTCTGGTACAAAGAAGGCACCAGTAGCAGTATCTGCTTCTGCAGTACAGTATAGAACTGTAAATGGCTGGTGGAATAATGCAGAGGATATTGATTTAAGTAAGTATGCTGCAAAAGGTGCAACTTTACAGATGCGTGTGAATGCTGAAGATGGTGTAAGACCTTATGGTAAGATTGTAAATGTAAAGATTAAAGCAAAAGCTAAAGCACCTAATGTTACAGTAAACTACAATGATAAGATGGTATCTGCTCCTAAGAGTGTACAGTACAGTGTGGACAATGGTAAAACATGGACAGAAGCAACAACTAAGAAAGAAACTGTAGAACTTGGCATGTTCGGATGGGATGGAACAACAGAAAAAACTGTTTACTTTAGAACCGCAGGAACAGAAAAGAAAGCATCTTCTAAGATTAAATATGTAGCTATTAAGAAAGAAGATACATCTTTTGCTACATTGGAAGCTCCAGTATCTGGTGCTGCTGTAATTGCAGAATTACCAACAGTAGGATCTGGTAAATTAGATGTAAGATATAAAACAGCATACAAAAATGATTCTGGATTAGTATTTACAAATGCAACAGATAACATGTATCAGGTTGCTTTTGCAAAGAAAGAAGATATCAAAGATTATACATCAGCAGATGGAACAACTTTGAAAGCTGTGTCTAGTGCTGCCATTGTTGCAAAAGTTAACAAGAAAGTTACATGGGCAACTGTAACTGCACAAGATACTGCAAAAAATAAAGTTGGTACAGGAAAACTTTCTCTTAAAAAAGGTGAAAAACTTGACGATTATGTACTTTTATATCGTATCTGCGACAAGAAAGGTGCAACTGTAAACTCTGAAGTAAGAGTTTTTGATGTACCAGGAGTTGTAGCTCAGAGTGTAAAAGTTTTAGATGCTGACAAAGCTGAAATAACAAGTTTGGAAATGACAACAACAGGATCTGCAGTAATGACTGTAACAGGAAGCGGAATTTCTGAAAACGCTAAATATACAGTAGCAGTATATAACGAAGAAGCTTGTACAACAGTATATAAAAACTTAACTGCAACATTTGATAAGGTTAAGAAAGAGCTTAAAGTTGCTAGTAAAGCAAAAACTGTAGCTGGAACATATTATGTTAAAGTTTCTGTTGAAGGAACAAGCACAGTATTAAAAGTTGTAGTAAAATAGTTTTTTAACTAAACTATAATGTATATTATAAAGAAGGGATAGTCATAAAGTGGATGGTTTTTAATTATCTACTTTGTATGATATCCCTTCTTTTTTGTATGTAGATACAAAAATTTGGAATAATAAAAAAGTTGTAACTATTCATAATTTCAAACAATTACAAAAAATTTATAATTAAATTTATTAAAACCGACACAACTATGCCACAAGATAGAGGTAAGTTATTTTTGGGATTTTCACCAGATTTTGGTACTATTTTGTAAACATAGTGCCAAGGGTATTCTTAATAAGAGAAGGTTTGAAAAGGAAGTGACAGTACAGAAAGGATGGATTCACAGATGATGGAATTAAGCCATTTAGAACAATTAGAAGCAGAAGCAATTTATATTATGCGGGAAGTTGCAGCAGAGTGTGAGAAACCAGTTATGCTTTATTCAATTGGAAAAGATAGTTCAGTAATGTTACACCTTGCTATGAAGGCATTTTATCCTGAAAAACCCCCTTTTCCATTTATGCATATTGACACAACTTGGAAATTTCGAGAGATGATTGAATTTCGTGACGAGACAGCAAAGAGATTGGGGATTGATTTGCTTGTTTACAAAAATGAGGAAGGCATTCGTGATGGGATCAATCCATTTGAACATGGTTCTGCTTATACAGATATTATGAAGACGCAAGCATTAAAGCAGGCATTGAATAAATATGGATTTACAGCAGCTTTTGGCGGTGGAAGAAGAGATGAAGAAAAGTCAAGGGCAAAGGAAAGGGTGTTTTCTTTCCGTAATGAGGCACAGGCATGGGATCCTAAGAATCAGAGACCAGAGATGTGGAAACTTTATAATACGAGTATAAATAAAGGAGAAAGTATGCGGGTATTTCCGCTTTCTAATTGGACAGAAAAAGATATCTGGCAGTACATCCGAAAAGAAAATATTCCTATCCCTTCCCTTTATTATGCAAAAGAACGCCCAGTAGTGGTTCGTGATGGAAATATTATTATGGTAGATGATGATAGAATGAAATTGTTGCCTGGCGAACAGGTAGAACAGAAGAAAATCCGTTTCCGTACTCTAGGATGTTATCCTCTTACAGGTGGTGTTGAGTCCGACGCAGATACTTTGGATGCCATAATCGAAGAAACCCTTAGTGCCGTTTCTTCGGAAAGAACCAGCCGGGTTATCGATCATGAAGCAACTGGCAGTATGGAAAGAAGAAAGAGAGAGGGGTATTTCTAAGATGCAGAGTATGTTAAAATTTATTACTTGCGGAAGTGTAGATGATGGAAAGTCTACCTTAATTGGACACATGCTATATGATGCAAAGCTACTATTTGCAGACCAGGAGAAGGCTCTTGCTCTTGATAGTAAAGTGGGAAGTAATAGTGGGAAGATTGACTATTCACTTCTTTTAGATGGGCTTATGGCAGAACGTGAACAAGGTATTACGATTGATGTGGCATATCGTTATTTCACTACGGATAAAAGAAGTTTTATTGTAGCAGATACTCCAGGACATGAGGAGTATACCCGTAATATGGCAGTAGGTGCTTCCTTTGCAGATTTGGCAATTATTTTGCTGGATGCATCTAAGGGTATTATGATTCAAACAAAACGTCATACCAGAATTTGTGCTTTGATGGGTATTAAACACATGGTATTTGCAGTAAATAAGATGGATTTAGTGAAATACGACCAGAAGACTTTTAAGGAAATTGAAAAGAGTGTTCGGGAGTTTTCTGATGAATTTAGTTTTGAAAGTATTTATGTAGTTCCTGTTTCTGCTACAGAAGGGGATTTTATTACAACAAAATCAGAAAATATGACATGGTTTACTGGTGAACCATTACTTACTTACTTGGAGAATATTTCTGTAGGCCAGGTATCTATAGAAGATGAATTTGTTCTACCGATACAGCGTGTAAGCCGTCCTAATCATACATTCCGTGGTTTTCAGGGGCAAATTTCCAGTGGTGTTGTCCATGTTGGTGATGAGATAACAACACTTCCTAGTGGCGAAACAGCCAAGGTAAAAGAAATCTATAATACAGATTGTAAGGTGGAACAGGCTTGGAAAGGACAAGCGGTAACGATTCAGCTTGATAAAGAAGTAGATGTTTCCAGAGGTTGTGTTATTTGTAAGAATAGTAAGTTAAAGGTAAGTACAGTATTCACGGCAAAGCTTCTTTGGATGGATGATGGTAAATTAGTTGCAGGAAAGAACTATATTTTACAGATTGGAACAAAAAAAATTCCAGCAGTAGTAATGAACTTAAAATATAGAATAGATGTAAACAGTGGTGTACATGTGCCAACAGATCATATTACTAAGAATGAAATTGCAGTTTGTGATATTTCTGTTTCAGATAAGATTATTTATGATAATTTCCAGCATAACAAAGATATGGGTGGATTTATTCTGGTAGATAGAGTAACTCACATGACTTCTGCCTGTGGAGTCATTGAACATTCTCTACGTAGAGGAGATAATGTAATATGGCAGAATATGGATATTACTAGGGATTCTAGGGCAAAACAAAAAGATCAAGTACCAAAGACTCTTTGGTTTACTGGATTGTCTGGTTCAGGGAAATCTACATTGGCAAATGAAATTGAGAAGAGATTGTTTGGTCAGGGCAAACATACCATGTCACTAGACGGTGATAATATCCGTATGGGTCTAAATAGGAACTTAGGATTTAAAGAACAGGACCGAATTGAGAATATCCGTCGTATTTCAGAAGTTTGTAAGTTGATGAATGATGCAGGAATTATTGCAATTACCTCATTTATTTCTCCTTATGAGGCAGATAGAGAGAATGCAAGAAAGATAGTGGGGGAAGGAGATTTTATAGAGATTTATGTAGCAACCCCATTAAGTGAATGTGAGAAAAGAGATGTAAAAGGCTTATATAAAAAGGCACGTTCTGGAGAAATTCCGAATTTTTCTGGTATTAGCAGTCCTTATGAAATTCCAGAGCATCCAGATATCGTAGTAGATACGGTTGGCAAAACTGTAGAGGAATGTGCGGATTATATTATGGAGGAACTAAAGAAGTTTATGTAATAGTTGGACATGCCTGCGAATGTGTAGGCATGTCTACTTTATTATAAGAAAAAGCTTCTCTATTTTCTATATTATATAATTAAAGGTACTCTAAGTAAAAGTTTAGATTGGTCTTTACATTTACTGCATTGACCGTAAGAATATATAGAACAGGGATGAAATTGGGCAATTAGATATGCAAATCTTGCCCGCTTTATTCCAATAAGTAACTAAAAAAAAATTGTTAATATAAATTATTTTGAGTTAATATGTGAATTTTGCATAAAAATGGAATGGGTAGAGTGGTTTTCTCAATTACTTAATTTATTATATAGGTAATTGCCTGAATTTATTATAAAAAGAAAGGATAAATGTATAATGGACTATAATAGAATATTGGAAATTGTAAAAATAGTTTCTGTAAAAGCAGGAGAAGCTATTATGGAGATTTACAATTCCTGCGAGGATATGCAGGTAGAATATAAAGATGGAGATATGCCTTTAACAGTGGCAGACAAGTCAGCAAATTCTATTATTGTAGAATGTTTGCGGAAGGAATTTCCTGAATACGCCATTTTATCAGAAGAAGAGAAGGATGATAAGAAGCGGTTAGAAAATGAGTTTTGTTTTATTGTAGATCCCCTAGATGGTACAAAAGAATTTATAAAAAGAAATGGGCAGTTTACAGTAAATATTGCTCTTTCATATAGAAAAGAGTCAGTACTGGGTGTAATTTATGTTCCTGTCACAGAAGAATTATTTTATGGAGCAAAGGGTTATGGAGCGTTTTTGGAAACAAAAGGAGAAAAAAGGAGATTACAAGTAAGTAACCGCACTGATGACTTAAGGGTGGTTATGAGTAACTCTCATGGATGTAAGGAAATGGATGAACTTCTGGAGAAATACCAGCTTACCAATTTCGTCTCAATGGGAAGCTCCCTAAAAGGCTGTGTGATTGCAAAAGGGGAGGCAGAGGTTTACTATCGTTTTAATCCTACTATGGAATGGGATACCGCAGCTATGCAGTGTATAGTAGAGGAAGCTGGAGGAATTTTCCGTCAAATGGATGATTCTCCTATGTACTATAACAGGGAAAATTCCTTGAATGATAAAGGCTTTTATATTATTAACTCCATAGAGAATAAGTTAGAACTATAAATAGTATAATAAGATATGAAATAGAATTTTCACAAGAAAGCTCTGTCTCTTATTTGAGAACTTTCTTGTGAAATTTTTAAATTTTATATCCAGTACATCAAAATACCAGCCCAAGTAAGTCCTCCACCAAATCCGGCAAGAGCAATTAAATCACCAGATTTTATTTTACCAGACCTATGTACTTCATCTAAAAGGATGGCAACACTAGCGGCTGAGGTATTTCCGTATTGGTCAAGATTCATTGGAAAGAGTTCTTCTGGTAGTTTTAAGCGTTTTGCAGCAGTCTGGATAATTCTTTGATTTGCCTGATGAAGAAGAATACAATCCAGTTGATTGATTTCTATATCTACCTTTTCTGTAAGGGCTTGTACAATTGATGGGATTTTTCGGACTGCAAATTTAAATACTTCCTGTCCATCCATTTCTACATAAGGATTGGTAGCCTCATGTTTGGTGTATGGATTACATAAAGGTGCATTGCCAGTGGTAAGAAAAGCACCTTTGCTGCCATCCGCACCCCCTTCTACAGAGATTATGCCTTTTTTGGAAGCACCAATGATAGCAGCTCCTGCGCCGTCTCCAAATAATACACAAGTTCCTCGGTCTGTCCAGTCTAATATTTTAGAAAGAGTTTCTGCACCAATAACCAGAGCATATTTTATAATACCAGAACAGATAAATGCATGAGCAGTCTGCACACCATACATAAATCCAGAACAAGCAGCATTTAATTCATAACACATCGCATTGACCGCACCAAGAGCTGCTTGCACTTTACATGCTGTATTTGGCATGCTGCCATCTGGAGTAAGGGTAGCAACCAGAATTAATCCGATGTCTTCTGGAGAAATACCAGCATCCTCCAAAGCACGTCTGCCTGCATCTATGGAAAGTGTAGTGGTGGTTTCCCCTACGGCAATTCTTCTAGATCGGATACCTGTTCTTTCAGAAATCCAAGCATCACTGGTTTCTACTATTTTTGCTAAATCATCATTTGTTACTATTTTTTCAGGCAAAGCACTGCCTGTTCCTAAAATTGCTGAAGTCATTGTTATCATTTCTCCTCATAAAAGTTACATTTATTAATATCAAGCTTGTGAGTGAACAATAACCTGTTCACATCTATTTATACACTATAAATAAGAAATACTTGCAAAAAAAAATTATATATGTTAAAATTTGTTACAGTTTTGCCATGTAAGAGTTATTAATAAAGTAACTATTCATAGTTTTGAACAGTTACCAGATGACAGTCAATTAATACAAAGAAAACAGAAAGGAAAGTATATGAACAAAAGATTAAAAACAGAAAACACAAAATCAAGAGTAAAAAGCATTTTTGTATATATTGGAATGCTTTTTTTCTTTTGTCTATTTGGAAGTGAAAGAATACCGTTACTGTTCACTCACAAGCTTGACACTTGCTGTCAAGCTATGTGCCGGGAACGTAAAACAGCCAAGAATCCAGCCTTTCGCCGAATGCGAATTCTAAATAGGCTGGATTCTGTTACTGTTTGCACCGTAGGTGTGAACAGTAACAGAATATCTGCAAATGCAAGTGAAGATTGGAAGTATAAAATTTATCAGTCTGAGGGTGTAGAATATGCAGATTTAACAGAGTATATAGATAAGGAAAGAGTTCAGATAACAATACCTCAATATGTGCAAGATAAGGAGGGAAATACTTATCCTGTTGGAAAACTTACAAGCATTGTGGGAGAGAAAAAGACTTCGGAAATAAAAAGAATATATATCCCAAAAGAAATTGGACAGATTACATTGGGAAAAGAGAGTCTAGCCTTTTTTGAGACATTGGAAGAAGTAGATATTGCTTGTAATGTAATAGTAGAAGAACGGGTTTTTTATGGATGTAAAAATTTGGGAAAAATTCAATGCCAAATGGGATTATCTGTTTATGGAGCATCTATAGACACTTTTGCTGGATGTGGGAATTTAGCAGACATTATTGTTTCTAGTGGTAAAATACAGGTAGAAGGAGGAGTATTTGACAGTATTCCAAGAGATTGCAACCTTATTTTAGAAGATACAGTAGAGCTAGAAGTGAAGGAGGATTTTTCCCGAGGAAATGTGAACCTGGTGTGTTATAAGAATGTGTCAGCAAAGGAAAATATAGACCTTGTGGTGAAAAATGGATATTTTTATTATACTGATGCTGTTGCAGAACATCTTACCATTTTACCAAAAGAAAAGCTATATGCAATAACGACTTCACCAATTTTTATCAAAAATAGAGAAATTTCTACAGATATTGTGGCTGGTATTGAGGTTGGAAATGTAAGAAATACTGCTTTTTTTGTGGCTAAGGATAAAGAAAGAAAAATGAAGGCACAAGATTTAAAGATTGTAACAGATGAAAAAGAGGATGCAATTAAAGTTGTATGTTATGCTCCCTGGGGACGAATAAACAGGTATATAGAACAATGGCAGGACAGCAAAGAAGTGACCAATTATAACAAAGGTGCAGTATTGCTTTGTGACCCTCTTAGGGCAGGTGAGGTGCAGTCTCCTGTTATAGCATATAGTGGAAAGAAATATATTTTAGGAGAAATTCAAGGACATAATGCTCTGCCTACCCATTTGGATATACAATTAGCAGAAAATGCACATTTGGTTGAGGGAATGAAGGAAGATTTAATTTCTGGACAGCTTTTAGTAACTGTTTTATTTGATAATGGGAAATACAAAGAGATTTTATCAAAAGAAGATTATAATTTGACATTAGAAGGAAGAGGATATTTGAAACAAGGGCAGGAAAATAGCCTATTGATAACAGTAAAGAAGGATTATGAAATTACTGGGAGACTTTCTATGGTGAAGGCTGCAAAAAAACAACTTGTTAGCGGATCGGCAGTTTATATTGGAAGTACTGCCCAAGGAGCAGGAACTGCATTGGAAGGTACAAAACCAGATATAGACAAATTTTCTATCCTAGCAACTTTTGATAATGGTGAAACATTATATTTGGAAAACCCTTCCATAACAATATTATTTGATGAAGTGGCACTGGGAGAAAAGTTATATAATATTTTGTGTGATGGGTGTGAAATGTCTGTAAAGATTGTTGGTGTTCCAAACCGTGTGCAAAGTCTATCAGTAAAGTATGAGGATGATTGGTTGCCTGTTGGAGAATATCTTGACGCAGAAAAGATTTATTTTGAAATAATAAGAGAAAGTGGGAAAAGGGAAAAAGTACAGAACTATATAATAAATGAGTATCAGATTGACAAGGGAGAAAACACTATCTGTTTGTCTTATACTGGAAATCTTCCGTTTGTACCAGAATGTAAAAAGACGGCAGAATTTATAATATTGGGTGCAGAAGAAGAAGAAATTACTACAGAAGTTTATTTGATAAGAGAAGATTTGCTGATAATGTCTGATAGTATTATTGATACCAGTTTTTTTGGAATTAAGCAGACTTATCAAGGAAAACCAGTGGTAATTGAGAATCCAGAGATTTTCATTTTGCCATATAAGTTAAAGGAAGGAGAAAATGTATTACAGGTACAGTACAATGGGAAGAATTATCCTGTCTCTATCTGGGTCGGTAAGGGAACACCAGTAAATACTAGGGAACCTAATAAACCAACTGTAGAGCCTTTAGAAACACCAGATAATTCTATTTCTTCAACACCAGCACCTAAATTTATAGGAGAAATTTCTATTGCAGGCTCAGGCAAGATAAAATTTCAAAATAGTGGAAAGATTTCCTATCAAATTTATAAAAAAGCTCCTGTTACCATTGCATTTTCTACTAAAAGAATTAAAAAGATACAGTGGCAGCTTGTCGAAAAGGGAAAGAGTTGTAAAAAGTCAGCATGGAAGACATTAAAGGGACATGTCTGGAAATATCATAAGAATATAACAAATTGTGTATTATATATACAAGTGATAGATGAGAATGGAAATAAAAAGGTGAAAAAAACAAATGGTTTTACTATTGATTTGAAAAAGCCAACTTTGAATATAGTGAATAAGAAAACATATTCCAAGGGATTTTCTATTAAGGCAGCTGACAAAGGAAGCGGCATAAAGAAAATTACTCTGAATGGGAAAAAGATATCCAATGGGACAAAAATCAATAAAAGTGGAAAGTATCAGATTCGTGTATGGGATAGAGCTGGAAATTGTACCCACAAATTGCTGTATGTAAAATAAAAGGTAGCTGTTCATGGTTCTGAATAGTTATAGAAAAAAATATTCAATAACTTTGCTAGCCGTTGAATAGAGAGGGTTTTCGGAAAATAAATGGAAAACTGCTACTTGAAAAATAAGAAAAGGAATGGTTTAATGTGGAGTATAAGAAAGGTTGCAGAAATGAAGAGAGAGTTTTTGAAAAAACATGTTGCAGATATTTGTTTAATAGGAATTTTCTTAATAATAGGATTTGGATTACTTTTCTATATTCTTAGCCAGAAACATCATGGAAATCAGGTTTTGGTTCAGGTGAATGGAGAATGTATACAAACGTTTTGGCAGGAGGAGGAAGTGACTTATACAATTAAGAGTCAACATGGGGAAAATATTTTACGAATTTACAATGGGAAGGTTTGGCTTTTGGATGCCGACTGCCCTGACAAAATATGTGTCAATACTGGAAAGATCCAGTATCCAGGACAAAGTATTATCTGTCTTCCCCATAAGGTAGTGGTGGAAATTAAGGATAACAAGGAGGAAAATTAGGATGAATGGAAAGGCTTATCGGGTTGCATTATATGGGCTTTGTATTGCATTAGCCTTTATTTTAAGTTATCTGGAAAGTCTAATTCCGATTCAAATGATGCCAGGAATGAAAGTGGGACTTACCAATTTGGTGGTATTGATTGCTCTTTATTATCTAAATGCGAAAGCAGCATTTGTCATAAATCTGGTAAGGATTTTATTAGTAGCATTTACCTTTGGGAATCTTCAAAGTTTGTGTTATTCAGCAGCAGGAGGTATTCTTGCCTATTTGGTAATGGTAGGTTTAAAAAGCACAAAACGTTTTGCAATTGTTACGGTTAGTGTGGCAGGAAGTATTTTTCATAATGTAGGGCAGATTCTTGTTGCTATGGTTATGGTAGAAACTACATCTATTACCTGGTACTTGGCGGTTTTAACTATAAGTGCAATTGTTGCAGGGATAGTGGTAGGAACACTTGGAGGTATTGTACTTACAAAATTGCCTCAAGATATGAAAAAAGAATAATTGAGAATGGAAGGTAAATATAAACCAAAGGAGAAGTTTTATGCAGTATATCAAAAGAAAATTCAAAATGCTGTTATATTATGGCGGTGTAATTGGATTGGCTGTTTTATGTGTCTATCTTACTGG
This sequence comes from Lachnospiraceae bacterium, assembly GCA_022791815.1. Lineage (GTDB taxonomy): Bacteria > Bacillota > Clostridia > Lachnospirales > Lachnospiraceae > CAG-411. The sequence goes on from JAAVZU010000035.1 coordinate 57,076, forward strand.
ATGTAGTAAAAAAATGGGAAATAATATTGAAGCTAAGGAGTATAGCCAAGGTATATTTGCTATGGATACCTATATGTCTCTTACTGCTTATGGAAGTAAAGGAGAAGAAGCTGTAAAAGCTGGTATTGAGGAAATTGAACGACTGGATGGAATATGGTCTGTTGGACAGGAAAATAGTGAGATAGCAAAAATCAATCAGGATGGAAATGGTGAGATATCAACTGATACTATTTCTGTTGTGAAGAAGGCTTTAGAGTTATCCAATAATACAAATCATGCATTTTCCATGACAGTATATCCGCTCATGGAATTGTGGGGATTCACTTCTGGAAAATACCAAGTACCAACGAAAGAACAAATAAAGGAAAAGTTATCATTAGTAGATGATACGCAGGTTGTTTTGGATGAAAAAAATGGGAAACTTATTCTTGGAAATGGGCAGCAGATGGATTTGGGAGGAATTGCAAAAGGATTTACTTCTGCCCGCATTACCAAGATATGGAGAGAGATGGGAGTTACATCAGGAATGGTTTCTTTAGGAGGTAATGTACAGGTTCTTGGCAGTAAGCCAGATAAAAGTGACTGGAAGATAGGAGTACAAAAGCCAGGAGATAAAGAAGGCAACATGCTTGGGGTGCTTTCTGTAAAAGACTGTGCGGTTATTACTTCTGGTGGTTATGAGAGGTATTTTGAAGAAGCAGGGAAAACCTATCATCATATTTTAGATACTGCTACAGGAACGCCTTCCGAAAGTGGTTTAACTTCTGTCACAATAGTAAGCGAAGATGGAACTTTAGCAGATGGATTATCTACAGCTCTTTTTGTTATGGGAAGAGAAAAGGCTGCTGCATATTGGAAGAAACATAAAGAAGATTTTGAAACCATTCTGGTAGAGAAGAATGGAGATATTTATGTAACAGAAGGTTTACAAGACAAATTTCAAACAGAAGAAAGAATAAAAATCATACAAGGAGAGTGACAACATGAAAAAATATGGATTTACGGTATTGGCAATTCCTGGACTGGCACTGGCAAGTGTCATCGGAATGTTTGCTTTTGGAAATGGACCAGAATTAAAACCAATACCAGAACGTCTTGCTGCAGTTGAGGATAATTCTAATATACAAAATAAGGAGTCAGCTTTGGAGCTGTCTACTCCTGCTCCGATGTTAGGGGAGACTAATGAAAAGAAGCAAAAAAGCAAAAAGCTTCTGTATACCAAGAAAGAATGTGGCTACAAGGATGGTACATATACTGGCTCTGCACAAGGATATGGAGGGATGATTACAGTAAAGGTAGTAATCAGAGAAGGAAAAATTACCAGTGTAGATATTATTTCTGCTGCTGGGGAGACACCTTCTTTCCTTGCAAAGGCTAAACCAATTACTGCAAAAATTGTATCTGCACAGAATCCTAATGTAGATGCTGTAAGTGGAGCTACTTATTCATCTAATGGAATTATCAATGCTGTTATAGTGGCATTAAATAAGGCGGGAGCTACTAACTTAACTACAAAAAATAGAACAGATATTAACTCTAATACACCAAAACCAAAACAGAATCCCCAAAATGATAGAAAGAAAAGTACTCCAATGCCAACAAAATTGCCCAAGGATACAAAATTTGAGAATGGAACTTATTATGGCAGTGGGGAAGGATTTGGAGGAACTATTAAAGCAAAAGTAGTTATTAAGAAAAATAAAATTGATGCTATTGATATTGTGTCAGCAGAATATGAAACTCCAAGCTATTTTGCGAATGCAAAGAAAATTCTTGTTACTATGAAGAAAAAACAATCACCAGAAGTAGATGTGATAAGTGGAGCGACCTATTCTTCTAATGGAATTAAGGATGCCGTAAGAGAAGCACTTCAAAAAGCGGTAAAAAATAATTCTGCTGTAAAGAAACCAAAAGTGACAGCTAAGCCGAAAGTAACTATACAGCCAACACCAACAAAAGTTCCAAAGCCTGTACCAACGGCTGAAGTAAAGGAGGATGGCAGTATAGTAACTGTAACCACTATTCCTTATGAAAAGGTAGTAATGGGAAATGCTATCTGTTATCCAGATGAATATGAGGATTTTATAGAATATCCAATTTGTATAAATCTTATGATTACTGGAGAAAAAATAAGAAAAACAACTACAAAGGGTGATGAGGAGATCACAGAAGAAGAGAATACATATTCTGTTTCGGCTATTTCTTTTGCAGAAGAGACAAAAAAATTGGCGCAATCTGAGGGTAACTGGTTTTATTTAAAACGTGCCGCAGAAGGGTTTGGAACAAAGATGGGCATATTTAATCAGTTGGTTTCTAATAATCAGGCAACAAAAGTGGATGCAGTAACTGCAGCAACCTGTTCTTCTGATGCAATATGGAGGGCATTTTTAGATGGTGTAAAAAAAATATCAGAGAATTAAAGAAGGATATGTAACAGGAGGAGATAATGAACCGTTATTTTTTAATAAGAATAGCAGCATTAGTGGTTGTATTGTCTAGCTTATTTGTATATCAGACAAAAGCACAAAAATGGGAAGAGGCACAGCAGGCAAATCAAAAAAAAATCGCTGAGGTAGAGTCTTATAACAGAATGATAGAGCAGGCAGCTAAGACAGAAAATGACTTTGTTTATAATAATGGAACTTTTGAGGGCAGTGCGCAAGGGTTTGGCGGTATAATTACAGTTTCTGTAGAATTAGAAAAAGATGAAATTAGAAATATATCAATTATTTCTGCTCCCAAAGAAGATGAAGCTTATCTTTCTATGGCGAAGTCTATTCTTGATACCATAAAAGAAAAACAGTCTACGGAGGTAGATACTATATCAGGAGCAACGTATAGTTCCACTGGCTTGAAAAATGCTGTGGCTGATGCACTGAAAGGGGCATTAAAGTAAATAGGCAGAAAGGAATTAAAAAAATGGAACAAAGGAAAACAATTACGCCAGCAAAAAAGCGTATGAGAAGAAAGAAAATACAGAATATAGTAAGAAGAATTGTTCAAGTAATATTTTTTATTTTTCTGCCTTCTTTATTTAGTGAAGCATTTAGTGGATTGAAAGGATTATTTCGACAGATTGGGCAAGGAGAGGTTTTAAGCTGGAATGCCTTTTTGCAAACATTTGTTATTTTATCTGTTATTACAATTTTAGCAGGCAGATGGTTTTGTGGATTCGCTTGTGCTTTTGGAAGTCTTGGGGATGCCATGTATGAAATTTCTGTATGGGTACAAAAAAAATTAAAAAAGAGGTTACCAAAAATTCCTGAAAAGATATGTATCGCATTGCAGAAAATAAAATATATACATTTGTTGTTTCTTTTATTTGCCTGCATGTTAGGTGTGGCTAATGTTATAGAAAATAACAGTCCTTGGGCAGCTTTTTCCAGAATGCGTATGTTAGATTTTAATATTAATGGATATTTCATTGGATTTTTATATTTATTATTGATATTAATAGGAATGATATTTGAAGAACGTTTCTTTTGTCAGTTTCTTTGCCCATTGGGAGCTGTATTTTCCCTGCTGCCCATTATACCAGCAGCGTTGCTGAAACGGGAGGAAACAAATTGTATACCTAATTGTAATGCTTGTAAAAAACAATGTCCAGTTCACCATAAGGTAGAAGGGGCAAGTTTGGAATCTAATGAGTGTATTCGATGTGGAAGATGTATAGGTGTTTGTCCAAAGTCAAATATTAAGGTGGGAATTTTTAATAATTCCGTTTTGCAAAAGTATATGAGCAAGCTACATAAGTGATTAGTTGAGAGTAACGGTTCATGGTTCTTGACAGTTACAGTAAAGAAATAAATATTAGCAAGGAATCTTCTAAATATAGAAGGTTTTAAAGTAACTTTATGGTTACGTATAAATGGGCAGAAGCCCGGCAACTGTTAATTATCCGAGATTAATCACGGCCTTAAGCATAACTAAGTCTTATATAAGCCGAAGGCTTAGCGGTAAAGACTTAGTTATGCTTAATAGGTCAATTGACGATGATTGCAGACAGATGACGCTGCAAAGCGGCTTCTAGCTGCGATAGCAGCAGTCTGCAATAAAAGTTGTGAATAATTGAGGATTATGGAAGATTTTTTCAGAAAAGGAGAAGTAATACAATGAGTAATGTAAAGAGAAAGTGGATACCAGTAATGATGGCAGCAGCACTTACAGCAGGTTCTGTGCCAGTAGCGTCTGTAGAGGCTGAGGAAACAAAACAGTATATCATAAATATGAATGTTTCCTATCATGACTTTTATGGGGCTTATGGCATTGACACCACAAAAGGAGTTTCTGACACTGTAAATTATGTAGATGCAGTTACCTCTGCAACATTAAATAAGTACAAAATGAATACGGAAAATGGTTTAAATGCTGGAACTTATAATTCTTTATCACAAGATGGAACAGTTGGCTATATCAATGGTGTAACACTTCCTGTTGTAGTAGACGAAAGCGAAAAGGCAGTTTTGATTGGGAGTGGAACTTATCAAGAAGAACAGTTTATGGAAATGAAAACAAAGCCTGCTGCTTATTTAGAAGCAGATGTAACAGCAGATGGTAAAGTTAGTTATGCCTTACCAACAGATGCCACATCTGCCACACTTAGAAATATAAGTGCAAGTTTTACCGCAGAGTCCAGATATGGTGACTATCAATTAGATTTATCGGGGGAGGAGTTTGATGCAAATTTAAAAGCAGGAACAGCTATTGTGTATGGTGTTATCTTAAACACTAAAGAAGGTGACAAATATGGAATGTATTCTCAGGAAAATATTTGGAGAAACAGCGAAATTGCATGGTCAGTAGGTGGAGTAACAGAAGTCCATGGATGCCCACTCCGTAGTGATGTATATAAAACAACCATTGGACAGACCATTACAGATTTAACTTATATTACCAATAAAGGAACTTTTGTATGTGATATTCCAGATCAGAAGGTTGGAGAAAAGACTAATATGAAAATGACTGCAGAAAATGCAGTAGTAGCTACAGATACAAAGATTAAAGTAACCTTAACAGATATGGCAGCAGATTATGAGCCTGAATTTTCTATGGTAACAAAAGATGCAAACATAAAAGTAACAAATACAGAGAAAGTTTCAACTGACGGAGTCGTTTGTGACATAACCGTTTCTAATTTAGTACCTGGAAATTATACCATTCAAGTAAAAGACAAAAAGGATAAATATACAGGTGTATCTGCAAATGTTTTAGTAACTGGATCTAAGATATCAGTAGTAAACAACCAGATTACATTAAATCCTGTGTTAGGTGCAGATAATATAACAAATTTTGTGAAGAATATTAGCGAGGTAACCGTTACAACAGGTTCTGGAGTTGCAGTAAAATATTTGCCAGAAAAATCAGGAAGACAAAATCTCTATGTAGCAAATATTTTTAATGCAGATGGAAAGTTAGATACAAATGCATCTTATGACTATGTAGAAGCAGTTGCACAGGGAAGACAGGTAACATATAATACACTGTATACTGGAAATATTTTTGCGGAAGATGGAACATACAACATCGAAGTAATTTCGCTGGGGTATGATAAAGTGGTATTTACTTATGTAAAAGGACAGTCACCTTCCACTGAAAAACCTGCTAAGCCTGTAAACCCAGTTGGAACAACAAAAACAATAAAAAATATAAAGTATAAAGTAACAAAGAATACTAATGCGACAAAAACAGTAACCATAACAGGTGTTTCTAAAAAAACATTAAAGACTATCACCATACCAGCAACCGTTAAGATAAACAACCAGACCTTTAAAGTAACTGCAATTGCAAATAAGGCATTCCAGGGTTGTACAAAAGCAACCTCTGTTACCATCGGAAAGAATATTACAAAAATTGGAAAACAGGCATTTTCTGGAGATAAAGCAGTGAAAAAGATTACCATTCTTTCTAAGAATGTGAAGTCTATTGGTTCTAAGGCATTTGCAAATATTCCTAAGAGTGCAAAACTTATAGTTCCTTCTGGTAAAAAATCAGCATATAAGAAGTTAGCAAAGAATGCTGGATTTAAAGGGAGTGTAAAATAAGGAAGTAAAAAGAAAATTAGTTGTTAGAATACTAGAAACAAAGGATATATATTAATAAAGACAATAAAATCAGTTCATTTATATTTGCGGAAGTGGATGTATATGGACTGATTTTGTTTTTGTGGAGAGAATATATTTCGACAAAAAACTTGACATAATAATTTTGAGACAGTATAATCATAAAAGTTGACTAGAAATGAAAAATAATCAAAGGGGAGAACAATGATGTTGAAAAAGAAAGTTATAGCAATGGTACTTGCAGGAGGAATTGCATTGGGAGGTGTTGCGTCGGCAGATGCGGCTTCGCTTATGAGTATAAAAACGTTATCTCTGACATTACGAAAGGTACCAATATTGGCAGATAAGGCAGTTGCAACTACCTGTTATGGCAAGGGTGGAGATGATGTAAATAAATATGCAGCCTATGTTAAACTTGCGGTGACTAACACAAATGGGAAAACGGTGTATAGTCAAGCCATAACAAAAACAGGATGGGATGCTATATCAGGGGAAGGGAGGACAGGACTTTGCGAGTTATCTTTCAGTTATCGCCAAATTAAGCGAGCAGATAGTATACATAAGGGAAAGAAAAATAAATCCAGTTCATCATGGGATGAAACTTATGGTAACAGTGCATGGAGATGATAAAGACAAAATTTTGCAGTTGATAGAAAAGAGCCAATATATTGTAAGATTGGCTCTTTTTCTTAAAACAAGATTGTAAGGAAAACTCAATTATCTTGGAAAGGAAGAAACTAAATTGAAATTTATTAGTCTGCTATTAAGAAATATTCTGCATCTTGCAAAAAAAAGAAAATATTCTTTCTGGGTTGTAATGCTCAGTATTACTGTTATTTCTTATGGGGTATTATTTTATGCCGGATATTTATTATGTAATTACTATATTGATGGAAAAGTGACAGATACAATTTCTATAGAATTGAATAATCAGATATCCAAAGAAGAGATACAAGATATATTAGTCTCCTTTAAAGAACAGGAAAGAGAATGTATAATAGTTTCGGAGACTTCTTATAAGGAAAGAATAGAAGGGGTTAGTGAAACTACGGAAGAGATTATGGAAAGCAGGGCACAGCTTGTTGGAGCTTGCTTTGATTCCTATGAGGGAAGGCTGTTGGCGGGAGAAGGTTATAGCATAGATGAGGAGAAACCTTGTCTTTTAGTGTCAAGTTTTATACTGGAATATGGTAAGCTTGGTAAAACCATAGGAATTGGAAAAAATCCGGTAGGGAGAGAAGTGGAAGTAAAAGGACATAGAATGAAAATTATAGGTACGAAGGGCAATTGCAGTGATGCAGATTATGAAGTTCCTATTAATTACTATATAGATAACTTTAACACCAAATACATACAGGTATCTTATATAAAAGCATTGAGAAACAAGGATAAAGAACAGATAGGGAAAGCATTAGAGAACTTTTCAGGAGTAAAGAACTATCACATAGAATCCGAAATACCTGCCCTGTTAAATTACAGTTTCTGGTTGGAATTTGGACAAATTCTTCTTATCTTTTTTATTATGACGTTGAATTTATTTTTTATTCTTTTGTTTTGGATTCGATCAGAGAAAAGAAAATATAACATCTATGGAGTGTTAGGTTGCAGCAAAAGAAAGCGGAATTTGCTTTTGATTGCACAAAATGGTGTATTGTTGCTGGTGGGGCAGCTAGTTGGATGTATAATCTTTATGTTTACCTGTGGCATACTTTCAAAATTAGAGATTGTATATGGTGGAGACTTTGGCATCTATCTTAAGATACAGGGCATTTATTATCTGCTGGTTATGGTTTTCTTGATAATCGTTACATGCAATGCCAATAGAAAGCAGGAAATTTATGTGGTAAAGGAGTAGAAGATGGACAGAATGAAATTGTGGATTCGGCAAATCATAAAAAATAAAGGGTATTATATTTTCTTGACAGCAGAGGTAGTAATTGTCTTATTGATACTGGTGTCCATGATTGGTAAACTTCAGGCAATGTATGCCACAAAAGAACTTGGCAATGCGGTTGTCGATAAAAATGTATATGCTTTTTCCGAATATAGTTACTATAGAGAAAATACAACGGAAGTGGACAAATGTCTTGACAAATATAATGTAATAAATCTAAGAACTTGCAGCCTGACTATGGATCCCACAAAGGAATGGATAGATATGCTTGGTTATAGTGAAGAGTTGTTTGATGTATATTCTCCTAAGTTAGAAGATGGAGAATGGATAGACAGCAGGAAAGAGTATGAATATATTCCGGTAATCGCAGCAGGAAATAAGTATCAGGTAGGAGAGCGTTTTGAAACAAAGGATCCACAACTTACTTTTCAAGTTGTTGGAATTATATCGCCGGAAGAATATGTGCTTTTAACACAAGTCGGAGGAACAACAGGGTATGCTAATTTAGACGAAGTATTTTATAAAATGACCTCCGATTTTATCGTCCCCTGTGATTGCGAGCATTTAAAATGTGTACGAAAGGAACAAGTGGATTCAAGGACGGAATGGGGGTCTAGATTAATATTGTTACCGGATGAATTGGCAGACAGGGAAGAGGAGATTGTAAAAGAGATTAATCAATATGGATATATAACCAATGTGAAGAAAATGAGTGAAAATTATAATGCATCCAATCGGGAATTTTGTATTGTAAATGGCATTGTGTTATTTGTATTTTCTATGATTACATTAGCTGGAGTTGGCGGTATCAATAACATGGTGGAGCTTAAAAATGAGAAACGGATGACTATATATTATATGTATGGATTCACTAAGAGAAAGTGTATGCTGTATACCTATCTCAGTGCGATTATTCCATTAATATTAGGTGAGTGTATCTTTATTTTTTGGTATTATCATGGGCTGGATGAGACATATACAGTTGATTTGCTGGAAATCAATATTTTTACTTTTGTGGCAGCAGCAGTATATCTTGTTATATTATTCCACATCACAATTATTCCAGAGATGATACGACTTGGTAAAAAAGATTTGTTTGCTTTATATAAGCAGAAAGTGTAGGTTTATAAATGGGAATTGTAATGAAAGATATTGGGAAAGAAGTGGTTTCTTTCCATGAAAAAAAATGGATTCTTCAGAATGTAGATGTAGAGATTAACGAGGGAGAAATGGTTGCAATCATTGGTAAATCTGGTGCAGGAAAATCCACATTGTTACATATTATTGGTGCTGTGGATAAAAAGACAACTGGAGAGTATTACATAGATGGGCAGGATATAGACAAATTAAGAGACAGTAAAATTGCAAAACTCCGAAACCAGACCTTTGGATATATTATGCAGGATTTTGGACTGCTAAATGAAGATACCGTTTATGAAAATATTATTCTGCCTTATCTGCTTGGTAGCCAGAGCAAAAAGAATATAAAGGAAAAGGCTTATAAAAATATGGAGATGCTTGGTATAAAAGACTTGGCTACCCAGAAAGTAGAGAAATTATCAGGCGGAGAAAAACAAAGAACTGCCATAGCCCGTGCACTTATGATGGATCCGAAATATATATTGGCAGATGAGCCAACAGGGGCATTAGACAGTAAAAATACCCAGCAGGTTATGAACATTCTTCGGGATTTACAAAAATTAGGAAAGACTGTTATTATTGTTACCCATGATATGGATGTAGCCAACTGTTGTGATCGAAAAATATGTATTTCAGACGGTCATGTGGTAGAAAATGATTAGGTATACAGTAAGATTTTCAATATAACGGTTCAGATATATAAGCATATATTTTTTCATATTTGAATTGTTATAAAAAATTATTTCATATTGACTTTTCCTGGTAATTCGCATATAATCAAAATATCTGCATTCTATGCAAGTCAATATAATGAATTGCTTTGCATAGAAGTAATAAAGACATAGGACGATGACGAAGAGAAGTAGTACAGATTATCGTTTCCAGTGAGTAGAGGATAGTGGGAACTCTATAAAGTGAATCTGTATGAATAACACTTTATCAGTTGTAATCTGAAAGATAGTAAGAATTATTTAGTAGGTGCGCCGTTTGGTTATGCGTTAAATAACTGGTTTTTAACCAAAAAGTGACTGTAAACAGTAAGTCGGGTGGTACCGCGGATATAGATTCGCCCTGAACATATTTTTTTGATATGTTCAGGGCTTTTTCTTTTGAAAAATTTTAATAAAGGTAGTCCGGCATGCTGTCCTATATTCGTGATTGTCTTGGCTATGTGAAATGAAAGGAGTTTTTAGTAAATGGAAACAAACACAAACAATCAATATCGTAACAGAACCTTAGATGCTATTAGTGAAGCCGATGTAGATGCAACCCTAAGAGTGGCTGGATGGGTGGAAAATATCCGTGATCATGGCGGGGTATCTTTCATTGACCTAAGAGATATGTATGGTGTCTTGCAGGTGGTTATCCGTGATGCAGCTTTACTAGAAGGAATCAATAAAGAAGATTGTATTAGCATAGAAGGTCTTATCGAGCATAGAGATGAAGAAACCTATAATCCTAAGATACCAACTGGAACAATAGAATTAGATGCAAAAAGTATAGAGGTTCTTGGAAAGGTATACAGCCAGCTTCCTTTTGAAGTAATGACAAGTAAGGAAATACGTGAGGATTTACGTTTGAAATACCGTTATTTGGATTTGCGTAACAAGAAGGTAAAGGATAACATGATTTTCCGTTCTAATGTTATTTCTTTCTTAAGAGAAAAGATGACAGAAATGGGATTTTTAGAGATTCAGACTCCTATTCTTTGTGCATCCTCACCAGAAGGAGCAAGAGATTATATTGTACCTTCCCGTAAATTCAAAGGTAAATTTTATGCACTTCCACAAGCACCTCAGCAGTATAAACAGCTTCTTATGGTGTCAGGGTTTGACAAATATTTCCAGATTGCACCATGTTTCCGTGATGAGGATGCCCGTGCAGACCGTTCACCAGGAGAATTTTATCAGTTAGACTTTGAAATGAGTTTTGCGACACAGGAAGATGTATTCCGTGTTGGAGAAGAAGTGCTTACAGCAACTTTTGAAAAGTTTGCACCAGAAGGGGCAGCAGTAACCCAAGGACCATATCCAGTAATTAGTTATAAACAGGCAATGTTAGAGTTTGGTTCTGACAAGCCAGATCTTCGTAACCCACTCCGTATTATTGATGTGACCGATTTCTTCCAGAGATGTACTTTTAAACCATTTCATAAGAAGACAGTCCGTGCAATCAAAGTACATGCTGATATGTCCAAGGGATTTCATGAGAAATTATTGAAGTTTGCACAATCCATTGGAATGGGTGGACTTGGATATTTGGAAGTCAAAGAAGATATGAGTTATAAAGGACCAATTGACAAGTTTATTCCAGAGGATATGAAAACAGAAATCAAAGACCTTGCAGGATTAGAAGTAGGAGATACTATTTTCTTTATTGCAGATACGGAGAAGAAGGCAGCCATTTATGCAGGACAGCTTCGTAATGAACTTGGATTACGCCTTGATTTATTAGAGAAGAATGCATACCGTTTCTGCTTTGTCAATGACTTCCCAATGTATGAATATGATGAAGAACAGAAGAAGATTATCTTTACCCATAATCCATTTTCTATGCCACAAGGCGGATTGGAAGCCTTAGAAAAGAAAGAGCCAGAAGAAATTCTAGCATATCAGTATGATATCGTATGTAATGGTGTAGAACTATCTTCAGGAGCAGTTCGTAACCATGACTTACAGATTATGGTAAAGGCATTTGAAATTGCAGGATATTCAGAAGAAGACTTAAAGGAAAAATTTGGAGCCTTATATAATGCGTTCCAGTATGGTGCACCACCTCATGCTGGTATGGCACCAGGAGTTGATCGTATGATTATGCTTCTTCGTGAGGAAGAGAACATTCGTGAAATTATTCCGTTCCCAATGAATGGTAATGCACAAGATCTAATGTGTGGTGCACCAAACGAAGTAACGGAGATGCAGCTTCGTGAGACACACATTAAGATTCGTCAGTAAGTTACCATCATGAGATTCTATTTTGCACCAATGGAGGGCATTACCACATACTTGTATCGGAAACTGCATCACAAGTATTTTGGGGGAGCGGAAAAATATTTCGCTCCCTTTATATCGCCTACCATGCATGGCAGTTTTACGCCAAGAGAGAAAAAAGATATCTTGCCAGAGAATAATAAGGGAATGGTCATGGTTCCACAAATCCTAACGAATCGGTCAGATTACTTTATAGAAACTGCCCAAGAATTATATGATTATGGATATCCAGAGGTGAATTTGAATCTTGGATGTCCCTCAAACACTGTAGTGACGAAGTGTAAAGGAGCAGGTTTTCTCAGTGAAACTTATCAGTTAGAAAAATTCTTAAATAAAATTTTTGAGAAATCTATAGGAAAGATTTCAGTGAAAACCCGAATTGGAAGATATGATGAAGAAGAATTTGAAGAATTACTGAGGATTTTTAATCAGTATCCCATAGAAGAACTTATTATACACCCAAGAATTCAACAGGATTATTATAAGAATCCTATCCGAATGCATATCTTTTTAGAGGCAGTAGAAAAAAGTAGAAATCCTCTTTGTTATAATGGTGATATTTATACAAAAGAAGATTATCAAAGGTTGATGGAAAAGTGTCCGACACTTGAATGTGTTATGGTGGGAAGAGGGACTCTTGCGAATCCCAATTTGTTTCAAGAGATTTGCACAGGAGAGCCAATTTCTATGAAGAATTTCTGGGCATTTCATGATGAACTGTATGAAGAATATCAACAGGAAATCGGAAATAATGCATTGTATAAGATGAAAGAATTGTGGATATATATGGGAAATTTATTTCCAGATGTGGATAAGATAAAAAAGAAAATTAAAAAAGCGCAGAAAAAAGAAGATTACCAAAGATGGGTACAAGAATTACGGCATCTGAGGGAAAAATAATGAAAACAGACAGCCGCACAAAAATTATTTTGTGTGGCTGTTCATTTTTGTAACTGTTCAGAACAATGAATAAGTTACCCATTTTTTATAATTTAAATTCTTTTAATTTTGACCAAGTCATGGAATGACCTTTAGAATTTCTTTTTATAAAATACAATGCCTGATCTGCATTATTAAGTGCCTGATCGATATCTTTTTGGGTGTTGCCAGAATATTCTGCAATACCAATAGAGCAGGAGAGTTTTTTGTCCTCTGGAATAGAAATCTTTGTATGAAGGTATTCTTCTAAAGAATCACGAAAACCATCACCAATATGATTATATATCTTGTCTGCTATAGTAAGACCGTATGATTCGTTTTGGTCTGGAATAACAATGAGGAATTCGTCTCCTCCGTATCGGATAGTGTATCCTTTATCACCCATAAGTTCTTGGAAAAGCTTTGTGAAACTTACAAGTACAAAATCTCCAGTATCATGCCCAAAAGTATCATTGTAATATTTGAAATTATCTAAATCAATATAAAGTATTAAGTTTTTGCTTCCCTTTTCGTGACTAAGTTTATTCTTAATAATATAACTAAAACCGTGCCGGTTATAGGTCCCAGTTAAGTAGTCTGTCATAGATACTTTTTCCAGCTTTTCATTCATGTGGCGGATTAGATTATTGTCTGTAATACGTTTCATTACATCCATAAGCTGGTTACAGGCAAATTTGAGGGTAACTAAGTTTTCATTTGTTAATAAGGTCCGGTTACCAGTAAAGTTACGCTGGGAATTTACATGGGAAAGCAGTACATAACTGGTGCTGCCATCCGAAATTGGGATTCCGAGCATGGAAATAATTTTGTTTTTGGTAAAAGGCTGCATAACTGGCATAAATTGAAAGAAATTCTTATCTGTCCGATTGGTTAAAAAGCCACGTTTATATCGCTGGAAGAATTCAAAAATTTTATGTATTTGATTGGCAGAGATAGCAAGATCACTATTTTTAAACAGCACAGAATATCCGCAGTCATCTTTCTTTAGAAGTACCACTCCTCCAAGACTGTAAGTATTTTGCATAATGGAAATGGCCTGATTAATTAAAGTGTCCACATTGCTTTCTCCACGGTTGAGGTTTTCCTGCCATATAGTTAGAAAGGAGATATCTTTCTCTCTTTGTTTTAATTTAATCTGTGTGCCTTCAAAATTCGCAATGGATAGTAATTGATCAAAAAATAATTCATGTTTATTAAACTCTAAAATAGTTTTTGGTATCTCCTCTTGATTTAATAGTGCCATAAGTTTACTGACACACTGCATAAATCCTTGTTTTTTATAGTAATCTATAGTTTGCATAATAACTTCTTGGCGTTTTTCAAAATTCTTCAACTTTAAATAAAGATTAGATACAGCAACTGTATAAAGGTAATAGGTATAAAAAACTGTTCCAGGAAGAAGCCATAAAAATTTATAGGCTAAATCAAGTTCTTTTTTGCAATTTTCTAGATTGTCTTCATAATCATATAAAATTGCCTTTAGGTAGTGATATAAGAATAATTCTTCTTCCCAATATTTGCAATCAACATCTTCGTTAGTGCCAATCATTTGTGTCATGTAGATATCCATTTGCCCTAAATAATGATAAGATTTATAGTAATCCTGTAGATGAAAGTGGCTAATTGCAAGCATAGCATATAACTTAGCTGTATTACAGACCATAAGGTTCTGATAACCCAGATAAGAGAGCATCTTTAATAACACTTCAATACAAGGAATAACCGTTTCATAATCTTCAATTACAAAATAATTCATACATATATTATAGAGAGCATCCATGCAGTCATCTGCTTTTTTTGCAATAACAAGGTTGCGCAGAGCGATACGAAAATATTGGTCAGCCTTTTCGTAGTTCTCCAAAATAATGCAATTATAGCCAATTCCCAAATACATGTGAGCCTGTAAAATTACATCATTACTGGATACAGTTTCAATTCTCTTTTTATGCATCTGATAAACATATTCATGAAATCCAGCATCAGAATATATGATGATGTTTTTCATATAGGCTAACATAAGAAAATCATTGTTACCAATTTCTCTGGCAAGAGCAATACCTTTAGAAAAATAGTAAGAATTTTTCTTACCAGTAGCAATTGCTGTTACACTTTCAATATCATTTTCAAATCCCATTGCATACAGGTAAGCAAGGTGATTACGGAAACCATAATGTTCTGTGGATTCTAATAATTCAGTAGGTACTGGTATACGGAAATCACACAAAAATGGGTCTTTCCAACCACCAAACTGTGCCATGACATACAAAAGTTCTGCCTTAAAAAGTAAGAAATCGTCTTGCAATTCTTTGGCGATTTTAACACAAGTTTGATAGGAAGTCTGTATAGAGTCCATGTGGCTAGTGGAAAATTGTGTCTTAATGGATAAATAGTGATAGTAGTAAGCAACAAGGGAGTTTTCATGATAAAGTTCTAATTCTGAAATCATCTTGCAAGACATAACTGCCTCTTCTATATTATCCATAGCAAGATTCAATAAGGTATATAAAACCAAAACCTCACAAGTTTGTTGTTCTGTCAGTATAGAACGATTGTGTTCAATTTTATTATATATATCACTTATATAATACCATGCATCTTTCAAAGCCAGACTATGATACATATTCCAAAGTCTTTTGAGATTTTTTGAAAAATCTTTTGGCTCAAATATAAAATCCTCTACATTATGCATCGGAATATCACTAGAGAAACGTCCCCATTCTACCAGCATATTGCGATCCTGTATGTATGAAATCAGTTGATTCCAAGTTTCCAAAATGTAAGATCTGATATAAAAAGTATCATTATAAAATATGATAAAATGCAAATCAGCTAATTCCTCTTTTAAAAGTTTCAACAGCATCTGCACACTGGAAAGAGGAGCAAGATGAAAGGCTGATATAATTAAAATAAGAGGATGCTGATTGGAAATGTAACGGAAAATATGAATAATATCCAAGAAAATATTTTTACGCTCAAAATTTACTTCCACAGACATAATATCTTCGGTACGTTTAGATTGCCCATTACGAATATAGGCAGCAAAAGGCTCTATATGTAGAGAATATACTTTACAGTCTTCCAGAAATTCTTCTGGTGTCATGGTTTCTTGGTAAAAATTAATATAAGACAGACGAATCCAGTTGAAAAAGGGTTCATAACAATCACAAATTACATCAGACTGATATTCATGATAATAACAAACAGCAGGAAGTTGTTCTGGTATTGATTCAAGAAGCTCTGCTTTGTTTACTTTTTCATTATCATAGTATTTTACAAAAAGAGCCTGTCTTGAGAGGCTTGCAATAAAAGTTTCAATCATTTCATGAATATTTACTATATATTTCATACCCCATCCTCCATTTCATCCTTCGTCTACTTTTAATACTAACATTTTCATATATACTTGTCAAAGGGAATTATATAATTAACACTATACATTAATTTTTGGCTTTTTCTAGTGTTTCTTCTATTGCATTAAGAAGAAGCTGTTGGGTATATTTACTTTCTTCCTCCAAAACAATTTGTTCAATTGCAACATTATTACACAGCTGATTTTCAATATTAGCCAAAGTAGGCTCTAAGAGAGGGTACATAGCAGATACACTATCATCAATGTTAGAGAAGGTAACACCATTGATATGATTGCTGTCTACAACAACTTCGATGTTTAATAAAGTATCGTTTAAGGAAAGCTGTGAAGTGTAAACACCGGGAGTATACTCTGCAACCGGATTGGAATCACTATCCTCATCCTTATGTAACATGAAAATAAGCAGGACAATAAGAAAAATACCTAATACTAGAAAAATACCAGTATAAATCAATTCTTTTCGTTGAATCACCACGATTTTCGTTTTTGACATAAAAACCTCCCGAAAATATAAATTTTGTGTAACTATTCAGGTAGAAACACGCATTTATTGCGTGTTTTGTAAGAAAAAGTAACATTTGTAATGTTTAAGTCCCTTCGCCAAAGGCAAATTATTCTGGGCTTAAACGTAACTGCTCATGGTTATGAACAGTTACAGTGTGTGTAACTTAATCTTGATATTATCTATACACATTTAGTATATGATAGAAAAAAAATTGTATGACCTCTTGAATGAATATCTGTGAAAATAGACGAAATTAAGAAAAGAAAAAATAAAAAATTCCATGTGAAATAATAAAAAAAAGTATTGACAAAAACGCAAACAAGCATAAATAGAGGATTTGCAAAAAATACAAAAAAAATACTATATCTTGTATAAATAAAAAATATTTAGCACTATATTTAGTAGACAAGGAAAACAGAATATGCTATAATGAGAAAGATTTAATTGCAGTGAAAGAATGATGGTTACTGTTTGCACCGCAGGTGTGAACAGTAACGAATAATGTTAGAGTGTAAACTGTAACATATACTGTAGTAAACGAAAGGAAGAAAGAACATGAAGGTTATCAAGCGGGATGGAAATGTTGTAGAATATGATAGAAACAAAATTGTGATTGCAATTCGTAAAGCGAATATTGAGGTAGAAGAAGAGGAACGTGTTTCCGATAATGATATACAAGGGATTGTGGCATACATAGAAGGCAAACAGGATGACACCATACAGGTGGAAGAGATTCAGGATTTGATAGAGCAGAAGCTTATGGCATCAGGAAAGTATGTACTCGCCAAAACTTACATAGTATATCGTTATTCCAGAGAGTTAGTACGTAAGTCTAATACTACAGATAACTCTATTATGGGATTAATTCGTAATAGTAATAAAGATGTTATGGAGGAAAATTCCAACAAGAATGCTGTTATTGCATCTACCCAGAGAGATTTAATCGCAGGAGAGGTGTCAAAAGATTTGACAAAAAGAATGCTTCTTCCTGAAAAAATAGCAAAGGCACATGAAGAAGGAATGATTCATTTTCATGATTCCGATTATTTTCTACAGTCTATTTTTAACTGTTGTCTAATTAACATTGAAGATATGTTAGAGAATGGAACTGTCATGAATGGTAAGTTAATTGAAAGTCCTAAGAGCTTTCAAGTAGCATGTACTGTTATGACACAGATTATCTCAGCTGTTGCAAGCAGTCAATATGGTGGGCAGACAGTAGATATTAAACACCTTGGGAAATATCTTCGTAAGAGTTATGATAAGTATAAGAAACATTATACAGAAAAATATGAAGGACAGATTCCAAATGAATTAATTGAACAGTTTGTAGAAGACAGGTTAAGAGATGAATTAAAATCTGGTGTACAGACTATACAATATCAAATTAATACGTTAATGACTACAAATGGCCAGTCTCCATTTGTTACTTTATTCTTGAATTTAGAAAAAGATGATCCATATATCAAAGAAAATGCTTTGATTATTGAAGAGGTACTTCGTCAGCGTTTGGAAGGGATAAAGAATGAAAAAGGTGTATATGTTACACCAGCTTTTCCTAAATTAGTATATGTTTTAGATGAACATAACTGTCTTCGTGGTGGAGAATATGATTACATTACTAAACTGGCAGTAAAATGTTCTGCAAAAAGAATGTATCCTGATTATATCTCTGCTAAAAAAATGCGTGAAAATTATGAAGGCAATGTATTCGGTCCAATGGGATGCCGTAGCTTTTTATCTCCTTGGAAAGATGAGAATGGAAATTATAAGTTTGAGGGAAGATTTAATCAGGGAGTGGTAAGTTTAAATCTGCCGCAGATTGGTATTATTGCCCAGAAAAATGAAGAAGAATTCTGGAGATTGTTAGAAGAAAGATTATCGCTTTGTTTTGATGCACTTCTTTGCAGACATAGGGCATTGGAGGGAACTATTTCGGATGTTAGCCCGATTCACTGGCAGTATGGAGCCATTGCCCGTCTAAAGAAGGGAGAAAACATTAACAAGCTATTGCATAATGGATATTCTACCCTGTCCCTTGGATACATTGGTTTATATGAGGTCACAAAGATAATGACAGGACACAGCCATACAGAGGAAGGCGGTATTGACTTTGCACTTCGTGTTATGAAACGTCTCCGCCGGGCAACCGATGACTGGAAAGAAGCAACGGGTATTGGCTTTGCCTTATATGGCACCCCTGCAGAATCTCTTTGTTACCGTTTTGCAAGAATTGATAAGGAAAAATTTGGAAGTATTCCGGATATTACGGATAAAGGGTATTACACAAATTCCTATCATGTAGATGTAAGGGAGAAGATAGATGCATTTAGTAAATTTAACTTTGAGAGTCAATTTCAGGTTATTTCTTCTGGTGGAGCGATTTCATACGTGGAGATCCCAAACATGCGTCACAACTTAGAGGCATTAGAAGATGTGGTGAAATTTATTTATGATAATATCCAGTATGCAGAATTTAATACCAAATCGGATTATTGTCATGTCTGCGGTTTTGATGGAGAAATTATTATCAACGATAAAATGGAGTGGGAATGCCCACAGTGTGGAAATAAAGACCAGAATAAGATGAATGTCACACGCCGTACCTGTGGATATTTAGGAGAGAATTTCTGGAATGTAGGAAAGACAAAAGAAATTGCACAAAGAACATTGCATTTGTAGAAAATTTAAAAGAAAAAATACAAACAAAAAAAGAAACCTTTAGGAATTTGAAGGTTTCTTTTCTTGTTTATTTAGTTATACTAAAACTTTTTCAATCATAAAGCAGTTACAGCTATTTTTCCAATTCAGTTCCAAATACCATATCTTTCATATCTTCAATATCATTTGTAGCTTCTAGAACTTCCAAATCCTCTGCTTTTTCTGTATCCTGTATAGCTTTTATGGCTGCTTTATTCTCCTGGCTTCCATGCAGTAAGTCTGCAACAGCAGTAATGGACACATAGGCGGCAGGATCTAGCTGCTTTACAATTTCTTTCACCTTTACAATCTGGAAACGGTTTAGTACCACATAAAGAACCGTTCTGTTCTCACTGGAATAAAATCCTTGTGCTTCTATTACAGTAATACCACAGGTAAACTCATTGGAAATAGCAGTTCCTATTTCCTCAGGACAAGTGGTAATAATCATAGCAGCTTTAGAACTATCAATACCATCAACAAGGAAGTCTACGGTTTTTAAGGCAGCTGCGTAAGTGACAATGGAATAAAGAGGAAGTATCCAGCTTCCTATGGTAATTCCACAAATAATGTAGAGGACCACATTATAGAACATAACAAAAATTCCAACAGAGGTGCCAAGTTTTTTTGCAAAAATTACAGCCATTACCTCAATTCCATCCATAGCACCACCATGGCGGATTGCCAGACCGCTTCCGATACCAGAAATTAAACCGCCAAACAGGGCACAGAGAAATAAATCAGTGCCTGCCAGTGGTGAGGCAATACTCACGTCAATTGGCAGAACATCTGTAATAAGCCATGCGAAAATTGAATAAACTGCTACTGCATAGATAGCATAAACGGTAAAGGAAGTTCCCTGCTTCTTTAAACCATATAAAAACAATGGAATATTTAGAAGAATTAGAAAGAAGGATAGAGAAAAACTTTCTGGTGTGACCTGCGACAGCAGAATAGATGTACCAGAAATACCGCTATCATAGAGCTGTACAGGTGCAATAAAAATAGTTACGCCAATTGCATTGATAATACCTGCAATAGTTAAAAAGATAAAATTTTTCCAATGTAAACTTTTGGTAATCTTCTGTTTCATATACTTATCATGCCCTTTCTTTTACAATATTTTCATCTATTTCTTCCTATTTTATGATATGGTATGTATGCGATAAACAGAAGAAAAAAATAAAAGAGATTTTTTTAATGCTCCTTTTGATTTATTTTAACATGGTGTATATAAGAAGTCAAATTTCAAGAAAAATAAAAAAGTGACATGGTAACAGTTTAGGTACATTACATGACTATCTTTATGGCAATATTATGTATGAAAAATTAAGTAACAAAAGAGAAGTTTTCATGTTATAATAGCTTTATAGCAGTTCAGAACTATGAACAGTTACATCGATTTATACTTTTTTAGAATGTATAAAAGAGAGATGGGGGGATATACCATGAAAGACAAAGAGAGGATATACTTGTTGGAATTTATTGATATTTTGCTTGCAAAAGAATACCATGATAAGGGGAACTGGTTATTGCTTATGAAACATCATAATGCATTATATCCAGAAATAGAAGATTTGCAGGCAATAGGAATAGAAGAAAGGGGATATCAGGTATATTTACATAATTATGAAGCAGATACTATACGGGCACCTTATGAGCCATTTCTTGATTTAATACGGGGATACATAAAAAAGAAACAATTTCAAGATGAAGAATTTTCCATCGAGGATTTTTTGAATAGAAGTAAAACATATTCTCTACATAAAACAATTTTCACAAAGTACTTTCAAGAAGAACCTTGCAGCCGCAAAGAAGATATATTAGTTGGGGAATATAACTTTGAAAAAAGAAAGTTCCAAGAAGCTGTTGTAAATATGATTTTGGAGATGGCAAAAGAAAGTCCGATATTTCTATTTTTGAATGAAGCAAATCTTGCTGGAGATTCTTTGTGGAGAGTATTAGACGATTTATTACAAAAAGATAAAATAGAAGGGATTAAAATTGTAGCAGTAGTAAATGAAGCTGGAGAACATTTGTCATTTACAAAAGACGAAAAACTCTTTCTGAAAGTCTGTGAAGAGGAAGAGTATGTTTATAATTGGATTTATGAAACTGAGGTGAAGTATCCTCAAAAAACAGGCAGATCGAAATATCAATTTGAAAATACAAAAAGTGTTATAGAACAATTGCGCAATGTATCTTTTACACTGGAATTAGAACAATCTTCTTATTATCTAAATAATTTTCTAGAACGGATAGAGAATGAAAAGAATGCCCTCCAGTTAGAAGAACTAAATAAACTGCTTCGCATCTATTTCTGGACAAGTCTTGGTCTAGAGGAGTATTCTAAGGCACTATATGCATGCGAAAGGCTGGAACAATTGAAATTTCAGGATGATAGAATTCAGCTACAGACAAATTTTGATATTGCTTATTATAAAACTTTGGTACACATGTATTCTATCAATGAGCCTCAAACAAAAGAAAATCTTGCGGAATGCCAGCATTGGGCAGAGAAGATTGGTATAGAACGGAACTATTTTTATGTAGAATTGCTAAAGAATATGGTTTTGTATTCTGGATGGAAAAATTTGTGGATAAGTGAAAATGATACAGATGTTTCAGAAGAATTTATTGAGCAATGTAAGAAATACGAACATCTAAACCATCTTGCATATATTTATGTGTATAGTTTTAATAGTGACTATCATAACTTTACAACTACAGAAGGTATTGAAGAGCGGATTGTTGAATTTAATGAGGGAATTGCTCTTGGAAAAAAGATAGGCAATGAGCATTTTTTAATTGAGGCATATACGAAGAATATTATGTTAGCTTCTATCCATGGACATTATGATGTTAGCATATATTTTTATAAAAAGACGTTGGAACTCATCCGGAAATATGGAGATGAAATAGGAGAAGCGGGACATTCTAATGGAATGGGATATAGTAATTGTGCAATGGAGAATTACTTAGAAGCACAAGAATATTATAACAATGCTTTGATTATTTATTTTCGGCATAAAATGGTAGACGAAGCGGTAGAGACATTATATAATATGGGGATTAATGGGATTATGGCAGAGGACTATAGAAATGCCAGCGAGTATCTGCTTAGTGCCGCTAATATTTTACATGAATTAAAGTTAAGCGCTATGCGTGCCTGCAATATTGCAAAATTATATGGATTAATAGCACTTTCTAGTTTTCGTCAAGGAATGATTCCTAGAAGCCATTTGTATCTTAACATGACAAAACAGTTTTTAGCACACATACTTGGAAAACCAGATGAGAAGAAGGAATTATATTCAGATGATAGTATATTTCTTGCATATTTTGTGGAAGCTTTGATTTTAGATAAAGAGGGAAATGAAATAAAATCGCTCCAGTACATAAATAAAGCAGAGTTTTATATGAACCGATCTACAGGAACTAAGTTTTTTAATTATCCACAGTTTGCAGAAGAAAAGTATAAAGTATTATTGAAATTAGGTAAAAAAGAGGAAGCAATAAAAGTTCTCAAAGCATGTAAAACTTATTGCAGAGAAAAGAGATTTTTCTTTCATGAAAAGAAATTAGATAATCTTCTTGGAAATGTGGCGAATTCAAATGAAAAAATCGTATACCCTAAGCTGCAATTAAAAGGGATTTCATTAAGAGAGATTTTGGAATGGATTCGGAGAGAAGCGGCAGAAAAGAAAAATAAAGATATGTTAGAAACTTTTCGCTTTTTTAGTGTACTCCAGCGTTTTATTAATCACATGAATGGTGGGGACGAAGAACTAACAAACATTATTCCCATGTTTGAAAATCACTTTCACATGGATAATACAATTGTTATCCGTTGTAGTGAAGACCATAACAGAATAATTTATTCCGATTTAGGATATAATTTACCTCAAAAAGATGTGGATAAAATTATAAAGTATTTTCAGAAAAATACAGTGGGATTTGCAGTTTCTAAGAATGGATTTGAATATGAAGAATATAGACCAGTTATTGAAGTCTTTCAGCATGATAGAGTATTTTCACTTGCTGCAATACCAAATTTTGAAAAAGAAATGCTTACTGGAGTTTTGGTAACATATATTAAAATGAAAGATAGCTGGACTGCATCTGGGGAAAGAACTATTTTAGGGGAAGAAGACCTTACTATGTTTCAATATGTACTGAAACAGGTGTTTAATGCAATGGAAAAACAAGAGGTATATCAAAAACTAGAGAATGCGAATGAGAAACTAACCATGCAAATGGAACAATTAGTGCAGTTAAAAGATGAGGCCGAGGCTGCAAATGAATCGAAAACCAATTTCTTAGCCAATATGAGTCATGAAATCCGGACACCAATGAATGCTATTCTTGGTATGTCAGAAATAGTTCTTCGAGGACAACTAACCAAATCCCAACGAAGCTCTATGGAACAGCTGCGGTCAGCAGCAAGAAATCTGTTATCTATTATCAATGATATTTTGGATTTTTCTAAAATAGAATCTGGTAAATTAGAAATTGTAGAAGATACATACCAAATTAGGGATGTTATTACAGATGTACGAAATATTCTGTTTAATTGTATTGGAGAAAAAGATTTGCAATTAAAAATTTTTATGAACCAGGATATGCCCGAGTATCTGTATGGGGATGATGTACGAATACGACAGATTTTAATCAATTTAGGGAACAATGCAATTAAATTTACTAATCAAGGAAAAGTAACCATTACAATTGATTACGATTCCAAAAAGAATGAACAGTACATTCTCCTTCAGATATCTGTGAAAGATACGGGGATTGGAATAAGAGAGGAAGAACAAGAAAAGTTGTTTGAAGCATTTTCGCAGGTAGATGGAAAGAGAAACCGCAGAATTGAAGGAACAGGGCTTGGACTTTCTATTTGTAAAGCATTAGTGCATTCAATGGGGGGGACAATATCTGTACAAAGTGAGTATGGAAAAGGAAGCGAGTTTACCTTTGTGATTCCACAAAAAATTATAGAAGATAAAGAGGAGCAGAGAACTATGCCAGACGTGGACAATGAGGCAGACTTTTCTGCTGCTGGGGCAAAGATACTAATAGTAGATGATAATTTAATGAATCTAAGCGTGGCAGAGGGGTTGTTGGAGCCTTTTCACATGCAGATTGATACAGCACAGAGTGGTGCAAAAGCTATTTCTATGTTAGAGCAGTCAACAGATTACAATATGGTATTTATGGACCACATGATGCCGGAAATGGATGGAATAGAAACAGCAAAAAGGATTCGCAATTTAGATGGTGATTACTATAAAAAAGTGCCAATTGTTGCATTTTCCGCTAATGCCGTTAGTGGTGTAAGGGACATGTTTATTGAAAATGGAATGGATGATTTTCTTAGTAAGCCAATTGAGATTAAGCAGATGGAAAACATACTAAGAAAGTGGCTGTTTAAAGTAAAAACTCCTAAGGAATCCCAAACTTCTGAACTTGTGATTCCTGGAATTGATGTAGAGGCGGCAATCCAGTGTTCTGGTACAGAGATTGTTTTTAGAAAACTATTACAAGTATTTTATGATACACTCCCTCAAAAGGTAGAATTAATTCAACGGTTAGAGCAGGAAGAGAATATGGAGGGATATATCATTGAAGTACATGGATTAAAGAGTGCCGCAAGATTAATTGGGGCTACAGAATTGTCCTCTCAGGCAGAATATTTGGAACATTGTGGAAAAGAAAATAATATTCAGGAAATACATGAAAAGAATCCATCACTATTAGAATTATATAGTAGTTATAAGGAGAAGTTATCGCAATTTGTAACAATAGATACTGGAGAAGAAAAACCATTCTTGCCAAAAGAAAAATTAGTACCTTTGCTAAAAAAACTTCAACATTGTTTGAAAGAGTTTGATATTAATGGAGCAGATAATCTTATGGAAGAGATAGGGAAATATGACCATGATGAAGAATTTAAAAAAATATATTATGATTTAAAAGATTCCGTGGAAAATGTGGCTTATGATATCTCTACAGAATTATTGGAAGACTTTATATAACTGGAAAATGTAAAAATAATAATCATAAGATTGAAAAAGGCAGCTGACATTATAGTTAGCTGCCCTCTTTTTATTTCCATTCTTTTTTCTGGGAAAGATAACAAAGTATACCTATAAAAACCATACCACCAAGAATGTTTCCAATTGTAACATACAAAAGACTGGAAGCACTTCCTAATGATAACAAATTAGAACATTGATTGGCAGTAATACCATAAAGTTCTTCTGCTTTTGTAACATATTGAGAACTCGTAGCGGCAAGCATTCCTGCAGGAATGTAAAACATATTGGCAACACAGTGTTCAAAACCACTTACAACAAATGCCCAGATTGGAAAGAAAATGGCAAGGATTTTTCCTGTCACATCTTTAGAAGCTGCTGCCATCAAAATAGCAAGACATACTAAAATATTACACAATATACCACTTGCAATAGCAGTTCCTGGTGCAATTCCAGCTTTTCCGATAGCAACTTTAATAGTATAAGCACCAAGCATACCATCTGTATAATTAAACTGACCTGAATAAAATACTAAAATATCAATAAACAAAGCACCTATAAAATTAGAAAGATAAACAACTGCTAAGTTACGAATCATCTGGCTTGCTTTAATTTTTTTATTCATACATGCCATAATCATCATGCAGTTTCCAGTAAATAATTCACCACCAACTAAAACTACAAGCATAAGTCCTACAGGGAAGATAGCACCTGCTAAGGTTCTTGCCAAACCAACATTGGAAATGTTATGTACCGCAACATTACTGGCAGCGCCACCAAGTGCAATAAAGGCACCAGCCAAAATACCAAGCAGAATCATTTTGCCAAGAGGAAGATTTGCTTTTGTTACCTGTCCATCAATACTATTATTGACTACCTCAACGGGGGTATAAAAACTTTTGTCCATTGCTCCTTAACTCCTTATTAATTATTTTATCATTAGACATTTGCGAAACTCAATTTACTCATAGAGTTTTTGTGCAAAGTTCACATATCAACGTAAGACACGTTTGCACTGCTCTCAACCGTAACAGTACATAGTTGAATGAAAGTGTTGGTTACTACACACTGCGTGTTTTCGTAACCACCTGCTATGTATTCGCATTCCGAGCTAATGCTCTACATGCTCATACACATCAGGTTCTACGATAAACATAACTTGTTTTTTGTGCAGGCACAAACCAAGTTATGTTTATCGATAACACTTTCATAGTAAGTACTGACGGTTTCGAAAGCACCTTACTTATGATATGTAAATCTGCACAAAATAATTTAAATTAATGAGAGTTTCGCAATTACCTAATATATTTTTACTCGTATTGTTTTACCACTCAATCGTACTACTATAGACGAAAAAAGTCAAGTTTTCAGAAGATAAGAACAATTATATTTCTAGCATAAATAGTTAAGAAAACACATAGCGTAATTATAGCATAACACTATGTGTAGAATGATTATATACTGGAAGAAAAAAGTTTTTATACCAATAGTCTCAGATAATGAAACAGCCTTGTATAATTGTAAAAAATTGGAGGTAAAGTGAAATGGAGAGAAAAAAGAAAATAATAAGTTTCGCAATTAGCATAATATTAGTAGTAGGAAGTCTTACGGGATGTGGTGTAGAAAATAACAAAGATACTATTTCTGTGGTAACAAGAGAAGAAGGATCTGGAACAAGAGGAGCTTTTGTAGAACTGACTGGAGTAGTGGCGATGGATGAGAATGGAAACAAAGTAGACTTTACCACAGTAGAAGCTATTTCTGTAAACAGCACAGCTATAACCATGACAACTGTAGCAGGAAATAATAGGGCAATTGGATATATTTCCCTTGGTTCTCTAAATAACACAGTAAAGGCAGTACAAATTGATGGAGTGGAACCAACAGCAGAGAATATAAAAAATGGAAGTTATATACTATCAAGACCGTTCTATGTGGTAACGAAGAAGAATCTTAGTAAGCCAGCAAAGGATTTTATTCATTTTATTCTTAGTGCAGATGGGCAGACGAATATAACAGAAAATGGATATATAGAGGTAAATAACATAGGAACGTTTGTCAGTAATGGTGCAAGGGGAAAAGTAATTGTATCGGGATCTTCTTCTGTAACTCCCATTATGCAGAAATTACAGGAGGCATATCAGGCAATCAACACAAATGTAAAAGTTGAAGTACAAGAAAGTGATACAACTACAGGGATAAATTCCACAATAAACGGAACCTGTGATATTGGTATGGCATCCAGAGAGTTGAAAGACGAAGAAGCCAGTCAGGGATTGGCTGCTACTGCAATTGCTATGGATGGTATTGTTGTTGTGATACATAATGATAATAAAATAACAGATCTTACAACTAATCAGGTAAAAGACATCTTTACAGGAAAAGTAACATGCTGGAGTGAAGTAAAAAAATGAGAAAAATCAAAGAAGAATTTATGGAAATAGTATTTGCACTAACTGCCAGTGTATCTATTTTATCCGTTGTCTTAATTTGTATATTTTTATTTGTCAATGGCATTCCTGCTATGGGTAAAATTGGAATAATAAAATTTCTTACAGGAACTACCTGGCGGCCCTCTAATAAAATTTTTGGGATTTTACCAATGATAATGGGGAGTTTCTATGTAACTTTAGGGGCTGTTGTAGTCGGTGTGCCTATTGGCATTCTTACTGCGGTATTTATGGCAAAATTTTGCCCTCCTAATTTATACAAAGTGTTAAAACCTTGTATAAACTTAATGGCAGGTATCCCTTCTGTAGTATATGGATTCTTTGGATTAAGTGTTATGGTGCCAGCAACTAGAGAAATCTTTGGTGGAGATGGAAATAGCATGATGACTGCTTCTTTACTTCTTGGCATTATGATTTTGCCAACTATTATTGGAGTGTCAGAAACGGCAATACGTGCAGTACCAGAAAAATATTATGAGGGAGCTTTAGCATTAGGGGCAACTCATGAAAGAAGTGTATTTTTTACTGTAATTCCAGCAGCTAAATCAGGGATTTTAGCAGGTGTAATACTTGGCATTGGCAGGGCAGTAGGGGAAACTATGGCAGTTATTATGGTGGCAGGAAACCAGCCTAGGATGCCAAGGGGAATATTGGCAGGCGTGCGGACACTTACCGCTAATATTGTACAAGAAATGGGATATGCACAAGGACTTCATAGAGAAGTTTTAATTGCAACAGGTGTTGTACTTTTTGTCTTTATTCTGGGTATCAATTTGATTTTTTCTATTATAGAAGGGAAAGAGGAAGAATAATGGAACAACCTGTAAAAAATAGGAATATAGAAGAGATTGTAGGAATAAATGGGCAGACATGGAAAGAAAAAATGATAGCATATAAAGCACATCCTTTCTCCTTTTTTATGTGGATTTTGGTTCTGGTGGCAGCAGGACTAACCATTAGCACTCTTGGATATTTGATTCTTTATATTTTCGTGAAAGGTGTGCCGAATCTAAGCCTCTCCTTATTTGAATGGAGGTATACCTCAGCTAATGTCTCTATGATGCCTGCTATTATCAATACTGTGTTTATGACAGCATTGTCTTTATTAATCAGTGTGCCAATTGGTATTGGGGCAGCTATTTATTTAGTAGAATATGCTAGGAAAGGAAACAAACTGGTAGGAATAGTACGGATTACAGCAGAAACTTTGATTGGTATTCCTTCTATAATATATGGACTTTTTGGATCTTTATTTTTTGTAATAGCATTAAAATGGAAATTATCCTTGCTGTCAGGTGCATTTACTCTTGCGATTATGGTTTTGCCAGTAGTTATGCGAACCACAGAAGAAGCATTGTTATCTGTGCCAGAATCTTACCGCACAGGAAGTTATGGATTGGGTGCTGGAAAACTTCGTACTATATTTCGGGTAGTTCTTCCCAGTGCCATACCAGGGATTTTATCTGGGGTTATTCTTGCTATTGGGAGAATTTTGGGAGAAACCGCAGCACTAATTTATACAGCGGGGAATATTTCCAAAATCCCAAGAAGTCTGTTTGATTCTACTAGAACTTTAGCAGTACATATGTATAGCTTATCGAAAGAAGGATTGTATATCAATCAAGCAAATGCTACAGCTGTAGTGTTACTTATTTTAGTATTATTTATCAATTATATTTCTGGTTTGCTGGCAAATAAATTATCTAAAGCAAGTGGTGGCGAAAAATAAGAATAACTGTTCATGATTTTGAACAGTTACATTTAAGAAATAATAAGGAGAAGATACATAATGTATAAGTTTAAAATTGATAAATTGAATCTATATTATAATCAATATCATGCTTTGAAGAATATTAGTATAGGATTGCCTGAAAAAGAAATTACAGCTTTTATTGGACCAAGTGGTTGTGGAAAATCTACATTTATAAAATGCTTAAACCGCATGAATGATCTAGTAGAAGGATGTAAGATTACAGGAGAAGTAAAATTGGACGGGGAGAATATTTATGGGAAAATGGATGTGAATAAGTTAAGAAAAAGAGTCGGGATGGTATTTCAAACTCCCAATCCATTTCCAATGAGTGTTTTTGATAATATCGCTTATGGACCAAGAACACATGGAATAAAATCCAAAAGCCAGTTGGATGCTATTGTAGAAAAGTCATTAAAACAAGCGGCTATATGGGATGAGTTGAAAGATAGATTGAAAAAATCTGCTATGGGTCTTTCGGGGGGACAACAGCAGAGACTTTGTATAGCAAGGGCATTAGCAGTAGAACCTGAAGTAATCTTAATGGATGAGCCAACATCAGCATTGGACCCTATTTCTACATCAAAAATAGAAAATTTAGCATTAGAGTTAAGTCAAGAATATACAATTATTATGGTTACTCATAATATGCAGCAGGCAGTAAGAATTTCAGATAATACAGCGTTTTTTCTTATGGGAGAAATCATAGAATACGAAAAAACAAAACATATGTTCTCTTTTCCGAAAGATAAAAGAACAAAAGAGTATATTACAGGACGGTTTGGTTAAAAATAATTTTATAAGTAGGTGATTTCGCTGTGTTAGCAAGGCATAAAAAGAAATTAAGGGAAGTTCTTTAGAAAAACTTTCCAAGAAAATAGAAAAGAGATATTTACTATTTGTAAATCCTATTTTATAATGGAAAGGTATGCATTACCTTATAATGTAAGAAATGGAAGGATTATGCATTACTGGTGCTTAATTGATTTACCAGAGAAAAATAGGAAGTTGGTGCAAAAATGGATATATTTAATGTATTATCTTTGCTTGGTGGTCTGGCAATGTTTCTTTATGGAATGAACGTAATGGGAGACGGACTTGCGAAGACCGCAGGAAGTAAGTTAGAGCAGATTTTAGAAAAACTTACTTCAACGCCAATTCGCGGCGTAATATTAGGTGCCTGTGTAACAGCAGTTATTCAGTCATCTTCGGCTACAACAGTTATGGTAGTAGGATTTGTTAATTCAGGTATTATGAAGTTATCTCAGGCAGTAGGTATTATTATGGGAGCCAATGTAGGTACAACCATAACCTCCTGGATTTTAAGTTTATCAGGAATTGAAGGAGATGCAGTTTGGATTAAACTTCTAAAGCCTTCTTCCTTTTCACCAGTACTTGCGGTGTTGGGAATTGTATTTCTTATGTTTGCGAAAAGTGATAGAAAAAAAGACATTGGAACAATTTTACTTGGTTTTACTGTTTTAATGTATGGAATGGATATGATGAGTGGTTCAGTATCTGGCCTTCGTGATGTACCAGAGTTTACTAATATTTTAACCATGTTTTCTAACCCATTACTAGGAATGGTTGCAGGTGCCGTTCTTACAGCCGTTATTCAGAGTTCTTCTGCATCGGTTGGAATTTTACAGGCACTTTGTATAACGGGAGCAGTGCCATATAGTGCAGTAATTCCAATTATTATGGGACAAAATATTGGAACATGTATTACTGCTTTATTATCTGGTATAGGTGCAAAGAAAAATGCAAAACGAGCAGCAGTTGTACATTTGTATTTTAATTTATTAGGAACCGCAATATTTATGATAGGATTTTATTTGTTAAATGGATTTTTACATTTTTCTTTTATGGAGGGTTCAGCAGATGCAGCAGGTATAGCGGTTGTGCATTCTTGTTTTAATATAATTGCAACCTTGTGTTTGCTTCCATTGTCTGGCGTATTGGAGAAGTTAGCAGTCTTTACGATACGGGAGGATAAGGTGACAGAACAGCCAGTGGGAAGTCTACGCCTTTTAGACGTTCGTTTTCTTGAAAAACCAGCATTTGCAGTAGCACAATGTGTAGAGGTTGGAAGACAGATGGCAGAATTGTCCAAAAAAGCATTGTTTACAGCATTAGATTTATATGAACATTATGATGAGGAAAAGGCATCTAAAGTTATAGAAATAGAAGAAGAAGTGGATTGTTACGATGATGAACTTGGAAATTATCTGGTGAAACTTAGTAGTTTGCCTCTTTCTTTTGAAGATAACCAAAAGGTTACAAATCTTCTACATTGTATTGGGGATTTTGAGCGTATCTCAGATCATGCTATTAATATTATGGAAATTGCCCAGCATATGAATAATGGGCAACAGGCATTTTCCGAACATGCAAAACAGGAATTAAAAAGTTATTCCAATGCTTTAAGAGAGATAATGAATCTGGCTTTGCAGGCATTTATAGAGAATGATATGGAAGCAGCAATTCGTGTAGAACCATTAGAAGAAGTTATTGATTATCTTCATTCAAAAGTAAAGCGTCATCATATAAAGCGTTTGCAAAATGGAAAATGCACCATTGAGTTAGGGCTTGATTTGGAAGATTTAATTACCAACTATGAAAGAACAGCCGATCACTGTTCTAACATTGCTGTTGGAATGTTGCAGACAAAAGTAGAAGGGTTAGAAGCCCATGAATATGTAATTGAACTAAAGAATGAAGTTGGTGGGGCATTCCAGAAATTGTTTAAGGAATATAGGGAGAAATACGTGGACAACTTGTAGATATAATGAATAGCCAGATTGCTGGGTGAATAGCACAAGCAATCTGGCTATCGTTTATATTTAGAGAGCAGTGCAAACATCTATTTATAGTTAAACTGAAAGGGAGAGTGTTATGGCGGAGTATAAAAAAAGGGATTGTTATGTGAATCGGGAACTTTCTTGGTTAAAATTTAATGAAAGAGTATTAGAAGAGGCAGAAGATAACACAGTGCCTATTTTGGAAAGGTTAGGATTTGTTTCTATTTTCCAAAGCAATTTGGATGAATTTTTTATGGTAAGGGTAGGTTCTCTTCATGACCAGATGTTGCTTTCTGATGAGGTGAGGGATAATAAAACTAATATGACCAGCAAGGACCAGCTTCGTGCAATTATGAAAGAAACAACAGAAATTCTAAGACGTAGGGACTGTGTTTATCAGAGTATTATGACAGAGTTGGGAAAATATGGATTACACATAGAAAGGTATAAGGATTTAGAGGAAAGAGACCAAACAAGTATATATATGAAATTTAAAAAAGATATTAAACCTTTATTATTCCCAATTATCCTTGAAAAAAAATTGCCAATGCCCTTTTTGCGTAATAAAGAAATTTATGGTATGGCTGTCTTGGAGACAAAGGGAGGAAAGAGAAAGATTGGTATTGTACCATGTAGTACGCCCCAATGGGAAAGATTGTTGGAGGTGAATCCAGAAAGTGGTAAGTTTATGCTTATGGAGGAAGTGATTTTGCATTTTTTTGATAAAATTTTCATAGGGTACAAAGTTGTGGAGAAATCATTAATCCGTATTATCCGAAATGCTGATATTGACGAATCTAGTGTATATGATGAAGATCTTGATTATCGGGAACACATGGCAGAAGTTGTGAAAATGCGTAGAAAATTATCTCCTGTCCGCATGGACATTTCCAGAACTCTTAGTGAAGAAACGATAAAAGAACTATGTGGATATTTAAAACTTGAAAAAAAATGTGTTTTCCAAAGCTTATCTCCGCTTGACTATAGTTTTACAAATGGTATTAAAGATTATCTAAGAGACAGGAAAGAAGCCTTCTATGAAAAACGCAGGGGAAAGTATCCAACAATGTTGGAAAAAGGATTTGTCCTGCCACAAATTGAAAAAAAGGATGTACTGCTTAGTTATCCGTATGAAACGATGGAACCATTTATACGTATGCTTCGAGAAGCTTCCGAGGATGAAGAGGTAGTGGCAATACAGATGACACTTTATCGTTTGGCAAAAAATAGCCAAGTAGTGGAGACTTTGATTCAGGCAGCGGAAAATGGAAAAGAAGTAGATGTTTTAGTAGAATTAAAGGCAAGATTTGACGAAGAAAATAATATTAACTGGTCAAGAAAATTAGAAGAAGCTGGATGTAATGTAACCTACGGCTTAGATGGGTTAAAAGTACATTCAAAACTTTGTCTGATTACGAAAAGAACCCAAAATGGTGTAAGGTATATTACCCATATTGGTACTGGAAATTATAATGAAACAACAGCATGTTTGTATACCGATTTATCTATTCTTACAGCAAATCAGGATATAGGGAAACAGGTTGCAGAGGTATTTTGGAATATTTTTTTGGGAGAAACCATTAAAGAGACAAAAGACTTGTTAGTGGCACCGAATTGTTTGCAGAATCGAATACTTACTTTAATAGAAGAAGAGATAGAGAAAGCAGAAAGAGGGGAAAAGGCTTATATTGGCATTAAGGTAAATTCTCTAACAGATAAGGCTGTTATTGATAAACTAATTACTGCTTCTAAGGCAGGTGTGAAAATTCAAATGATTATCCGGGGAATTTGTTGCCTAAAACCAGGAATTTTAGGATATACAGATAATATACAGATAAAAAGTATTGTGGGACGGCTATTGGAACACTCCCGTATCTACATATTTGGAGCAGGTGAAAATCAACGAAAAATTTATATTTCCTCAGCGGATCTTATGACAAGAAATACATTGCGAAGAGTAGAAGTTGCAGTACCAATTTTAGATGAAAACTTGCAAAAAAGGGTAGAAGATATATTTTCTTTGATGTGGAAAGATAATGTGAAAGCAAGAAAGATGTTACCAGACGGAACATATCAAAAAGTAAAGAAAAAAGAAGAAGAATTTTGTGTACAGGAATTTTTCTTTGATAATTGATTGATATTATGAAAGACCATAGGCATGTACTAAGTCTTATGTAAACGGAAGGCTTACAAATAAAGACTTAGTCCTGCTTAATCGGTTAATGGATGATGAGAGGGAATTGTATGAAAATAGACAGACTGATTGGTATATTATCCATTTTACTACAGCAGGATAAAGTAACTGCACCATATTTGGCGGAAAAGTTTGAGGTATCAAGACGTACTATTATGCGAGATATTGAGCATCTTTGTAAGGCAGGAATTCCCCTTGTAACCACACAGGGGCAGCAAGGAGGAATTTCTATTATGGAAGGCTATACTATGGACCGTACACTTTTTACCTCTAAAGAAATGCAATCTATCTTAATCGGATTAAAAGGATTAGATAGTGTGGCAGGAACGAATCAATATCAGTGTTTAATGGATAAGCTATCTATGAAACAAAATAATATACAGGCATCAAATAGCCATATACAAATAGATTTGTCCTCTTGGCATAAATCCTCTTTAACAACAAAAATTGAAAAGATACAGGAGGCAATAGAAAAAAGCCTGGAAATTAAATTTCAATATTATGCTCCAAAAGGAGAAAGTGAAAGAATAATAGAACCCTATGTTTTGATATTTCAGTGGGCATCCTGGTATATTTATGGATATTGCAAAAAAAGAAAAGAATATCGACTATTTAAATTAAACAGAATGCAGCAGATAGATATCACAGAGACGAAATTTTTGCCACGTCCAGCACCTGAAATTGATTTTTCAGAAGAAGAAGTATTTCCAACGACAATAGAGGCAAAAGTAGCATTTATACCAGAAGTCAAATGGCGGTTAATTGAAAATTATGGTATGGATAGCTTTACCATAAATAAGGATGGGCGGCTTTTTATGGAATCAGGATTCACAGACAAAGAAAATCTTTTTTATTGGTTACTGAGCTTTGGTAATCAGGTGGAATTATTAGAGCCTGAAGGATTACGGGAAGAATTCAAAAGACTTTTAGAAGAGATACAAAATATTTATAAAACAGGATGCGACTACTAGATAAATATATTTTTTTAAAACATGACATAATGATGTCTTGTTTTGATTGTTATGCTTTCTTTGTACCCAAAAATAGTAATTGCTTAAAAAATCAAAGAGTATATTGAGAATTACTTATAAACAGCTTTGTTGCTTTTGGTAGCATAATCATGTTTGAAAACAAAGAAAGGAATGAAACAATATGAATTATGAAGTAGTAGAATTAAAAGAAAAAACAGTAGTAGGTGTAATGGCAAAAACAAACAATTTTGCACCAGACATGGGACAAGTAATTGGTGGTTTATGGCAAAAGTTTTATGAAGGAATTTATACAGAGATTACCAATAAATTAAATGAAAAAGCACTTGGTATCTATACAGATTATGAAGGAGATGAAAAAGATGACTATCATGTTATAGTTGCCTATGAAGTAGAAAAAGCAGAGAATTTACCAAGAGATACAGTAAAAAAAGTAATACCAGCAGGAAAATATGCAAAGTTCATTGTAAAAGGACATATGCAAAAAGCAGTTGCAGAATTTTGGGAGAAACTGTGGCAGATGAATTTACCAAGAACCTTTATCTGTGATTTTGAAGAATATCAAAATGAAAATATGGAGGACGCTGAAATACATATTTATATTTCTATACAGTAGATTATATATATTAGAAGGTATGATAAACATAGTACTTGGTTCTTTTGTAAGTAAAAACTAAGTACTATGTTTGTACATAACACTTTCATAAGTAAATGTTCATGTTTGATGGCACAAACACTATTATGAATGAACATGTTTAGGAGGAAAGTATGCATTTTGTAGAAGCAAAGAGAATCTTATCAAGCAAGAATGGGATAAATATTTACCGGGGATGTACACATGGTTGTATTTATTGTGATAGCCGAAGTAATTGTTACCAAATGCAACATGATTTTGAAGATATTGAAGTAAAAAAGAATGCGGTAGAGCTTTTAGAATATGCGCTGTTACATAAAAGAAAGAAATGCATAATCCGGACAGGTGCTATGTGTGACCCATACATGCATTGTGAAGAAAAACTACAAATGACCAGAAAATGTCTGGAAATTATTGCAAAATATGGTTATGGATTATCGATTCAGACAAAATCAGATCGTATTCTTCGGGATATGGATTTGCTAAAAGAGATACACCAAAAATCTAAATGTATCGTAGAAATTACCATGACCACTTATAAAGAAGAACTGTGCAAAATAATAGAACCAAAAGTATGTACAACCAAAAGAAGGTATGAAATTCTAAAAATAATGAATAAACAACAAATACCTACAATTGTATGGTTTTCTCCATTTTTACCTTTTTTGAATGATACAAAGGAAAATATAAAAGGATTGTTAGACTATTGTATTGATGCGAAAGTAAAAGGAATTATTTGTTTTGGTATTGGCATGACAATGAGAGGAGGAAATCGGGAATACTTTTATCAAGAACTCAATAAGTCCTTTCCTCAAATGAGTAAACGATATCAGAAGAAATATGGTTATGCTTATGAGTGTGTTAGTGATAATAATATAAAACTTATGAATTTTTTTCATGAAGAATGTGAAAAGCATGGAATTATGCATGACATAGAAAAAATATTTACTTATATAGAAACTTTTCCAGAGTCTCAATATGAACAATTGAATCTTTTTCCATAAATAGAAACGAAGAGAACAAGAGTTGCTATGATAGAACAAGGTGTATGCTAAACGGGAATAACATTCTATAAAAATTTGAATAAAAGATATGTCTATGCTAGACTAAGTTTATGATATATTAGTCACTAAATCTAAATGTTTATATGCACCTTTGGCAGTACCACCATGAATAGAAGTTAGCTGTTATATCTACACTTTTACTAGTTGTATTTGTATGTTGGGATATCATTTTCTATACTTATATGATATGGTATATCCAAGCAAAAGTCTATATTTATATAAGCTGCGACGGCTTAAAAAGTCTAGTTCTTTCGGAATTGTACGAAATATAGCCGTTTATCAGGATTTTTATGGTAAAGAGAGGGAGAGGATAATGGGGAAAAAAAACAAAAAGGAACAAAATTATTTAAGAAGAGAGCAAATATTATCTTTGGAATATTATAATTATAAGGGAATTTTTACTGGCAGTATGAAAGCCATGAATTATAGAATTGAAAAAAAGGAAGAAGAAGAAAAGAAAAGTTTTTTAGTTCATATTTGGAAAGGACCATATAATTTTGAGGCAACTTCAAAAGAAGAAATGAGAAAAAAGGAGTTTCCTTTTACAAATGAAGGAGCAGAAGAAGTCACTGGTTGGATAAATGAAGTATTTACAAGTGATTTTATGTAAATAGAGAAATTAATAATTTAATATCTGTATTGTATGTTTTAAAGAATCATTAATGAAGTGAAAGTTTCCGAAATTATTGAGTATGTGTAGTTTCTAAAAGATTGTTGAAACAATTATAGGACATTCTGTACTGCTTATTATGCTTTATGAATGCAGATTTACATGCCTGCTATGTAAATCTGGCTGATTCTTTAGTGGCTCTACACATCAGGTTCTTCGATAGTTATAGTATATATATAAAAGTTGGTTTTTGTGCAAATATAAATCAAGTACATGATTATTCATAACACCTTTATAGTAAACAAAAAAAGACTTTGCAATAAGCAAAGTCTTTATGCGGATGGAGGGACTTGAACCCTCACGAGGTCACCCCCGTCAGATTTTGAGTCTGATGCGTCTGCCATTCCGCCACATCCGCGTAAGTGTTATCCTTAACACGCATACTAGTTTAACACATGAAAAAGTGTATGTCAACCATTTTTTTAAAAATAAATGTTGTATTGTAACAGTTTGCTATGTATAGGGCATAAGTATTGTGCAACTTACATCTGCTTTTAGTAAGTATATATTTGGACTAAGTATAAATTATACGGCAATAGGGTTATGTTTGGTTATGTAAAAATATATCTACAGTTATAATTATAAAGAAAGAAATTTGAAAGTGCTTGATTTACAAGGCTTATCTAAGCATGAAAAAAAGAAAAAGAAAAAAATAATAAAAAATTATAAAAAAAGTGTTGACATTCAAAAATCGACATGCTATACTAAACAAGTCGCTTGGGCAAGGGCGCAAGTGAGAGAGGCTGGAACAGCAGTGAAATCAACACATCCAGCAGATTGTACTTTGATAATTAAACAGTGAAAC
>JAAVZU010000036.1 GCA_022791815.1 Lachnospiraceae bacterium
AAAATCTGCCTATCAACAAATAGAAGAAATGTGTTATAATGAAGAATTGTTGAAAAGAGGGATAAAAAAAGAACAGATACGACATTATGGATTTGCATTTCAGGGAAAAAGAGTGTTAATTGGATAAGATTTCTTGTGACTTGTATATGTAGATACCAAGGTAAGTCAATGCCCTATTAAAGGCTGACAGAACATCAAACTTGTAATGTTATAGAGCAGCGGGGATTGACTATCTCACTGTAGTAAGTACTATAGGTGTAAACACTAATTCGTTTATCCTTGTACAAAATAAAGGGATATGCTAAAATAGGGGGAAAAGTACAGAGTCGAAAAGAGGTGAATAGGTTATGGGAATATATTTCAACCCTTCCAATGACAAATTTGAGGAGGCATTGAACTCAGAAATCTATGTGGATAAGTCAGAATTGATACAATATACAAATAAGATGATGCATACAACACAAAAGTATTTATGTATTAGCCGACCCCGACGTTTTGGAAAGTCAATAACAGCAGATATGTTGGCAGCATATTATAGCAAAGGTTGTAGTTCAACGGAAATTTTTTCCAATTTACGCATTGCAAAAAACAGTAATTTTATCAAATATATAAATCGGTATGATACCATATTTCTGAATATGCAGGAATTCTTAAGTCAGAGTAAAAATATAGAAGAAATGATATCTTTTATACAAAGAAGCGTCTTGTGGGAATTATTGGAAGAATATCCTGACTATCGGTATTTTGATAAAAAAAATTTAACGAGAACAATGAAAGACATATATCAAAATAGTCAGTGTCCTTTTGTAATCATTATTGACGAATGGGATTGTATTTTTCGGGAATACAAAGAAGAGAAAAAAGTACAAGAACAGTATCTTGATTTTTTAAGAGATTTATTGAAAGATAAAAGTCATATTCATTTAGTGTATATGACAGGAATTTTACCTATAAAAAAATATGGAACTCATTCTGCTCTTAATATGTTTGATGAATATTCCATGATTAATCCAAGACAATTAGCAAAATATGTGGGATTTACGGAGAAGGAAGTTTCAGATTTATGTCAAAAGTATCATATGAACTTAGAAGAAATGAAAGAATGGTATGATGGATATCAGTTTGAAAATACAGAGAACATTTATAATCCCCGCTCTGTTGTAGCTGCAATGACATCCAGAAAGTATGATACCTATTGGAATCAGACCGAAACCTTTGAAGCGTTACGGATGTATATAGATATGAATTTTGAGGAATTAAGAGATGATGTGCTATCTATGATGGCAGGGGAACGGATAGGAGTTAATACAAAAAGTTTCTCGAATGATATGACTACATTTCAAAATAAAGATGATGTATTGACACTGCTTGTGCATCTGGGGTATCTGGGATATGACAGTGTGGAGGAAATGGTATATATCCCCAATAATGAGATTAGAATGGAATATGCGAATGCAGTATCGGTATCAGAATGGGGAGAAGTTTCTAAAGCATTGAAAAATTCAGCGAATACTTTAAGAGCGATTTGGGAAAAACGTTCGGATTTGGTAGTACAAGGAATTGAGCAGGCACATTTTGAAACATCTCATCTACAGTATAATGATGAAAATGCTTTAAGTTATACAATCGCTCTTGCGTTATATGGAGCGAGAAATTTTTATAACATATATCGGGAATTGCCAAGCGGTAAAGGTTTTGCGGATATGGTATATGTGCCAAAAAAGAAATTCCTTAATAAGCCAGCAATTGTAGTTGAGTTAAAATGGGATAAAAGTGCCAAAGGAGCAATTGAGCAAATTAGGGAACGAAAGTATTGTGAAAGTTTGAAGGAATATCAGGGAAATATTTTGCTTGTAGGGGTGAATTATGAAAAAGATACAAAGAAACATACTTGTATCATAGAGGAAATGTAAGTTAAGGTTTGTAAGAATAAAAGGAATGATTAATATGTTAAAGAGTGAACAAATAATGCCTCCACCGTGGATTGCCTATCCTGAGATTGAACAAGGTTCCATAGGATGGAGAATGGGTTATGGAGAAGATTATCTTATAAAACATGGGAGATGGTTTCATGCTCTTGATGAAGAGGATAGGAAAGAGTATCAAACTCTTTTTCCTGAACCAGTGACTTGGAAAGGTTATTGGTGGGAGGGACGTGTAACCAATTGTTATTCAGATAAAAAATTTTGGCTGGAACTATGGAGAAAAAAGGGAAGACCAAAGTACTCTATAAAATGGATAAAAGAACTGTCTTTAGAAAAGAAAGAACTGAATTATACCATGTTTTGGGGACATCAGCCTGCACCAGATGGAAGAATTACAAAAAGTTGTTTCAGTCAATGGTGGAAATCAGAATTTCGATCAAGTATCACTACATATTGTTGCATGGAACAGTATATGATGGCAAGGAAAGCGGAATTATTTGGAGATGAAGAGATTCACCAGCAGATTTTACAATGTAGTGACCCAAAACAGATTAAGGCATTGGGACGAAAAGTAAGAAATTTTGATGAAGAGGTGTGGAATGAAGTAAAGTATTCTATTGTACTAAATGGGAATTATCGTAAGTTCACACAAAATAAGGAACTTAGGGAATTTTTGTTATCCACAGGGGATAGCATTATAGTTGAAGCAAGTCCTTATGATGGAATATGGGGTATCAAAATGAAACAGACAGATGAAAATATCCTAAATCCTTTGAAATGGAAGGGCGAAAATCTGTTAGGGTTTGCTTTAATGGAAGTCAGAGATGAAATTCAGCGTGTATGGAAGAATGTAGACATATGTAATGTAACAGTGGAAAAAATATCTTAATTTTTATAATCATTTAGCTATGAGTGTATTTGCAAAATATAAATGATATTGTTGGTAGAACAGTTTTTTATATGGAATGGGTAAAAATTTCAAAAGTGAGATTATAGATTTGAAAATAGATATAACACGATATGAATAAAAAAGGGGAATCAATATGATTAGAGAATTGCATGAAACAGATATAGATAGAGTTACAGAGATATGGCTGGATACCAATTTAAAAACCCATAATTTTATTGACAAGGAATATTGGAAGGGAAACTTTGAAATGGTGAAAGAAATGCTTCCCAAAGCGGAAGTTTATGTTTATGAACAGGAAAGTACAGGAGAAATACAAGGATTTATAGGGATGCATGATAATTATATTGAGGGAATATTTGTTTGGAGTGAGGTACAATCTAAAGGTATCGGAAAGATATTGTTGGACTTTGTTAAAGATTTTAAGAAGACATTGACCCTTAGTGTATATCAGAAGAATAAACGGGCTGTAATGTTTTATCAGAGAGAAAACTTTAAGATTCAAAGTGAAAATATAGATGAAAATACAAGAGAAAGAGAATACATTATGACTTGGAAATACGTATAGTACAAAAAAGACAACAATTTTTCTATGCCATTAATTAATCTTAATGGTAGTATTTCCATCAGGGTTTTGTTATAATTTTGTTTAAGGTGATAGAAAGAAAATAATCTATACAGGAGAAGGTGGTATTTAATCATTATGGGTTTAAGTGTGGCTGTTTATGATTCTGAATAGTTGCAAAGTATTTTACAAGGGGGAAAGCAAAGTATGCAAAAAAACATAAGAAGAGAAACACAGAAGGGAATTTTAACATGTATTTTAACACCAATTGCAGGAATTGTAAGTGGGATGGCAATTCTTATTTTAATAAGTATTGGTATAGTATTTACGAAAGGGTATAAGACACAAATTTACACCCAAAATGCAGAACTGGCAAGTGCAGTTTCTGGGCAGGTAGAGACTTTTATGCAGATGGCATACAATTTATCTGCGGAATTAGCAGAAAATGAAGAGATACTATCTATGGAAAATGACAGACAAGTACCAGTGCTGACATCGAATATAAAACGAAATGATTATTTTGAATTGCTTTATACACAAGGTATGGATGGGATGCAGACTGCCCGTTCATCTGGAGAATTGGGCGACCGTTCCAACCGCTGGTGGTTTAAGCAGATTACAAAAAATGAAGAGGCTTTTGTATCAAAATCTTACTATAGTGTAGGAACACAAATGCCTTGTGCATCTGTATTTGTACCTATGCTAAAAGACAATTCTATGATTGGAGTATTTGGAGCAGATCTAAAATTAGATTCTTTATTGGATTTAACAGCACAATATTCTGACACAAAACAGGGAAAATATTCTTTTATTATTGATGGAGAGGGTGTAGTGGTAGCACATCCAGAAAAAGAGTGTTATGAAGAATTATATAATTATGTGAATTTCACTAAGACAGTTTCTGTGAAAGATGAAAAGGGGGAAATTGTGTATGACGAAGAAGGAAATATTTTGACAGAGGAACAATCAATAGAAATATCAGATAGCTATAAAAAAGCAATTGAAGAGGTAATGGCAGGAAATACAGGATCTGCCAAAATAAAAAACGCAGGAAAAACTTTGTATGTAAGTTATAAGCCTATTCATTTATTAGGAGTATCTGATTCCTGGTCTGTTATTTCTGTGCAGGAAGAATCTCATGCAATGGCATTACGAAATAAAATTCTTCTTGTTGCAGTGATTGTAAGTGTGATTTTACTTGTAATAGGATTGTTTATTATGAGCGTGGTAGCAAAGAAAATTATTGATCCATTAAAGAAGATTACAGTTTGTGTAGGTCAAGTTGCAGAAGGTGATTTTGATATTCGTGCGGATGAATCAGATAGAACAGAAATTGGTGCCCTAGCGAAAGGGTTTAATAAAATGACAGAACAAATAGCAGGAATATTACAAAAAACGGCAACTGTAACAGAAGATGTTTCCAATAGCCAAAAAGACTTAGCTGAAATTTCAGAATGTACAGAGTTTGTTAAAAATAATATGAGTAATATTATGGAGGGAGCTAAGGAACAACAAGAACAAACTAGTAATGTTACATCCGTTTCTGCAAAATTACAAGAGGGATTTGAAAGACTAGAATTACAAAGTAAACAAATGATCCAACAAGCAGATAAATCTTTTCAATTAGGAAAGGAAGGATCTGATAAGGTGGAACACTTACGGCAACAAAGTGAACAGACCTTAAAAGATATTCAATATACAGTGGATGATATTTATGCCCTAAGAGAGCAATCAGAAAGTATACAGAGTATTATTAGTACAATTACAAGCATATCTGATGAGACAGAGCTGCTTGCATTAAATGCATCTATTGAGGCAGCTAGGGCAGGAGAACAGGGAAAAGGATTTGCCATTGTGGCACAACAGATTAGTAAGCTGG
Organism: Lachnospiraceae bacterium; assembly: GCA_022791815.1. Classification (GTDB taxonomy): domain Bacteria; phylum Bacillota; class Clostridia; order Lachnospirales; family Lachnospiraceae; genus CAG-411. Next base: position 5,277 of record JAAVZU010000036.1, read on the forward strand.
CATCTAGCTCCAATGATGCAACTGGGGATATTTCTAACATTATTTTGGAGATTACACATAAAGTGATTGAGACGGTGGAGAAAGCAAACAATATTCGAGATGCTTATCTTAGCCAAATGAATTATGTGGAAGAAGTGGATAAGGCATTTCAAAATATGAATACTATGATTAAGAATTTAGAACATGGTGCAGGAGAATTGGGAGTATTAATGGAGGAAATGTCAGAACTTGGTAAACAGATTGTAGAGGCCAGTGAAAATATTGCTAGGATTTCAGATGGAACATCAGAAATGTCGATGGAGTCAAAAGAAATGCTGGAAAGGGAAAACGAAAATCTGAAACAGTTTATGGAAAAGTTATCAAAGTTGGCAGAGACGTCAAGCCACCTAAAACAGGATATGGAAAAATTTCAGGCATAGATATGTGGATTTAAAGATATCAGTGTCTGCAAGATAAAGCGAAGATAACTATGCAGACTTTTATCTTAGGAGGAAAAGAACATGTTTAAAAAAATGTAGAAAAATTACTAGTTTCATTAGAACTGGCACAAGAAGAAAAGGATTATGAAAGTGTTGCAAAATATTATCTGGAGCTTGGAGAAGCCTATAAGAAAGAAGGGAAAGTCTCAAAAGCAATTTATTATTTAAATCGTTTTGACAATCTTGTTGGGGGAGATGACAACCTGTATCAAAAATTTGAGAAGCAAGATGATAAAGCGATGGATTGGATTATGGATTTGGAGATGGAGCAGGAATCTTATGAAAAAATGATACAAGAACAGGCTGTAGAGAAGGCAGAGGACTTAAATACTTTACAAAAAATGCAATGGCTGTTATTAACTATGTCAAGATTTTGTACGTTATTTCAGCATATTTCTAACTTGCCGGATTTTGAGGAATTTGGCAAATTGGACAAAATGGTTGATTATTTTGCCAAAGGTCTTTATGGGAAACTGGATGAGGCTAAAGAATGGGAAATAAGTGATTATGGGGATTATACGGATGAAGTGTTTGACTCTTTTCTTATAAATGATTACACACAGAAAGTAGAAATACCAAATCAGGAAAGTTTTGTCCCGGCAGATTTGGAAAGTGGGGATGTTGGAACTTTTTATTTTACAATGGCTTTTGGTGCCTTGCAATCCTTTATTTTTGATGAATTGGATGAAGAGGATCTTGACATGGAATTTGTGGCATGTGGAATATTAGCAGATTACTATTATCGTACAATGGATGTAGATATCAAGGAGGAGAGAAAGATACAAGAAGAGACAGAGCGTATTTTTTCTGATTATGACTTTGTTAAGGAAAATCCAGACATGGAAAGATTTCAGGAAAGAATTGAAAAGTATAAAAAGATTATGCTGATTTAACCACAGAGGTGTAAAGATATATGATAACAAGAAATCAAGAACTTGCAACTTTTTTACAATGTAAGTACAATGAAATTGGAGAAGAGTTATATGCTGTAGAACCTAGAATTAAGATTCCAGAAACAGACCAACGTATTATATATGAAAATAGCAATCAAAATATTGTTCTTA
>JAAVZU010000037.1 GCA_022791815.1 Lachnospiraceae bacterium
AACCAACCGATTGTATACAATATTTCTCATTTCTTTCTCCTCCTAATATCTTGCTATATCACCCTTAAAGTTATAGGCTTTTTCCAACAGTGGCCCTTTTGCTCCCCTTGTAAAGGCAATATCACTGCTGCGAATAGATAATAGTTCCATTCCAGATTGCAGATTTAAAACGGATAAGGTGCTTTGTGGCATTTTAATAACACCACTTTTATCAATACCAAGCCAAGCATATTTACGTCCTTTATATTGGATAAATTCACCCTCTGAAAGCTGGCAATCCCTTAACTTTGGACATTCCTCCAAAATATGTTTAAGTTTTGAATTAGACAGTAGCGAATATGTAGTAACGCAAAACCCCCCTGTTATCTTGCTTCCTGTAAAAATAATAACTTTTCCATCCCGTACAGCATCATACTCCGACAATGCTTGTGGCGGAAAATGTATTGTTAAATCGGGATGTATGACTGAAAGTCCAAATATGAATTTACCGCCTTTATTAAGTTGTGGCATAAAACCTCCTTTGTCGTTATTCCATTTTTAGTTTGATTGTGTTATACTATAGTTGATATTTGTACTACTCTATATATAGAGTAGTACAAATACAATCAAATGTCAAGGAGGAAGCCAGATGTTATCAAAGCCTGCCACAATGCTCTTAGGGCTAATTTATGAAAAGCCACTTAACGCATACGAAATAATCAAACGCTTAAACTACATGAATGTAAAATGGTGGTTTAATATTGCTGATTCAACGGTATATTCTACCTTAAAAACTCTGGAAAGAAAGGGTTATATATTAGGTACTACCGAAAAAGTAGGAAATATGCCAGACCGTACTGTTTACAGCCTTTCAGACACTGGAAGAGACAAGTTTATAGATACTCTCAAAGCATCTATTTTACAATTCAACTATGATACAAACATCTTTTCCATTGCCGCTTTTTTTCTGAGTACATTTTCCCCCAATGAACAGCATGAACTTTTAGAGAAACGCCTTGAAATCCTGCAAAAATACCATACAGGAATTGAAAAACAAGTTAATCCATTGTGGGAAAATGAAGTTTCTGCTGTTCATGTTGCAAATGTAAAAAGAATGATTGACTTGGTAGATGCTGAAATAACAGGAACAGAACGTTTGATTGCGAACTGTCCTAAAGAACATATCTAAATATTTTAAAAAGCCAATCACTTGTAAGTACCACAAGCGCATTGGCTCCGTCAAAATAAACAACATATAAATTTACGTGTATATAATTTCCCTCTCTACAATCTCCCTTGCACAAGCCCTTATATTATTGAGCCGTTCAGTCCATTTTAAGGCATTTTCTGCCTTTAGCTGTTTGGTTAGCCCTGTATCCGTTTCATGCCCTCTATGAGCCTTTCAAAGCGTTCTTGTGACTGTCTGTCAATGTCGGCAAGGTAGGCGTTGAATCTGCTGTCTTAAACACAATTTTGAGTTTTATCCTTATCTAGTTACATACTTTGATGATGGTTATATGTAACTCTTTGGCATTTATTAAAGTTTCCAGCTTACATTTCGGACAGTAAAGAGGATAGTTTATCAATATTGTATCTTCTCGAAGTCTACCACGGGGTTTTGTTGCCACAAATAGGACAACGTATCCATTCTGTTATAAATATTACCTCTATAATTTACTTATATATTATTTGTTTTCACATTCAGATAAAAAAGTTTTAACTGCTTCACAAAATTGCTCTGGATTATCCAAAAAGGGAGTATGCCCTGCATCATTAATGGTAATCATTTCTTTTTTCTTAGCCGTAACACCCGAATAATAATTATCTACCAGATATGTTGGAGTAATCCAATCGCTGTCACCCTGAATAAAGCAAATTGGAATATCATATTTTCCGTTCATATCCATAACATCAAATTGAAAATACATATAATCCACAAGATTGATTTGTGAAGTGATAATATTCTGTGTATTACTTGCAAACAAAAACCATTTTGCATCAATCCATGACATTTCTGGAGATGTAATAGCAGTAAATATTTGTTTCATACCTGACATTTCTCCACTACATTTCAAATATTTTACAGATGTAATAATCATTTCTTCAAGAAATTTGAAATCTAAATTTTCAATATTCTCCGCTCTAGGTAATTGTTCAATACAATGCTCCAAAAATTCAGCATCTTCATTGTTACCATTTGCCACTGCTTTTTCCATTGCACACTCTGCTACATAGATTTTCCCTTGAAAGAAATTGATAACTTGACCAACACCGATATATGCAGCAACTTTTTCTGGATGGAGATTGATATAATCCATTCCAAGAACGGTTCCCCATGATTGTCCTATGATGATGATTTTTTCTTGACCGAAACGCTCTTGCAGATACTTAACCACTTCATCTGTATCGATAAGTAACTGTTCAATAGTCAGGTTACTGCTACTTTTGTTTTTATAAAATGTTCTTCCGCAACCTCTTTGTTCCCAACAAACCATCGTGTAATTTTTTTCCAGAGCTTTTTGGTAATAGTAAGTTAAATATGTCAGTGGAAAACCAGGTCCTCCGTGAAGCCATAGGATAATGGGATTGTTCCTATCTTCGCCACGAATTTGCAAATATTGTTCTATGCCGCCTATTCTGATGTAAGTATTTTCCTGTATGCCAGTATTCGTATCTATTTTTGTCTTCAATGAATTATGAATGCGAAAAAACATAATAATCAAAGTAATCAGTAAAATTATAAAACATAATATGATAAATAGCATCAACATTTTCTTTTTTACCTTTCTGGACAAAATCCTTTTCATTAAAACCTATACCCCCGTAATGTTCGACATAATAGTTTGAATATCTAAATTTGTATCTGTAAGGGAAAGTAAATCAAATCCAAAGTCTTTTACTATTGAATACACCTGCTCTTTGGTACAATTCAATACACCAGCTACAACCAAAGATACAATTCCATGCGTATATACAATCATTCTTTGAAACAGCATATCGGTTTGTTCTCTGCTAATATTAAGATACTGACATAACCTATCTAACAAAGCAGAATTCCCGCTGTCTGTTAAAATAGAGTCAAATCCACCTCTGCAATAGTTATTACTTTCACCCATATATACAAAACGGAATAGATGAGGCGTGTCAAATGCCAAATTGATATACGCATAACCAATTCGCCAAAACGCTTCTATACAATTAGCTGAAGCAGGCATCATTTTTTGATTTGCATAAGTAACAGCTTCTTGTGTTAAAGCTTCCCTCATATTATCCATATTACCAAATTGCCAGGCAATCGGTTGTGTTGAGCATTTCAATTCTTTCGCAATACTTTTAATATTCACTGCGGAATATCCATCACGAATAAGAACATCTAACGCCGCTGTGAGAATTTTTTCTTTTGTAATCTGAACGCTGCGTGGCATAATACACCTCCATATAATATAAACTCATTTATATAACCTAGTTTATATTATACTCATTTGACCTGAATGTGTCAAGAACCCCTACTCCTATTTCAAAAAAGTTTACAACTTAGATTTTTTCCCCTTTGCGTCAAGAGATTATATATCCTATAACAAGAGATTTCACATCATTTAATCAGAAGCCACATCTCTGTAAAATATATGGATAAGATTTTCAGAGTAGGTAGTGAGCTTATAGACGAAAGGAACAATGATTTTGACTTTGATTTTACTCCAATTAAAATCTGAACAAAAATTGAGTTTCATAATATATATTCTATCCATGATATAAGTCATAAACCTTTATTATTAAATTTAAAAAATATATGAATTTGATGTTGTTTTCACTCTTTTAGTTGCAGTCTGAAAAAAAATAAGGTACTATATTTATTGGAAAACTGTAACTATTTAGTACTCCCATAGTTACCAAAAATACACTATACTAAAAATGTACAGAAAGGATGTTATTATGTTAAATCAAAAATTTCTAAAAAAGAAGGCATTTACTTTATTTCTAACTTTTATGTTGGCTTTAAATTTAGCTGGATGTGGGACAAAATCTGCTCCTGGCGGACAGGACACTACTGATACAAATTCCTCTAAAGCACCAGAAGCTACAGAAGAGGTGACACCTGACACCCAAGACACACCTTCTTCGGAGGCAACAGATTCTCCTGCAAGCAAAGAAGTAAAGGAACAGGCAAGTATACAAACAAAAAAGCCTGTAAAAGGTGATACGGTTGTTACAATTTCTTTCAAAGATTATGGTGATGTGAAAATTAAGATGTTCCCTAAGGAAGCTCCAAAAGCTGTGGAAAACTTTACAACCCACGCAAAAAAAGGATACTATGATGGACTTACCATGCATCGTGTAATTGCAGATTTCATGATTCAAGGTGGTGACCCATCTGGTGATGGTACAGGTGGTGAAAGTATTTGGGGCAGTGAATTTGAAAATGAAACTGTAGAATATTTAAATCCAATCCGCGGTTCTCTTTGTATGGCAAATGCTGGTCCAGATACCAACGGAAGCCAGTTCTTTATTACACAAGCTTCCAAAGTTGATGAAAGCTATTTGGAAAGTGTTACTGATATCCAGAAGGAAATGTACCGTCAATTTGGCGGCTGCCCTTGGCTTACTGGCGGATATACTGTATTTGGACAGGTTTACGAAGGTATGGATGTAGTGGATACCATTTCTAAAGTAAAAACCGATACTTCCAATGATATGCCACTTGAAGATGTAATTATAGAAAAAATAAAAGTTTCAACATTTGAATAATATAATTCAGGAAACACATTTATGAGTAAAACAGTTTGGGAGATTCTTTCTCCATTTGCCAATTTTGATCCAGAAGAGGAACCTAGCGAAACTCCTGCAAAGGAACCATCTGTGGAGATCCCTGCGGAAAACACTGAAGAAAATTCTTCTTCTGAAGCAGCAGAAGGATGCTCCTCTTCCGAGGAAACTCCCCCTCCAGAAACCACTGAGGAAGCTGCTTCCTCAGTGGAAGGTTCTTTAGAACCACTGCTTTTTCGTATAATTCACAAACTAATGAGTTATAAGATTTTTGTAGATCTATGTAAGTTTATTATGATGATACTTCTAGGTATTATACTTGTTCTTACTTATGGACAAATACAAAAACCTGTTGGTTGTGCCAGTTTTGAAACTATTTTTGCACATATTGAAGCAAATAAACTTTGTAATTATTTTATAAAAGGTGATATGGATAAATTAACAGAACATGTACATATTCTTACCCCTGCTGATAGTTACAAGAAGGAATGGGAAAATGATTTGCGTAACCAGGTTTCACTCTCCCTTTCTTCCCTATTTCAGAAAAAGCTTGATAAACTGGCAAAGAAGAAGACTATTACTTGTGAATATCAAAAAGACAAAATTACAGGTATTACACACTTAGTTTATACCTGTCATATTCAGATAACTAGTAAGGAAGAGATGAAGCTTGTTTTTCAAAAAGATGGTAAAAAAGGTTTTCAGATAAGTGCAAGCAGCAATGGAAAAAATGCAGATACATTAGAAAAAATGACTAACTACTTTACTTATCTGTCCAATGGATATTATCGTGTTAGTGACTATGATATTTGCTCTTTATTGTGCCAGAAAAATGGTGCAGATTACTCTATTCTTTCAGAATATTTTCACAAGGATGCTGATAAAAATATAAAAAAAGATAATTTAGGAAAGGACTTTGTAGCCAAATTTAATACCCTCCTTTCTAACAAAGTAGTTCTCACGGATGCAGTCTTCACTCCTTATGAATACAATAAAAAAACGAGAAAATTATCTACCTGCCTTATGCTGTGTTTTCAAAATAGTAGCACAAATGCCTCTGGCATATTATATCAACCTTTTACCATAGGTATTTATGGTTATGCTCCAAAAGATATTGGTAAAGTCTATTCAGACTCCATAGATGAGGATACAGTTTCTCAGATTCGCAATTTATTTGCTGTTTCAAAACCTTAATTTATTAAATTAAAGTAACAAAAGTATGGTGATATGCCACACTTTTGTTATTTTTATTTTTAATTATTCGTACTCCATATCATAAGCCACTATTAATGTAGATAACTCTGCTTATTATCATCAACAATCTGCAAGTATTATTTGATAACTGTTTAGAATCATATTAATCAGCATTTTCTAAAAAATGCGAAACAACTTCATATTCTAACCTAAATAATTAATCACTCTCTATATTAAACCTATATAATCTTAGTTTATCTTAAATTTTACTTGTTACTATCTGCTTCCTTTAATTATTAAGACCAATATTCCAAGGAAAATTCTATACCATCCAAATATTTTAAAGTCCCTTTTTTTCACATAATTCAGCAAAAATTTGACCGCAAAAACAGATACGATAAAGGCAGTTATCATCCCTGCTCCAAGAAAAATCCCCATTTCACCAGTAAATCCGACTCCTTCTTGGAAGAATTTTACGATTTTTAATAAACTGGCTCCAAACATAACCGGAATCGCCAGATAAAAACTGAATTCTGCTGCCACACCACGGGATAAACCAATCAGCAATGCCCCAAGTATCGTCGCTCCTGAACGGGATGTTCCTGGTATCAAAGCCAGCATTTGGAACATTCCTATGTATAGTGCATCTTGATAAGTAATTTGTGATAATCCTCTAACTCTTTCTTTTTGGGTTTTATTTCGATTTTCTATCATGATAAAAAATATTCCATACACAATTAAAGTAATCGATACTGTGATAGTATTATAAAAATGTAAATCCAGCCAATCATCCAATAATAATCCTATAATAGCAGCAGGCAAAGATGCGACAAGAACCTTTTTCCACAACTCTAAACTATCTTCTTTTATCATACCTTTTACTTTTTGCGGTTTTTCGTCTGTATTTTTAGAAAAGAAAAATGGCCATAGTTTTTGCCAATTTAGCATAAGAACTGCCATGATTGCTCCTAATTGTATGACCACATCAAACATTTCCTTAAATTTTTCTGCCTGTAGAAAATTATCTCCTACCTTCAAGCGAACAAATTCATCTAGCAAAATCAAATGTCCTGTGCTGCTTATCGGCAGCCATTCTGTTACACCTTCCACAATACCAAAAATAATTACCTTTAAAATCTCAATAATTTCCATTGACTTGTGCCTTCCCCTTTTGCATATTCCTTCTTACTATGAATATGCTTTCCACCCCTTTTTTATTACTATGAAACTTAGGTGGTGCTAGCCATGTTTTGGGCGTAACAACTCCTTAGTTAAATAGTATGTCTTTGAGCGTTTTTGCGAAAAGACGTCACCCAATACCTTCTCTTACTCTAAATCTGGATAATAAATGTTTACCAGCCGAAGCCCCCTAGCTGGAGCACATGGGCCTGCAACAGTTCTATCTTTTTTATCTAATATCATCATTACTTCTTCTGGCTGGAAATAACCAATTCCAACCTGCAAAAGTGTACCTGTAATAATCCTTACCATATTATATAAAAATCCATTCCCAGATATCCGTATCTTAACCAGATTTCCTTCCCTGAAAACATCTAATTTATAAATTATTCTTTCAGTTTCTGTAACCTGCGTTTTTGCTGAACAAAAGCTCTTAAAGTCGTGTTCCCCAATTAAAAAACTAGCAGCTTTCTGCATTTTTTCTATATCAAGGTTCCGATAGAAGAAGTAACTATACAATCGCTCTGTAGGAATAGGAATATTTGTATTTAAAATATGATATTCATAAGTTTTTACACTATCACAATGCCTTGGATGGAAATCTACTGGTACTTCTCTTGAAGATTGAATCCGAATATCTTCTGGCAAACGGGTATTCAATGCCAATCCTATTTTTTCAGAAGGTATACGGTTGACCGTGTCAAATACAGCTACATTCCCATAAGCATGTACCCCTGCATCGGTACGGCTTGCTCCAATTACCTTTATATCTTCTCTCAACAATTCAGAAAGATGTTTATTTAATACACTCTCTATGGTAATAGCCTCAGGCTGTATCTGCCATCCATGATAATTTGTGCCATCATAGGCAACTTCTAATTTTATTCGTTTTTTTTCAGACATTTAAACTTCTCCTTCTATATACTGTAACAGTTCGGTTCATACTAAACTGTTGCAAAACCTAGCAAGTTTCACATTTATAATTGCCAGGTTCCATCCCTGTTCTACGTATTCTTACGATCCCGTGCAGCAAATGCACAAACCTGCCTGAACTGTTTCTATATATTAATTAGTGTCCAAAAACTTGGAATATATCTTAATCCTATTATTAAAATTATTATATACCCTGCCAATACACCAAAAGCGATATAATCTTTTCGCTGGTACTTTAATGGCTTCATTTTTGTTCTTCCTTCTCCTCCACGGTAACATCTTGCTTCCATTGCCATTGCTAGATCATTGGCCCTCCGAAATGCAGAAACAAATAAAGGCACCAACAATGGAACCATGCTTTTTGCCCGTTTCAACATTCCGCCCGTTTCAAAGTCTGCTCCTCTTGCCATCTGTGCTTTCATAATTTTGTCTGTTTCCTCTAATAAAATCGGGATAAACCTAAGTGCAATGGACATCATCATAGAAATTTCATGTACTGGAACATGTAATTTGCTTAATGGTTTTAATAACTGCTCCAAACCATCTGTTAAACGGTTTGGTGTGGTAGTATAAGTCATTATAGATGCTCCCAATACAAGCAGGCTAAGCCTTATTCCCATAAATATCCCCTTATGTATACCTTCTATGGTTAATTTTAAAATTCCCCATCTCCATAGTACGTGTCCATCTGAAAAAAAAATATTAACTACTATAGTAAAAACTAAAAGAAACAGAATTGGTTTCAGACCTTTTACAATATATGAAAATGGAATTCCAGATTTTTTTATGGTCCATCCTAAAAACAAACTAACAAATAAAAATCCTAAAAATCTATGAAAACAAAAAATAGACACCATATAAACTAAGGTTCCTATTAACTTTACCCTCGAATCCAATTGATGGATTTCGGATTCCTTTGGGTAGTACTGACCAATTGTAATATCCCGTATCATGTAAGATATCATCCTTTCTTATATGGATTTACCGATTATTCTCAATAACTCCTCTTTGGCTTCCTCTATTGTAAGAATATCATTTGTAATTGTATATCCCCTTTTCTTTAATTGATTCATAAGTGATGTTACTTGAGGTACAGCAAGTCCCAACATGCGAAGTTCTTCTTCATGAGCAAAGACATCTCTTTTATTACCATCTAAAACAACCCTGCCTTCATGCATAACTATAAGCCGCTGGACATAATCTGCCATATCCTCCATACTGTGGGAAACTAAAATAATGGTACATTTTCGTTCTTCATGAAGATTTTTTACAAGATGTAATATTTCTTCTCTTCCTTCTGGATCCAAACCTGCTGTTGGTTCATCTAAAATAAGTACTTCTGGTTTCATTGCTAAAACTCCTGCTATAGCAACTCTTCTTTTTTGTCCCCCTGATAAAGTGAACGGAGAAACATCTATTAGTTCTTCTGACAAGCCAACATCCCGCATCGCCTCATAGCTTCGTAAATCCACTTCCAGTTGTGGTAAACCCAAGTTTTTAGGTCCAAAAGATATATCTTTAAATATAGTAGTTTCAAACAACTGATACTCTGGATATTGAAATACCAATCCTACTTTTTCCCGCAATCTTCTCATATCATAATCTTTGTCATAAATATCTTTACCATTGTAGTAAATGGTTCCTTCTGTTGCCTTCTCCAATCCATTTAAATGCTGCATAAGGGTTGACTTACCAGATCCCGTATGCCCTATTAAACCAACAAATTCCCCATCTTCAATTTTCAGATTTATATCCCTTAATGCATAATTATCTTCTTCCACAACATCTTTATATTTATAACTTAGATGATCTATTATAATCGACAAATACTCACTTCCTAACTTGGATTCTTACTCTATCCTGTTAATTACTATTAAATTTAAGCAATACATTTTATTATAATCCACGCTGTTACTGATACAATATTAATTCCCCTACTTAATAGAAAAGGTGCAAATCTTATCTAATATAAAATTAGAGGTTACCTCTAAAACTTTGTTTTAAGGTTTTCAAAAGCATTCATAAATTCTTCAATAGTTAATACTGCTTCTGGCATGGGAATCCCCTCTTTTCGTAATTCATAAGCTAATTCCGTTACCTGTGGCACATCTAAATGGTATTTCTTTAATTCATCTACCTGTGCAAAGATTTCTCTAGGTGTACCTTCCATAACAACACTTCCATGATCCATAACAAAAACTTTATCTGCATATACTACCTCATCCATATAATGGGTAATTAAAACAACCGTCATGCCTTCTACTTTATTTAATTTCTGGATTGTATACATAACTTCTTTCCGTCCTTGTGGATCAAGCATTGCTGTAGGCTCATCTAATATAATACATTTCGGACGCATTGCCATAATCCCAGCAATCGCAACTCTTTGTTTCTGCCCCCCTGAAAGCCTATTTGGTGACTTTTTCCGAAAAGGTAACATTTCTACTGCTGACAGACTCTCTTCCACTCTATCCCATATCTCGGCAGGTTCCACGCCCAAATTTTCTGGTCCAAATCCGACATCTTCTTCTACTAAATTGGCTACAAACTGATTATCTGGGTTTTGAAATACCATGCCCGCACTTTGCCGGATTTCCCAAAGTTTTTCCATATCATTTGTTTTTTTACCATCTACCCAAAGACTTCCCTCAGAAGGAGTAAGTATTCCATTTATATGTTTTGCAAAAGTAGATTTCCCTGAACCATTATGCCCTAAGATAACAATAAATTGTCCTGCTTCCACATCTACATTCACTTTATTTATTGCAGTTGCAATATCTACCACATTTTCTTCTTTATCTCGTCGAATATATTCATAGACCAAGTCCTTTGCATGAATCATTAAACCCACGATCTATTCACCACCTATTTCAAGCTAAATATTTTCTTTCCCTATTGTAAAGCATTCTATCTAATTTGTAAACCTTCTATCCTCTTGTTTGCGACTTTTACTAACAGTTTAAATAGGTCTGTGCATTTACTACCCTGACCATAAAAACATGTAAAACAGGGATGGAATTGGACAATTATAAATACGAAACACTTTCTTATAATAAAAAGAAAAAAGGCTAAATGCTATAACAAGCATTTAACCTCTTCTATATATCTACTTATACTAATTCAATTAATACTTCCATAGCTGCATCACCTTTACGTGGTCCAATCTTTACAATTCTTGTATAACCACCATTACGATCTGCATATTTAGGTGCGATTTCATCAAATACTTTATCTGCAATATCAATTTTCTTAGTATTTCTTTTCTTACCAGCTGCCTTAGTAGGAACTTCTGTTACACTATAAAGAATTTTATTCATCTGTCTTCTTGCATGAATACGGGAAGGTTTATCCTTTTTAATTTCTTTATCAACAGTTTCCTTAACAACAACCTGGTATTTCTTACCATTTTTACTTGTCTTTTCTTCGGTAACTTTTATACCATTCTCATCTCTCTTTGCAACAGTAACCTGAATGGTAGAAGTCTCATAATTGTCTTTTTCCTTTACACCTAAAGCAATAATGCTCTCAGCGATACGACGGATTTCTTTTGCCTTAGCTTCAGTTGTTACAATTTTACCATTGTATAATAAATTAGTAACCTGATTTCTAAGCAAAGCTTTTCTTTGACTAGCTGTTCTGCCAAGTTTTCTATAGCCTGCCATGTGCTTACCTCCTAAATTGATTGCATTTATATCGTATAACTCTATATCATCTATTCTAAATATTGGTATTCTTTACTTTTTATATTTCAAAAAGAATTATATCCAAATTGATACAATTATTCATCACTTTCATGCAGTGATAATCCAAGTTCTTTTAACTTTGCAAGCACCTCTTCCAAAGACTTACGACCAAGATTTCTAACCTTCATCATGTCATCAGAAGTTTTATTTGTCAACTCTGCAAGGGTATTAATTCCTGCTCTCTTCAAACAGTTATATGAACGAACAGAAAGTTCCAAATCATCAATACTTGTGTCAAGAACTTTTCCTTTATTATCCTCTGGCTTCTCAACCATAATTTCTAAACTCTTTGCATTTTCAGTCAAATCAATAAATGACTTCAAATGCTCACTTAGAACTTTTGCAGCAAGACTTACTGCTTCGTCTGGCTCTAATGTTCCGTTTGTGAATACATCCAATGTAAGCTTGTCAAAATCTGTAATCTGACCGACACGAGTATTCTGAACTGACAAATTTACACGTTCTACTGGTGTATATATAGAATCTATTGCAATCGTTCCAAGAGGAAGTGAATCATTTTTATTCTTATCTGCTCCAACATATCCTCTACCACGTGTAATTGTTAATTCCATACTTAACTTACAATCTTTGCCTCCACTAAGTGTAGCAATTACCAATTCAGGGTTCAGGATTTCAAGATCAGGATCTACCTGAATATCACCAGCAGTTACAACACCTTCTCCTTCAAATTCAATGTAAGCAGTCTTTGGCTCATTGAATTCACTAGTGTTCTTAATTGCCAGACTTTTGATATTCATAATAATTTCTGTAACGTCTTCCTTTACACCTGGAATAGAACTAAATTCATGTACTACACCATCAATTTTCACTTGACTAACTGCTGTACCTGGCAACGACGAAAGCATAATTCTTCTTAAGGAATTACCCAAAGTTGTACCATATCCTCTTTCAAGGGGTTCTACTACAAAACGTCCATATTTCTTATCTTCAGAAATTTCTTTTTCCTTTATTTGTGGTTTTTCAAAATCAAACTCAAACACTACTGGACCCTCCTTTTGGGTTATATGCTACTGCTATTCTCATATTGTGAACCTTCAAAAATACTTTTTCTTTCTCTCTGGCATAAGTATGTAACCAAAAAGAAAAATAGAAAAATATTATTTAGAATACAACTCGACAATAAGCATCTCGTTTACCGGAACATCAATCTGATCTCTTGTAGGTAATTCTTTTACTACACCAGATAATGCTTCATGATTTGCTTCTAACCAAGCTGGAACTAATCTAGCATCTGTTACTTCCAAGATATCCTTATATCTTTGAGCTGATTTATATTTTTCAGCGATTTCGATTACATCGCCTGCTTTAACCTGATAAGAAGGAATATTTACACGCTTACCATTTACCAATACATGCTTATGGTCAATAATCTGTCTTGCTTCTTTTCTTGTTCTTCCATATCCCATACGGAAAAGAACATTATCAAGCCTTAACTCTAAAAGAATCATTAAGTTTTCACCAGTTGTACCAGTTCTAACCTTCTGAGCTTTTGCAAACATATTTCTAAATGGCTTTTCTAATACACCATATATAAACTTAGCTTTCTGTTTTTCTCTTAACTGCAAACCATACTCGCTTACTTTCTTACCAGCTCTTGAACTTCTCTTGGATTTCTTGTCAATACCCATAACACTAGGATCAATTCCTAAAGCTCTACATCTTTTAAGCACTGGGGTTCTATCTATTGCCATCTTCTATACCTCCTAATATTCTACTAGACACGTCTACGTTTTGGTGGTCTACATCCGTTGTGTGGTACTGGAGTCACATCCTTAATACTTGTAACTTCAATTCCGCATGCCTGAAGTGCACGGATTGCTGCTTCTCTACCAGAACCTGGTCCTTTTACCATAACATCTACAGACTTTAAACCATGTGGTATTGCTGCCTTTGCTGCTGTCTCCGCTGCCATCTGAGCTGCGTAAGGAGTAGATTTTCTTGATCCTCTGAAACCTAATCCACCTGCACTTGCCCAAGAAAGAGCATTACCTTCTGCATCTGTCAGTGTTACGATTGTATTATTAAAAGATGACTGAATATGTGCTTGTCCACGATCAACGTTTTTCTTAACACGCTTTTTTGTCACTTTTTTTGCTATTTTCTTAGCCATTGACAAACCCTCCTATGGATTTAAATATTTCTTCATTATACTTATTGATTATTTCTTCTTGTTAGCTACTGTACGCTTAGGACCTTTTCTTGTTCTAGCGTTTGTTTTTGTCTTCTGTCCACGAACAGGAAGACCTTTTCTATGACGGATTCCTCTATAACATCCAATTTCCTGTAATCTCTTGATATTAAGAGCGATTTCTCTACGTAAATCACCTTCTACAGTTTGAGAAGCATCAATTACGTCACGAATTCTTGCTACTTCTTCATCTGTTAAATCCTTTACACGAGTATCTGGATTAACATTTGCTTCTGCAAGGATACGGTTAGAACTTGCTCTACCGATACCATAAACATAGGTAAGACCTATTTCTACACGTTTTTCTCTTGGTAAATCTACACCACTAATACGAGCCATGTGCAATAACCTCCATAAATAATTAAATTAATAGTAGTTTCCGAATTACTTCTTTGGTAATTCCATTGATGATTGCAAATCAACACATCCGAGTGTATCATTGCGTCAGCCGCTTTAAACCATGCAATAGGAATAGACTAGATATTTAAAAATTCCTATGGCAGATGAATGAAAATGACAAACATCTGCTACAGTTCATCACACTGTCCACAGTATCACAATTTTGTACATTTTTGTACTTGCCTTGTATGGCAGAATTGTAACACAAAAAGCAAAAATAATATATGTTCATGGAAATCACATCTATCTACAGATATTTCTATTTGTAAATGTCCCTGATTTCCTCCAAAATAATTATCCTTGTCTTTGTTTGTGTCTAGGATTCTCGCAGATTACTCTTACGCTTCCTTTTCTTTTAATGATTTTGCATTTTTCGCAAATTGGTTTTACTGATGATCTTACTTTCACCGTAATCTCTCCTTTCACAAAGTCCACTTGCTATTTTATCACAAGACTTTTTGAAATGCAAGAACTTTTTCCATAATTTTTCATAATGAGTAACTAGTTACCGTTGACACCTACAGTGCAAACAGCAACGGAATCCAGCCTATTATAATTCGCCTTTGGCGAAAGGCTGGATTCTTCGCTATCACTACTTATTCTTATATACTTTGTAGCAATTGCAAAGTACTACCTGTAAATAGTAACTAACAGCACTTAGTCATTTCATTCATATTTCAATAAAATATTTACATACAAAAAACATCTTTAATTAATTAAATAATTACCATAATATTACTTACGAATCTAGAATACAAAATTTTATTCTTTTATGTCAAAAGGTGCCCAAATTTTTTCTTGTGCGTCAGGTCCAATTTTATACTCTTTTTCTTCATATTCCAATACATCTCTTCCAGAAAGAGCAAATTCTGTTGTTTCTCCATTTTCATATTCTAGCAAAAAAAGTGAATAACCATAAATTGTTTCTAATACTGATTTTTCTTCTTTTTCTGTATATTCTTCTAGTTTTAAGCCTGCTAAAGTATTGCACCATTCTTCCAATTCCACTTTATCTGTAATTTCTATTTGATGACACTTGACTGCCATAAGTTCTTGAAATAATTCTTCTGTAAAAATAGAATTCTGAGGTTTCTGTGATAATTTTATCTGGTTCGTTTCTCCTCTTTCTTTTCTTATTTTATAGAAAGATTTTAAAAATGCAGATGCAATATCTTCACTGGGTCTATAACAAAGATTATCACACTCCAGCCTTTCGGATGATAATATAAACTTTTTTGTTTCTCCATTTTCATATATTAGTTCATAAATACCAGAACAATATTTTTCCTCATAGGTCATTTTCCCTCTTGTCCATTTTTTTAATTCAGTTCCTGCCAGCAGATTACATAATATTTCAACTGTTTCCCTGTCAGTAATTTCTATGTTCCATAAATCTTTTCTAATTCCTGTAACTCCCTGAAATGTTTCCTCTGTAAAAATCGTATTCTTAGATGCTTCTTCTAACTTTATTTGGTAGCCATGGCTAAAATGTTTTTTTGTTATAAGAAGAATTACACCAAGTAGAATAATCCCACTAATACTTATCAGAATTATTTTTTTGTTTTTTTGCATTCTACTTTCTCCTCTCTTCATTAATACAAGGATGCTAACCACACAAAGAATTTTCCATCTATCGTTATTGCTGTCTCACCTGCTTTATATTCCACAATTCTTTTATACCCATTTGAATCCCACACTGAAATTTTTTTGCTTCCGGTAGAAGTACTTTTATATCCATACCCTGTTACAATATGTGCATCTTTCGTTTTTGTTTCCAATGCCATACAAAATGGTTTATCATCATCAATATTCTTACAAATACTACTCCAAATTAAATGACTTGTCTTAATATGATAGGATAGCTTATAACTTTTTAATGCCGCTTGTGTTTCATATAGATTACCACCCTCAGAAACCGAAATTCCCATTTTATTACATACATCAATAGCTGTTATATTTTTATTTTTCTTATAATTTACAATGGTAGCAACCGTAGCAGCCCAACAAGTATTACCAATTTGTTTAACAAAATTTGTTATAGGACAAACATTTGCTTTTGCTTGAGAAGCACTTGTAGATGCAAAACTAACCATATTCTTTGTTTTATTATTTAATACACTATTTCTATTATTTATATCACTCAATCTTATATTATTTTCACTGGAAACTGCTTCCTTTAATTTACAAGCAAACTTTTTCTTGATATATCTTACCTTTTCAGTAAACTTATATTTGTGAAAAAATTTCGATACTCCTTTTTCTTCTGAAAAAGCATCCAATAAAAGAGTTTCATTATTACCTGCTGCATAAACACTATTTCCTTCAATATAAAGCATATATGTTTCATTTTCATTATAACTATCTAACAATTTTGATAAAAGGCTGTATCGTTTGATATGGATAATTTTCCATTTTGTTCTATTACAGCAACAAAAACACACTCATTTTTATGTAAAATTGGTAAATATTTAATAATCTCTTGGGTATCAAGATTAAAACAATCGACTTCTGTTCCAATTACTAAATCCTGAACATTTTCTATCTTAAGTTCCTCTCCCATCTGTTCGACCAACTCTATTAATTCACTCTCATTATACTCTTGACTCTCTGTGAGACACAAAGTACTCACTTCACTCTGTTTTTCCTGTGCAAGTACATTAATTTCATTATATAGTACAGAGAACAAAGCAAATAATCCTATAATTGTAATCCTTAATAAATTTACATTTTTACTTATTAAGTTCCTCATAATATCCTTCTCCTAACATAGTTATTTTATTTAATATTGATAAATAGGTTATTTAACACAAAAAGGAATCAGACCTGCTGACAGAATTTGTCCTGTCAAATCAAGTTAGTCTAATTCCTTCTCTTTTATCTTCTGTGTATGTTTAATATTTGCACAAATGCCTTTTATCTTTAATCTCTCTTATTTATCTCTCCAGATAATTCTACCCTTTGACAAATCATAAGGAGATAACTCTAATGTTACCTTATCACCAGGCAAGATACGAATAAAGTTCATTCTCAACTTACCACTAATATGTGCCAAAACTTTATGCCCATTTTCAAGTTCTACTTGAAACATGGCATTGGGCAATTTTTCAACTACTGTTCCTTCAATTTCCACTACATCTGCTTTTGACATAAAAATCAACCTCCTAATGCTAAATCATCTCTCTATCACAACACTCTGTTCCTTTATCTCTACTAATTAGTTATATTGTCTTAAAAAGAGACTTTATTTTATTTCCAATTCTTTCTTATATTGCTTTAATAAATATTTGTACATTTCATTACTTGAATTATCTTCCAACTTGTCACAAAGATCTATAACAAATTGAATATGTTTTAACTTTTTCTTTTTGGGTTTTTCAAGAGTTTTATATTTTCCGTCTACCAAAAAAGCATATTCTCCTTGTATATTATTTATGATATAAAATGTTCCTTTATCATGCCCTGCCATAGAAACAACCAGATGTCCTTTTTTATAATCATACATAACAAAACTCTCTTTCTATTTATTCAGAGACAAGATTTCTGGTTCGCCTTCGGTAATCAAAATCGTATTCTCATAATGAGCAGACATAGAGCCATCCTGTGTTACTACTGTCCAGTCATCCTCTAACCACCATACATCATAAGCTCCCATATTTACCATAGGCTCAATTGCAAGAGTCATACCTGGTACTAATTTAGGACCTCTTCCAATTGTTTTAAAATTAGGAATCTGTGGTTCTTCGTGTAAGTCCTTACCAATGCCATGACCTACCAAATCCCGCACAACAGAATATCCATTGCTTTCTACATATTTTTGTATCGCCTTTGAAATATCATGTAAATGATTTCCAGCTTTAGCATATTTTATTCCTTCAAAAAAACTTTGTTTGGTAACATCAATCAACCTTTGTGCATCAGAACTAATCTCTCCCACTGCATGAGTTCTTGCAGCATCAGAATGGTAACCTTTATAAATCACTCCCGCATCAAGACTTACAATATCTCCTTCTCGTAGAAAATGTTTCTTATTTGGTATACCATGTACAACCTCATCATTTATAGAAACACAAATGGAACCTGGAAAACCATTATAATTCAAGAAAGAAGGTATACATCCAAAATCTTTAATGATTTCATATCCCTTACGGTCAATATCCATAGTAGAAATACCTGGTTTAATAAATCTTTCTAATTCATCATGTACAATGGCAAGAATTCTTCCTGCTTCCCGCATTAGTTCAATCTCTTTTGCAGATTTTATAGTTATAGCAGCCATCTTTTACACCTCTAGTATTTTCACGATATTCTCAAACACTTCATTCATATCTTTTGTTCCATCTACTGATTTTAAAATGGATTTCTTTGTATAATAGTCAATAAGTGGTTGTGTTTGGTCATGATATACTTTTAAACGATTTTCAACAGTTTCTGGCTTATCATCATCTCTTAAAATAAGCTGTCCCCCACATGTGTCACAAACACCTTCTGCCTTTGTTGGATTATACACAATATGATAAGTTCCTCCACATCCAACACAAGCACGTCTTCCTGACATTCTATCAATAATATTAGAATCTGGAACATCAACATCAATGGCATAATCCACTTTATCATTTATTTTTTCCAATGCAGCATCTAAAGCTTCTGCTTGTGGAATGGTTCTTGGAAAACCATCTAAAACATATCCATTTTTTGCATCATCTTGTGCTACTCTATCAACTACCAAGTCTACTACTAACTCATCTGGTACAAGTAATCCTTGATCCATGTATGTCTTCGCTTTTTTTCCAAGCTCTGTTCCATTTTTAATATTTGCTCTAAAAATATCACCTGTAGAAATATGCGGAATATTATATTTCTCTGCAATTCTCTTTGCCTGTGTACCCTTTCCTGCACCAGGTGCACCTAACATAATAATTTTCATACTCTTACCCTGCCTTTCCTCTATCTACTAAACTCATTTGCACTAAAAGTCTTTTCAACATTTTTTTAAATTTCTCTTTAAACAAAATTTAGCTGTAGTTCCTATAACCACAGCTAAATCTAATTCGCAATTACTCACCCAGAAATCCTTTATAATGACGTACTAACATCTGTGCATCAATCTGTTTCATTGTTTCAAGCACAACACCAACAATAATGATTAAAGATGTTCCACTAAAGGATACACTTGCATCAAATGCACCAGAGAATATAATCGGCACAACTGCTACAATGGTAAGACCAACTGCTCCAATAAAGATAACATAATTTAATACCTTAGTTAAATAGTCTGTAGTTGGTTTTCCAGGACGGATTCCTGGAATAAATCCTCCTTGCTTCTTCATATTATTCGCTACTTCAATTGGATTAAATGTAACGGATGTATAAAAATATGCAAAGAAAATAACCAGAACAATATAAACTAACAAACCTAAAGTATACTTAAATTCATAAATATTCCTGACATTAAACCAATCATTTTGATTACAAACTTTCAAAAGTTTTTGAATCAATGTTGCCTCATCACCTGACTGTGGTGTCACCCCAAAGAAACTTGCAATAACAATTGGAAAAGACATCAAGGAACCTGCAAAAATAACAGGAATTACACCTGCCGTATTCACCTTTAAAGGAATATGAGAAGATTGTCCACCAACCATTCTTCTTCCCTGTAATTTCTTTGCGTATTGTACAGAAATTCTTCTTTCACCATCTGAAAGAAGGATGATAAATACTACCATTGCAAGAATAATTGCTACTACAAGTAAACCTGCAGCAAATTTACCACCAACACTTGATACTTTCATTACTTTATTCATAAAAATATTTTTCATATCTTCTGGGATTCTGGAAACAATGTTAATCAAAAGAATAATCGAAATACCATTTCCAACACCCTTCTCAGTAATTCTTTCACCAAGCCACATTAAGAAAGCGGAACCTGCTGTTAATGCTGCTACACTTATAATAACAGCTGTTGCACTAAATCCACCTTCAAAATATCCACTTCTACCAAATCCGATAGCCATTGCTGTACTTTCCATAAGAGCGAGAACTACCGCAATGTAACGTGTCCATTCTGTAATTTTCTTTCTTCCTTCTTCTCCATCTTTTTGTAATTCTTCCAATCGAGGAATTGCAATTGTTAACAACTGCATGATAATAGAAGAAGTAATATATGGTGTAATACTTAAGGCAAAGACAGACAAAGTGGAGAATGATCCACCAGTCATTGCATCAAAAAAACTCAATGCAGTCTGTCCCTGGAAAAAGCTTGCAAAATAATCTCTGCTTACTCCAGGGATTGGAAGTTGCGAACCGATCCTCACAACAATTAATGCAAAAAAGGTGTATATTAATTTATTCCTAATATCTTTAACTTTGAAAGCATCACGGAATTTTTTTAACATATTAAACCTCCTCTGCTGTTCCACCAAGTGCTTCTATTTTTTCTTTCGCAGATGCACTAAATGCATTTACTTTAACTTGAAGCTTCTTAGTTAATTCTCCATTTCCAAGAATTTTAACGCCATCCTTTGGATTTTTAATAATGCCAACTTCCATTAATGTCTCAACAGTAACAATTGCGTTGTCATCAAAACGATTAAGTACATCCAAATTGATTGCTACGATATCTTTTGAATTTCTACAAGTAAAACCTCTCTTAGGCAATCTTCTATATAAAGGCATCTGTCCACCTTCAAAACCTGGTCTTGGTGCACCAGAACGAGCTTTCTGTCCTTTATGACCCTTACCTGCAGTTTTACCATTTCCTGAACCATGACCACGACCTCTTCTAAAGTTGTCGTTGTGCTTAGAACCTTCTGCTGGTCTTAATTCTGATAAATTCATCAAAAGCACCTCCTTACTTTTTTACTAAATTTCTTCAACCTTTACTAAATGTTTAACATGCCAAATCATACCTCTAACAGCTTCATTATCTGGTAATTCAACTGTCTTGTGCATTTTCTTAAGGCCAAGCGCTTCTACTGTTGCTTTGTGCTTAGGAATTGCACCGATTGGCGATTTAACTAATGTAATTCTTAATTTATTTGCCATTTTAAACCTCTTTTCTGCATACCCAATGTAAATTCAAAATTTACTTTGTATACTAGTTTCAATCTGTTATCCCAAAGATAGCAACTGACTACGCATTTATATGCCAATTGTATGTAATTTTACATACAACCTAGGCATACTCTTGCATAAATGGTTACTCATTCTAATTATATAACCGATCTACAGAAATTCCACGAAGTTTTGCAACTTCTTCTGGAGTTTTCAAATTCTTCAATCCTTCAATTGTTGCAAGAACAACATTCTGTTTATTATTAGAACCTAATGACTTAGTACGGATATTCTTAAATCCTGCCAATTCCAATACGGAACGGGCTGGACCACCAGCGATAATACCAGTACCTTCTGGGGAACGCTTTAATAGTACTTCTGCACTACCAAATTTTCCAACAAAGTCATGTGGTACACTGCCATTCTCATCAATTGGCAGTTCTATTAAACTCTTTATCGCATCTTCTTTACCCTTACGAATCGCTTCAGGTATTTCTGTTGCTTTTCCTAAACCTGCACCAACATGTCCGTTCTTGTCACCAACAACAACTAAAGCAGTAAATCTCATGTTACGTCCACCTTTTACTACCTTGGTTACACGTTTAATGGATACAACGTTATCTTCTAATTCTAACTGACTAGCATCAACGATTGTACGTTTCATGTATTCTCCTCCTTGCTTAGAACTCCAGACCAGCTTCTCTTGCTGCTTCAGCTAAAGCTTTGATCTTTCCTTGATATATAAATCCGCCTCTATCAAAGACAACAGTCTTGATACCTTTATCCAATGCCTTTTTTGCAATTACTGTTCCCAAATGTGCTGCTGCAGCAACATCATTTGTCTTTTCTAATTCAGCCTTAACATCTTTTTGAAGAGTAGACGCTGAAACTAAGGTATTTCCAACTGTATCATCAATAATTTGAGCATACATATGATTATTACTTCTGAATACAGCTAAACGTGGTCTTTCTGCTG
>JAAVZU010000038.1 GCA_022791815.1 Lachnospiraceae bacterium
ATGTGCTACAAAAGACAGGGTAAGGACAGAGGCTGATATTCTTTCGTCTCAGATGGGGGTTAATGTGAAAATAGAATATAAGGATGGAAGTAAAAATTCGGATTTATATTGTGTGCCAGATAATAAAGGAAATCTTATGATTTCTGTGTGGGACGCAGCTTATCTTGAAAATATACATCAAATATATTTGAATGGATATAATTTGATAAAATAAAAAAGGAATGAAATTAATACTATATAAGTTATATAGAAATAAAAGGTTATACTATTTTTGTATAAATAACTAGAAAAAAGTTGACATAACAAAAAAATAATGGTATAAAATACTAGTGTACAGCTTTAAAATAAAACTTCTAGGAGAATACAGCAGGAAAGGATAAAAATAAAATGGTAAAAAGAGGTTTTAGTGTAATTTGCAGTTTATTATGCATTTCACTATTAGGAGGAACAACTATCAACTATGCAAGTGCTTTATTTAGTAATAAAGAAGATGTGAGTGAAAATGTGGCTTATGACATAGAAATGTGGAAGGATGAAAATAATAATGTTGATTATCCAATTACAGAAGATTCAAAAGAATGGGCGACATTTGAGGAGCATAACGAAATGATTGCAGCATGTAATGTACCTGAAGAATTACTTAAGGATATGAAAACAGAAGAATTAGTTAATTTAATGTTAGACTATCCTCTATTAGGTGATTTGAAATTATATGATGATCTTAACAGTGGTTTTAATATTATGGCTCAAAATTCTAATATTCTTAAAGAACTTTTGAGGAGAGAAGATGGAGCTTCTAAATTGTTAGATGCGTATTGTAATCATGAACTTATGAAAGAAACAAATAAAATAGATAAAATACTTGAAATTTCTAAAGAAAGCTCAACAGCATGTATAGATATTATAAATAACAAGAAATACAATAGCGTTGTTGATGAAATGCAAGATAGCATTACAGAGAATGTTTTTCTAGAGACTGCATTAGCTCAAAAAACTATTATTGAAGACTTAGATTGTCAAGAAGAAGATGAATTAGCGGAAGAAGCAATAAAAAAAATGGAAGATAAGGCAAATTCCGAAATCTATGCGGAAGTTGCAACAACAATTTATGATGTGGCAAAGGAAAACGATTGTGCAGATAAACTTGGTGATGTTGTGGTGGAAACAAATCAACATGAAGATAATGTTAAAGCAAATAGCGAATATTTAACAGTTAAAACGCCAAAGGGGACTCGCGTAATTGTATATGCATATGCATATTATGGAGAAGCAAATAGAATAGCAGATACGAATTATGTAAAGAAAAATTACCCTAACGCAACTATAAAGGGGCCTGCTACAAATCAGTATAATTGCCATTCATATGCTTGGTATAAGCAGAGTACTGCAAATAAATATTGGATGAATAATCCATGGGCATATTATCATGATGGAAGTTATTCTTTTACTGGTACTGCAAAGACTGGAGAAAGAATAGTTTATTTTGATCATTCAGCAGCAGAAAAAGATGTTGTCCCAATGGCTATACATTCGGGTATAATTTATAGTGTTAGCGGAAATACAGTTAAAGTGAAATCAAAATGGGGATGTGCTCCATTAGTGATACACAAGAAGAATTATTCTCCGTATGGAAGTATCTGTAATTATTATAAATAAGAAATTTGCATATAATAACAATATCATAGTTCATAAAGAAAGTCATTTTGACTTTCTTTATTGCGTTAAAAGGGATAAAATGGACATTTTTAAAATATCATATGCTGTAATTCATTATTTAGAATTATTGATAAATAATAGAAAGGAAAATTATGAAAGACAAACGAAAAAAGATAATGACGATTTTTATATCGACTCTTATATTGATGGTTTTTGTGTTATTGTTTAATGGTAATCATACAAGACACCAAGATGAATTTTTAGGGAGACAATGGTATATCAAAAATGATGGGAGTTGTAGTGAAATAGAAATAACTCCAGAATTATGCGGTATTTCAAAATTTAAAAGAAACATAGATATAAATATATCACATATTTGGAACAAAAAATTACAAAATTTCAATAATGTAATTATTGCTGTTATAGATACAGGAATAGATTTTCAACATGAAGATTTGGTTGGAAAAGAATGGATAAATCGTGGAGAAATTCCTAATGATGGAATTGATAATGATAATAATGGATATATAGATGATATCAATGGATGGAATTTTTGTGAAAATAATAATAAATTATTATCAGGTGAAGAAGTATATGAAAATGACCATGGAACCATGGTCGCTGGTATCATAGCAGCAAATCATAATTCTATTGGGATTGCTGGAATTGCTGGACAATGCAATGTGAGTATAATGAGCATAAAAATCTTAACAGAACTTACTCGTAAAGGAAATATAGATAATTTAATAAAGGGGATTGAATATGCAGAAAATATGGGAGCTGATATTTGTAATTTGAGTTTGGGATTTTTAAATAAAAATAAAAAAATAGAGAAAATAATGAGAGAATCATCCATGTTATTTGTTACATCTGCTGGAAATCAAGGAGAAAACTTAGATGTAAATAAACAATATCCAGCATGCTATTTGTTAGATAATGTAATAACGGTTGCAAGTATGGGATTTGATGGAGAGTTAGATAGTAGGTCGAATTATGGCAAAAAATATGTGGATGTAGTAGCACCAGGTACATATTTATATAGTACATGTGTTAATAACAGTTACAATTATGATTCTGGTACATCTATGGCAACAGCAGTGGTTACGGGAAGTGCTGCCATAATATACGCCAATAGGAGTAAGGTGACACCAAATGAAGTTAAAAAAGTTATCTGCAAAAATGTAATATTATTGGATAAATTTAAAAATGTTATTTCTTCGAGAGGGTATGTGGATGCAAAAAAAGCAATCGAAGATGCATTGAATTTATAGGTTTCTTATCTGTATATACATATTTCTATCAGCAAACACAATGCATAAAAGATAATGTAATATTTCTCTCTTATGTATAGGAAATATTCCGTAATTGAAGTAATAAAAATGTTTATTAAAGTATAAGACATAAATTACAGCAAACCTACACAAAACCATATAAGCAGCAAATCCTTCAAGGCGATAGGAGCGTGTCAGATATGATTATATATGTTGTAAAAGCAGGAGACAAAGTGGCTGCTTATGAGTGGAAATGTGGAATATATAGATGGATAATGGAAAAGGCAGATTCAAAATCTGCCTTTTCTCCTGTTTATACCAAGAGTAATAAAGCAAAATCCTAAGATTATATTTATGCGTTGTTTACTTATTATTGCTGATATAAAGAATAGGATTCCTGCAATAAAAAACAAAATCATTTCTATATGTTTATTATTCATGGTTTTCTTACCTCCTTTCCAATTTCCTGTTTATCTTTCATCAAAATTTTTAGGATACGTCGTTTTCTGAACTGGCATTTTTATCATATTCTAATATGTCGCCTGGCTGACAATCTAAAGCTTCACAAATAGCAACTAATGTAGAAAAACGGATAGCACTAATTTTTCCAGTTTTTATTTTAGAAAGATTCACATTTGAGACACCAACAATCTCAGACAAGTCCTTTAAACTCATTTTACGGTCTGCCATAACACGATCCAAACGTAATATAATTTTTCCCATAAATCTCTCCTTTATAAAGTTTCATCTACTTGAAGCTGAAGCACATATCCATACTCAAAAATAGTATATATAATGAAAAATAGTAATGTTCCAATTGCTGCATATATTATTCCAAAGAGTATAAATAATAAAATGCTAAGTACTATAAATGTTATTCGCAATGTCTTTATTATTACGGATGTAAAGGGTGAAGCTTCTTTTTTTATTTCCTTTAATATCCGAACGAATAAATTAAGTGCAATAAAGAAAAATAACAAAGAAATAGCAATTAAAACACATGCCATTTCAAGAGCAAGTACAATGTTGCCATCATGAATTTGAGCCACTTCATTTATGTTGAATGATACAAAACCACATGGAATATTTAAATTAACAGGTAATGGAAAACTATGATTTGTATATGCCATATAAAGTTTATCACTAAAGCAGGCAGATAAAATGCCTCCTATAACTACTGTAACAAAAGAAAGTATAGTAACAATTTTTAAAATATTTAATATAATCGAACTGATATAACAGCACTTGTGTATTTTTTTTAAATGTGTATTCATTTTGTCCTCCTTATTTTTACTTGATTACTTTGTTAAATTGCAAAATAAACGAATCTGCACTTTTTGATATAGTGGTCGACTTCCTAAAATCAAATTTAATATTACATTAACATATATTTTAATCTTTTACAAGTATTTTTTATCGTTTATCAATAATAATTTTATTTTTATTATTTATATAATTGCTTTTATAATAAAAGTAAAAGTGGATAAAATTGTATAAATATGATAGAATAAATATGTTAAAAACCAAAGAAAAAGAAGAAGGATGTGGGGTTATGAAACTTATAAGAAAGAAGCTAAGAAACAAAATTGTATGTGCCATGATTCCATTTGTGGTACTAGCATATTTGGTAGTTTTTGTATTTACTTACAGCGAATCTAAAGCTGTAGTAGAAGAGAATTTTATGAAAGAGATCCAGATTTCAAAGGAGAATGTCAATCATGAAATGCATGCAGAGTTAAATGAAATCATTGGTTTAATGAAGAATATTCAGACCTCTGTAGAGAATTCTTGTAAAAACACACAGGAGATTGAAAAATATATTCTGAGCATTGCGGATGCCTATTTAGATATAATTCCGAATGGTATTTATTGCGGATTAGAGGATGGCACTTATATTGATAAATTATGGACACCAGATTCTGATTGGGTAATGAAGGAACGTCCATGGTATACTGAAGGAATAAAAGCAAATGAAGTTACTTTTGGAGAAATGTATCTGGATGCAAGTAGTGGAGATTATATTATTTCTATTTATGCAAATATCAAGAATACAGCAGGAAATGCAATAGGCGTAATTTCTGCAGATATGTCGTTAAATACGTTAAAGAATATATTGGAAGAGCAACAGGTTTGTGTATCTGGCTATACTTTTGTAGTGGATCAGTATACTGGAATTATCATTGGTAACCGGGAAGAGAAAGAATGGAACGGAAAAACTATAGAGGAAGTGGAGAGTGTTATTATTGATAAGTTAAAAGATATACAAGATACAAATATTTATGGGAAGATAGAGTCTGTTGAAGAATTTTATGTTTCAGCAGACAAAATAACAGATACCAATTTTGTTGTTGTTACTGTTGTTCCAAAAGAGGATATTACAGCAGAAGTGTCTGGAATCAGGAATGTATCTGTTCTTACTATGGTGGTAGGCATGTTGATACAGATTATAGTGATTTGTGTGATTCTTGTGATTTTGATGAAACCAATTCCATCAATTGATACAGCAATCAATAAAATAAAAGATTTGGATTTTACAACAGTCTGTGATGTAAAGTCTGTAGATGAACTAGGTCATATTGGAGAAAACATGAATCAATTAGATGAAAAATTAAGGCAGACCATGAAAAGTATCAGGACAGATGTAGAAAATATAGACAAGCAATCCGATGCTAATATGGAAATTGCAGGGCATTTGCAGAAGGCGGCAGGGATACAATTAGAATCTATGAACAATCTTAATTGTACTCTAAATGAATTAAACGAAGGAATCCATGTAATTGCAGAGGGAGCAGAAGGGCTGGCTCAAAATGTTTCGGATACTACACAAGCATCTGCCACAGTAGAAGAAAAGATTCGTTTTGCTGTTTCTTTGGTTGGAAATGGAAAAGAGCAAATAGAAAAAATGAGTCAGACAATGGGGGAAATTTCAAGTGTTTCCGAAGAAGTGAGAAGTTCTGTTGGAGATGTTGCAAAAGGAATTGAAGGCATTAACAATATGGTTTTCGTGATTCAGGATATTGCAGAACAGACTAATCTCCTTGCATTGAATGCTTCTATTGAAGCCGCAAGAGCTGGAGAGACTGGAAAAGGATTTGCAGTGGTAGCAGACGAAATACGAAAGTTGGCAGAAAGTTGCAGTAATTCTGTAGTTAATATAGTGGATGTGACAAAGGAAATTAAAGATTTAATTCATGTTTTATGTCAAAAAACGGAAAGTAGTATACATGCTGTTAGTATCGGAGTGAATAGTGTAAATGAGACATCTTTGGTGTTTAAGAATATCAATGATAATGTAAAAGAGATAAACCGTGTTATGGGAACTGTGAATCATGCTATTCAAAATATCAATGGTGTGATTACAGATATGGCTGCCAGTGTGGAAGAACAAACTGCAAGTACCCAAGT
Organism: Lachnospiraceae bacterium; assembly: GCA_022791815.1. Lineage (GTDB taxonomy): Bacteria > Bacillota > Clostridia > Lachnospirales > Lachnospiraceae > CAG-411. The sequence goes on from JAAVZU010000038.1 coordinate 6,333, forward strand.
CATTAGTGAAACTTATAATCAGGTTATGAGTATTTCTGAAAGTTTTTTTGAGGATGGAGAAAAGGTGGTAGCAGCCAGCAAAGAACTAAAGTCTATGGTCACTGAAATTAGAAAAGAAATTCAGGAATTTAAGGTAGAATAATAAAAAATAAAACTTGACACGAAGATTTATTGTGATAAAATCATAAGGAAAAGATTTTTATAACTTAAAGAAAAAGACGAAGATGGTGTACTGTAAAGAGCAGATAGAATAGCATTTTCCAACAGAGAGAGGACTGCATGGCTGGAACAGTCCTTTGGTTCAGATGGTATTTGAATTTCACACCGGAGTTTTATATCTGAACACTTGATAAGTAGGATATAACGGTTGTGTCCGTTATGCACATAATAAGATAGTAACGGTAAAGAAGTGCTTTTTTGGAGGTACTTGAAAGATACTGAATCAGGGTGGTACCACGGAATAGATTTCGTCCCTTGTATGTAGGAATACATATAAGGGATTTTTTTATGTATGTTGGAACAAAATCTTTATACCACTTGACAGTATATAATAGAAAGGAGCAAATTATGAAAGAAAAGTTAAAGAATTTGAAGGATAGTGCATTGGAACAAATCAATGCTGCACAGCATTTAGAGGCGCTCAATGATGTAAGGGTCGCTTTTTTAGGAAAGAAAGGTGAACTTACTTCTGTGTTGAAATCTATGAAGGATGTGGCACCAGAGGACAGACCTAAAGTAGGTCAGTTGGTGAATGAAGCCAGAGAAGAGATTGAGAGAATCTTAGAAGAAAAAAAGGCTGCATTTGAAAAGAAACTTCGCGAAGAAAAAATGAAAAAAGAGACTATAGATGTAACTCTTCCTGCGAAGAAACCGATGATGGGACACCGTCATCCGAATACCATTGCTTTAGAGGAAATAGAAAGAATTTTTGTAGGAATGGGTTATCAGGTTTTGGAAGGACCTGAAGTAGAAATGGATTATTATAACTTTGAGGCATTGAATATTCCTGCGAATCATCCAGCGAAAGATGAACAGGATACATTCTATATCAATAAGGATATTGTCCTTCGTACACAAACTTCTTCTATTCAGGTTCATGAGTTAGAAAAAGGGAAAGTGCCTATCCGCATTATTGCACCAGGACGGGTATACCGTTCAGATGAAGTAGATGCAACTCATTCACCGACCTTCCATCAGGTAGAAGGACTAGTTGTAGATAAGAATGTAACATTTGCAGATTTAAAAGGAACACTACAGCAATTTGCAAAGGAAATTTTTGGAGAAGATACGAAGGTAAAGTTCAGACCACATCATTTCCCATTTACAGAGCCGAGTGCAGAGATGGATGTCTCCTGCTTTAAATGTGGAGGAAAAGGGTGTCGTTTCTGTAAAGGAGAAGGATGGATTGAAATTCTTGGATGTGGTATGGTACACCCTCATGTATTGGAAATGAGCGGAATTGACCCAGAAGAATATGTAGGATTTGCATTTGGAGTAGGATTAGAGAGAATTGCACTTCTAAAATATGAAATAGATGACATGAGACTGTTGTATGAAAATGATGTGAGATTCTTGAAACAGTTCTAGTGAAAATAGTGGAATAGTTTGTATATAGGTAATTGTGAAACTTAGTTTATGCTTTGAACTGTTACAATCTGCACAAGATAGTGTAAGTGAGAGTTTTGCAATTGCCTGGAATGGAAGATTATGGAGAAAATAAATATGGAATTAAAAAAATACCATAAGGAGGATTCTGTAATTATATGCAGTTGGATTAAAGATGAGAAGAGTTTATATCAATGGTCTGCTGATAGAATAGGGAAATTTCCGCTTGCAGATAATGATTTAAATGAGAATTATATACCTATGATTAAGAATAAAAGGTTTATTCCACTTAGTGCATTTGATGATAAAGGTAATCTTGTAGGACATCTTTTTATTAGGTATCCAGATGAAAAAGATGATAGCATTGTGCGTTTCGGATTTGTTATTGTTGACCCAGTTTTAAGAGGATGTGGAAATGGTAAGATGATGTTGCAGTTGGCAATAGATTATGCAAAAAATATTCTGTGTGCATCAAAAATTACATTAGGAGTATTTGCAAACAATGATAGTGCAAGATACTGTTATGAATCAGTCGGATTTCAGCCTGTTGGAAAAAGCGAAATTTATAAAATGCCTATTGGGGAATGGGAATGTACGGAAATGGAGTTAGTTATCGTATGAAAAATAAACCTATTATTTTAACAATAATTATATTGGTATTATATCTTTTAAAATCATTTGTTAGTGGGATTTTAATAGGAACATTAAATGCAAATGAAATTTGTGCTGAAATTCTCAGTACATTTATAGTATTAGCAATCGTGTTTTTTATGATTATGAAAAAAGAAATGCTATTATATTTGGGAATATGTATTATAACATAGATTGTTCTTTTCCCTTACAAAGTGGAAACCTTTGAGGGCTTTAAAAATCCAAGGAAATTATAAAATTATGATTTTAACATAGGGAGCATGAAATAGTAAATATGTATTTTAAAAATTGGGAAGAACTTAAAAATTCTATCCAATAGAAAGAGAATAGAAACGAATAATTCATTTGTTGATATAATCGGTGATGTGCAATTTGAACGAGATTATTACGAAAAATATACAAACGAGTATCAAAGGTTTACATTTATTAATGGGACACTTTTGATTAAAGGTGAGGATAGATGGGGAAATCCTATTGAAATTGATATAACAAGTGTATGAAAATGAAGAAATTGCTCTTTTTAGGTAATAGAAGTACAAATAACAATTAAAGACAAGTTTGTATTTGATTCAGCGATTTGTCTTGACAAGAATGGTAAAATAGAGAAAGAAGGTTATAGCGAAAAGGAAATGTAGAACATAATGAAAGATTATTGTGAGATATATGACAGAGTGTTATGTTAAGAGTATGTAGATATTATAGATTATCTATCTACGCTCTCTTTCAAAAGATGTACTTTCCGTAATTGTGGAGAATGGCTTGCTTTATTATCTGTTGAGGAAGCTGATGTTACGATAAAACAATATTTGTACTTTGGATAGATGGGTAAAACTTTTGCATGGTATTTAGATGGATAGGCAGTCTGCTATATTAAAATTGGAGATTACTCCCAATCTCCTGCAAATGATATTAAATGGGATAAAGTTGATTTTAAGATATTAGCAATAATATTTTATATGGGAAAAATATATGAGTAGTACAAGTTGTGTTTGCGACTTATATTGCTTGAAGCTGTGGAGAATTTCGGTAACATAATACTTATGAAACTGACATGCTACGCATGCGAGGTATGACTATAAATATAAATTTGGAGGTAAAATAAAATGAACACACCATTATCATGGATCAGAGAATATGTACCAGAATTAGACTGTACAACACAGGAATATGTGGATGCAATGACATTATCTGGTACAAAAGTAGAAGGATATGAAGAATTAGACAAGAATTTGGAGAAAATTGTAGTAGGAAAAATTCTTAAAATTGAAAAACACCCAGATGCAGACAAGTTAATTATCTGTCAGGTACAGATTTCCGAAGAAGGAGAGCAGGTACAGATTGTAACAGGTGCGTCAAATGTAAAAGAAGGGGATAAAGTCCCTGTTGTATTAGATGGGGGACGTGTAGCAGGAAGTGCCCATGATGACAAGCCTCATCCTGATGGAATTAAGATTAAAAAAGGAAAATTGCGTGGAGTAGAATCTTTTGGTATGATGTGTTCCATTGATGAATTAGGATCTACTACAGATATGTATCCAGATGCAGCGCCAGACGGAATATATATCCTAAGTGATAATGAAGCATATAGGGATGCACCAATTGGCAGCAGTGTACCAGAATTATTAGGACTTCATGATGTAGTGGTAGAGTATGAAGTAACATCAAACCGTGTGGATTGTTTTGGAATTCTTGGCATTGCAAGGGAAGCAGCAGCGACTTTTCATAAACCTTTCTGCCCTCCAGTGGTAACATTAACAGAAAATAATGAAAAGACAAGTGACTATATATCTGTAGATGTACAAGCAACTGATCTATGTACCCGTTATGTGGCAAAGGTAGTAAAGAATATTAAAATCGCACCTTCACCAGAATGGATGCAGAGAAGATTGGCAGCAATTGGCATTCGGCCAATTAACAATATTGTGGATATTACCAACTATGTTATGGCAGAATATTCACAGCCAATGCATGCTTATGATTTAGATACCATTGCAGGTAAGAAAATTGTAGTAAAAAGAGCGGAAAATGGCGAAAAATTTACCACCTTGGATGGACAGGAAAGAGAATTAGATGAAAATATTTTAACTATATGTGATGGTGAGAAGGCAATTGGTATTGCTGGAATTATGGGCGGAGAAAATTCTAAAATTACAGATGATGTAACAACTATGTTGTTTGAGGCTGCTTGTTTTGATGGAACCAATATTCGTTTGTCTGGAAAGAAACTCGGCATGAGAACCGATGCTCAGGCGAAATTTGAAAAAGGTTTAGACCCTAATACTGCAATGGAAGCTATGAACCGTGCCTGCCAGTTGGTAGCAGATCTTGGTGCTGGTGAGGTAGTGGGAGGATATGTAGATATATATCCAGAAGAAAGAAAACCAGAGCATGTGGCATATCATGTGGAAAAAATCAATAAATTATTAGGTACAGATATTGATGAAGATACAATGATAGGTTATTTTGAAAAGCTTGACCTTGCTGTTGACAGAGAGAAAAAGGAACTTATTGTTCCTACTTGGAGACAAGATATTAAATGTCTTGCAGATGTAGCAGAAGAAGTGGCTCGTTTTTATGGATATGATAAAATTCCAATGACACTTCCAAGTGGAGAAAGTACCAATGGCGGACTTACAATGAAACTTCGTGTAGAAAAGATAGTAAGAAATGTGGCAGAACAATTTGGCTTTTGTGAAGCAATGACATATTCCTTTGAAAGTCCTAAGATATTCGATAAATTAAGAATAGAGGAAAAGGATAGTTTGCGTGATACGGTTGTGATTACAAATCCATTAGGAGAAGATTATAGTATAATGCGTACTCTTCCATTAAATGGTATGCTGGCTTCTCTTGCAACGAACTATAACCGCAGGAATAAAGATGTACGGTTATATGAGATTGCCAATATTTATATTCCAAAGACATTGCCAGTTACAGAACTTCCAGACGAAAGAACTCAATTAACATTGGGAATGTTTGGAAAGGGAGACTTCTTTGATTTGAAGGGTGTTGTAGAAGAGGTTCTTGAAGCCGTTGGATTAAAAGAAATAAAAATATACGATCCAAATGCAGGGAAAAATTTCTTACATCCAGGAAGACAGGCAAATATTGTTTATGGTGATAGAGTAGTTGGATATTTGGGTGAAGTACATCCAGAAGTTTTAGATAATTACGATATAGGAACAAAGGCTTATGTAGCAGTTTTGGATATGCCAACAGTGGTAGAGTTATCTAACTTTGATATTAAATATACAGGAATCGCAAAGTACCCTGCGGTGAGCAGAGACCTTAGTATGGTAATGAAAAAAGATATTTTAGTAGGTCAGGTAGAAGAGGTTATCCGTAAGAATGGCGGAAAATTATTGGAAAGTTGTACTTTGTTTGATGTATATGAAGGAGAGCAAATTACAGAAGGATTTAAATCTGTGGCTTATTCCATTTCCTTCCGTGCAGCAGACCATACTTTAGAAGAAAAGGAAATTACTAATGTAATGGATAAGATTCTAAAGGGATTAGAGAAAATGGGAATTGAACTTCGTAAGTAAACATTACTGTGTTCTGAACAGTTATACTTTAAGACACAATACAAAGGAAAAATATACGCTATAGTCTACATTAGACTGTAGCGTGTTGTTATTTTATCAGATGGCAGGTGCGAAATAGGTAACAGTTCAACCCTGTCATTCATATTTTGTCAGAAGATACACTATGATTGAAAATATTTTTAGTTTACTAAGGAATTGAGAATTGGTATAATAGATTCACTAGGTATTTGGGGATTATAGTATATAAGAAAGGCGGAGAAGGTTATGATAGCCAAAACAGTAAAAAAATGGGGAAGACCAATAATGATTGGCATTTTTGTTGTATATCTTGTGGTTTTGGCATATTTTTTATTTTTTAGTGAACGATATGGCAGAGGAGTGTCTGGAGAATATCGTTATAACTTAGTTCCATTACGGGAAATTAAACGTTTTATCAAATATAGAGATATTATAGGATGGGAAGGATTTATTGTAAATATATTTGGAAATGTACTTGCATTTGCACCTTTTGGTTTTTTATTACCAATTGTAAGTAAGCAGAATCGTGCATTTTTTATTGTTGCATTGTATAGTTTTGAATTTAGTTTATTTATAGAACTGATACAATTGTCTTTTCAGGTGGGAACTTTTGATGTAGATGATTTGTTAATGAATACCATTGGAGGAGTACTGGGATACTTGTTTTTTCTTACACAAAAAAAACGGTTATGTCATTTTTTATAAAGAATTAAATAAGTGAATGATAAATGAAGGAGGAAATGAAACATGGGGAAAAAGAATGAGTACGCATCTATTGAACAATACAAATCAATTCCAGGATTGATTTCTATATTGATGGGTTTTGGAGTTGTTGTTGGATATGTATTATTATTTTTAATGGCATATATGGCAGAAGGAGAGGCAGGACTTTGGATAGGGGTATTAGGTTTTTTTCTTCTATTTGTAATAATAGGAGCTATTCTGATGGCAATTAAGGGACTTCGTGATCCAGATGCCCAGAATACCAGACCCGTTATTGGATTAATTGAGAATAGTGTATTATTTATAGGTATTTTGGTGTTGTATATTGTAGGAGCAACAAAAGGATAGGAAACAAAGGGACAGTTTTAGAAGAACATCTATTTTTAGGATGTTCTTTTTTTATGTAAAAATAACAATAATTTATGAATAATTGAGAATAAATATACAAAATCTGTAATCGTAAAATAATATGCACAGTTATAGTATTGTAAATAATATTGATTTATTAAATGTATTGTTTTTAATACCTACAAAACTCCCCAAAATTCTACAAAAGTAAGGTACAAAAACCAAAAGACAAAGCAAGAAAAAAAAATTATAATATAAGTTAATATTATAAATATTTTATTTAGTAAAAAAAACAGAAGGAGCAATATAGTATAATGGAGTATTTTTTGATACAAGAGGATAAGCGAAATACCAATAAAATAAATGTAAAACTTACAGATAAACAAATGGATGAAGAAAAAGCACAAGTGGTATTTGTAGATTTGGAGGAAGAGAAAGATCGTCCAGATTTTATAGAGATTAATATGTTGACTAGGAAAGAGGTTATTGTTAGTGACAGGATGAAAGAATTGATAATGGCGTATGCAGATGAAATAAAAGCAGAGCCATGTATTCTAATGGACTATGACAGGAAACTGCAAGAAAATTATTGGAGGGTTGATTTAGAAATCATAGATCAGGCACCAGTGGGGAATACTGGACTTTATGATAAACCTGAGGATATGGTTCTAGATGAAGATGTTTTGAAGGATAAATATATATTTGCTGTAAAAAAGCAAAAAACTATTTTTTGGATAGCATCTCTTCATTTTGTAGAAAATTTTCTTAGAAAAAATATGTTTGGCATTCATTGGGCAAAATTGAAAATAGTATAGGTAATTGCAAAACTCCATTTACTCTATGAGTTTTTGTGCAAAGTTCACATATCAACGCAAGGCACGTTTGCACTGCTCTCAACCGTAACAGTACATAAGGTGCTAAAGTACAGCACCTAAGTACTGACGGTTTCGAAAGCACCTTGCTTATGATATGTAAATCTGCACAAAATAATTTAAGATAATGAGAGTTTTGCAATTACTATGAAAACAATACATAGGAAGGAGAATTATTAAATGAGTAAATACATGGTACGGGATGGTGCAATACTTCATTGTTGTTTTGGAAGCTGCAAGGGATGCTTAAGGGCAACACAGATAAATGGAGTAGATTTAAAAGATGGGAAAGAGGCAGTGATTACAGATTTTTTACCAGAAGTTAATATCCCTTCTTTTGGAGTATGCACAAGTCCATTGGCAGGCGGGGAATGTATTCCTGCAACGATACTGCCGTGGATACAGGGAAAAAGTGACTATTTGGTGGGGAAAATACCAGCACTTATGGATGACAGTATATTGCCTTGTCTTCGAGGCGGAATTATAACAGTAGAAAGAAATGGACAATAGGAGGAAAAATGGAAGCGAATACATATATAGAATTAAAGTGTAACATAGATTGTGTACAGTCTATAGAAGAGTTTTATTTACTGCAGAAATTAAATGAACATGTAGAAATGGAAATGACAGCGATTATAAAAGAAAAGGAAAAAGAAAAATTTGTAAAGTCAGCAACCGAAAATCAGCAGGTAAAAGTAAAGGCAGGAGATAATGTTTTATTTCAAGGAATGATAAAGAATGTAGAAATGAAACAGGAAGGGAATCTTTACTATATGATTTTAAAAGGCATTTCCAATAGCTATAAAACGGATGTAAAAAAGAAATGCCGAAGTTTTCAAGATAAGAGTATGTCATATTATGATATGGTGAAAAGCATTATAACAGAATACAAAAGTGGCCATTTGATTGATTCTGCATCAGATGGTAAGGCAATTAAAAATATACAGCTCCAGTATTATGAAACAGACTGGGATTATATGAAACGAATGGTTTCACATTTTAATGAACCTTTGATTGCAGATTGCAAACAGGAAGGAGTAAACCTGTACTTTGGTGTACCTTCGGGAAAGAATATAGGAAAGATAGAGCAATACAAATATCGTATTTCAAAGAATATCGCAAAGTATATGCGGGCATCTCAAAATACCAATCAGAAAATAAAAGAAAAAGATAGCATCACCATTCATATAGAGGCAGAAAAAGAGTATAAAATAGGGGATTATGGCACTTTTGATGGCGGAAAGGTATATGTACGCAAGAAAGTTATCCGTATGAACAAAGGTATTTTAAGATATGAATATGAACTTGCAGATAGAAATGGACTGACCTGTTCCAAAGTGTTTAACCATAAGATGGTTGGCGTGTCTATGAAAGGAAAAGTCTTGGAACGGGTGCGGGATCATTTGAAATTGCATTTGGAAATTGATGAGAGCCAGGATAAAGGAACTGCATGGCTGTTTCCCTATGCCACTATGTACGCATCAGAGGGAAATAGTGGATGGTATTGTATGCCAGAAGAAAATGACACAGTTCTAGTTTATTTTCCCAATACCGAATCGGGAGATGCAGTAGCAACTGGTTCTATTCGTACACAGGGAAGTTCTGGGGATAAGATTGATAATCCTAAAATCAAATATTTTCGTACAGCTGATGGAAAAGAAGTAATGTTTAGCCCCGATGAAATCATAATTACATGCAAAGACAATGAAATTTTAATCGCCCTAAACCAATCAGATGGAATTACCATTTCCAGCACGGAAAATATTAAAATACATTCGGATAAAGAAGTCACTATTGAGGCAGAAGAAGAGATTAGTATCAATGCAAAAGAAAAGATAGATATGCGTTGTAAGTCCAGCAAGATAATCATGGATGGTGATATTGAAATCTATGGGGAGGATGTAAGAATTAACTAGATACTAGGAAACTACCTAAATATTTAGCAGAAGGGCGGAGATAAAGAAGATGATACAAAATAAAGTAAACAGTGAAGGAGTAGTTTTGGAGATTTCTGTAAAATTCAATGTAATTACCCATATAGAATACCAGCAGAAGTATGGGGAGCATGCGGAAATTGAGATACAAGGCATTTTGGATGCAGACGAAAAAATAAGTAAAGTGTATGAACTTAATATAGAAGATAGGCTTATCTTAAAAAAGAAGGAGAAAATATTATTTTCGGGAGTTCCCGTTTATGTCAGTGCTTCTTATGAGGGAGGACAGACAAAGGTAATGATAAAAGGGAAAAGCAGAAGTATTCTTCTTGACTTAAAGGAGAAAAAAAGAAGTTTCCAGAAAGAAGAGACTTATGCATCCCTAATCGAAAAGGTACTGGGAGAAAAAGGTATTCTTTACCTGCAGAAGGGACTAGAGGGAAAAAAGAAAGAGCACCTTGTTATGCAGTACAGGGAAACAGACTGGGAGTTTATCAAGAGAATGGCATCCCATCTGCATGCACCAGTCTGCCCCAATATCGGGATAGAAAAAACGGGTTTGTATATAGGGTATCCTTCTGGAAAAAGAATCGAAGAGAATATTTCCACATTCCAATTAAAAAAGAATGTGACAGAGTATATGCAGTACCATGCACAGGATACCCTTGCAGCAGGGCAGGATTTTATGACCATGACCATACAGTCCTTAAAACCATATGCTGTCGGAGATATCTTATCTTATGACGGAAATGAATACAGGATCTGTTTTGTAAAGATGAAGTATACAGACGGCATGCTGCGTTATACATACAGGCTGCGTAATAAAAGGGGGATGAAATGGAGGAAGAAATACCATTCCGGGCTTGCAGGAAGGTCAATAAATGGAAAGATTTTAAAGGTAAGCAAAGATAAGGTGAAACTGCATCTGGATATCGATAAAAGCCAGCCTGTGGAGGAAGCACTCTGGTTTCCCGTTGCCATTGGATATACGGCGGAGGGAAGCACAGGTTTGTATACAGCCATGGATGAAGGGGAAAGCGTAAAACTTTTCTTCCCCTCTGCAGAAGAAAAAGATGCTTACATAAGATGTGTAAACCGTGGGGACAGCGAATCCAGCCAGCATTACAGTGACCCGGTGACCAAAAGTTATGGAACGCCTTATGGAAGCTGTATACAGACCACAAAAAAAGGAGTCCTGATATCCACAGTAAAAGATGAAATTCATATCAGGATGGATGAAGACGATGGAATAGAATTCCACAGCAGTGAGAAAATCACCATAGCCACAGAGAAAAAACTGGATATGGACTGTAAGAAACTGAAAATAGAATCCGGTGACAAAATCATTTTAAATACAGATAGAAGTAACATTATTGTGGACGAAACTGTCCATATCAAGACAAAAGGGTAGGTGGGAAAGGTGCTGGAAAATAAGCCTACAATGGCAGAAATAATCATACAGAAGAAAAAGAAGTATAACAATGGGGAAACAGAAGATTACGTGCATCCAAAAAATCGGATTACAAAGGGTTATGTCATCATCAATTACAAAAAAAGAGAGATGGAAGAAAAGAAACTGATGGATGCCGGGATTTCCATGACAATACCCGCTGACTGGGAAAAGGCAGAAACAGGCTGGGAAGATGTATATTTTTATAAAGCAGAGACGGAAAAGGAAAGCCTGGTTCTTAAGTATTGTGAGGATTTTCATAAACAGCCAGTCACAGACATTTTACAGGAAATACTGGGTGAAGGGGATAAAACAAAAATCCAGAAAGAAATCATGGAAATGGAAAAAGAAGAAGGAAAAATTTCTTATCTGTTTTGGGAATATTCCAAAGAGCTGACAGCCTGCGTTTTTATCTGGCAGGTGGAAGGTGGCTTTTTACAGGGCTGTTTCCAGATACATCCTTACCGGAGGAAAGTCTGGGAGGGCATTATCCCGCAGATACTGGAACAAATGAAATGGCCGGAAAAACAAAAGGTTGGGGAGCAGGAAGAGAATGAACAGGAAAATATTAGAGAAATTTTATGAAGAAGAGTTTATGCCGCTTATTAAGAAAAATAACATGGAAGTCAATAAACGGCTGTGGGAAGAATCGGAAAAACTGTGGCTGGGAATAAAAAAGGAGCTTCAGGAGGCATTTGAAAAAATATATGAAATGCAGCAGAAACAGGAGATGGAACCAGTGGCATACATCCAGCTGGTACTTCTGCGGAGCCGCTGTTTGTCAAAGGACTGCCGCTATGCTATGATGGTATATGGAAAGGACTGGTACCTTGGAAAAGAATACCATGCGGGAGATATAAATGCAGAGTTTGTACTGGGAATGTTTCCTGACCTGCAATTGCAGTTGGAGAAGGCATCCAGAAAATATATAGGGAAAATATCCCAGACAGATGTGGAAAGGCTGCTGCTGGAGGAGACAGGGCGGAGCGTATATTATGTACATACCCTGCTACGGATATGGCGGGATGCAATATTAAACCTTGCAGAATACGAAAAAACAGAGAAAGCAGACAGAATCCGCATAGAGGTGGGAGAATATTACGAACCTGGAATCCCTCTTTATTACAGGGATAAGGGAAAAAGTGAAAAAGAAATGCGGAGAAGGCTGCGGAAAAAGGCAGTACATACGGGGATGGATTTTTCAGGGATGAGCTTTGACGGGCAGGTCTTTACAGGACACCAGTATGAAAATACAAACTTCTCTGAGGCTGTCTTCCGTAATGCACAAATCAAAAAGTGCAATGCCATGGGAGCCATGTTCCACGGAGCAGTCATGACAAATGCATACCTGTACCGCTGTATTTTGCAGGGAAGTGTATGGAAAGGGTGTGATTTAAGGGACACCACATTGGAAGAGTGCATCATGTACAGGGGTGTCAAGGAAGAAGAAGGGAACCTGTTACCGGATATAGAAGGCATGGTTTTAGAGGACTGCCGGTTAGAAGGAACCATATTTAAAAGGTGTATTATGAATGGGATGGATTTTACCAAAACAGATATCCGGGGCTGTACCTTCGAAGAGTGCAGTGTGGAAGGATGCAGGTTTTTGGCCGGGCAGGAAACCTGTTTAGATATCAGTGAAGACCAGAAAGAAACCATTCATTGGGTACAGGGAGGGAAGAAAAGTTGAGTGATAAGAATGTAACCCCACAGCCGGGACCGGCACCGGACTGTGGGGAAATGAGAAAAGAGAAGAAAAAAAAGGCAC
>JAAVZU010000039.1 GCA_022791815.1 Lachnospiraceae bacterium
AACCTTTACAGCCGAGGGACGGAAAAACAGAGCCGTAGTCAAATTAGAGGAAATCGAACAGATTTCCTCGTTACATAGGAAAGAGAATGAGGACAACGGAATGTTCCTCAAAAACCCCCTTGTTTTTACCTTTCTGCACAAAAGGCTATTAATGAAATTACAATCAAGGAATAGTTGTAAAATCCCTTTTGAAGTGAAAAAATAATATGGTATCGTTCTTGTTTGTGAATAAGATAATATATCAATTCAATAAATGCATTAATAGCAAGAACAACTATTATCATTAGGGATGATAGAATTACAATATAAGGTAATACAGCTTCCAAAGAATTGTAATTATTGATATCAATTTTATTGATAACCGGCTGTAATATTAACAATGTGATTGTGAAAATCATCGGTTGGTATAAAAGACCTCCAAGTAAATCAAAACAATTACGAAGTGTAACGAGTGATTTATAGATCATTATGATGAAATTGCATATAGCATAAATGAGTAATATAGTATAGTTTAATATTTTTTCTAAGATGTTCAATTTAATGTCCTCCTCTTTAGATTTACTTATCATCCTTATGTTTCCAGATTAAGTTGATTTCACTTTTCAAAGATGTTTCTGTTATACTCATTAGGATTACGATCATTGTACTGAGTTACATCCACATAGCTTGAGTAGTCTTTGTTGCAAAGATCGTTCTTTAAGGCGTAGTCATATGGCTGATTAAATAATGGCTTGATTTTTTTATGTGGGGATATTTTTTTCATAGGTATCAATCACATTCTGTAAATCAACTAATTTAATCTTTTTACCTGTATATATTGCATCAACCTCCTGTAATAGTAAAATTAACATACCAATAATTATTAGTCAACAATAAATTATAAATTATTGACAGAGCAAGTAAAGGTTTATATAATACAAAACAAACAGAGCAAACGATGCTCTACAAAAACAAGGAGGTGGTAGATATGTCAGAAGTAGTTTACAAGGTCAATTTACCAGCTTTTACAAGAAGAAATGTACCAATTAAGGAGATTGCGAGTGCAATAGGGAAGGATGAAATACAGCATGAGATTAAAGCTCATAATCGAACTGAAACTGTGGAACCGATGGGTGTAAATATTGAAGCTATGGTAAGGGATTTGCAGAAAATATTGAGAATAAGTGCGGAACAGAATAGATTATGGGAAGCGTATGAGGGAAGATAGAAAATAAGGTATCTTGAATATTGTTTTCAAGATACCTCATAAGATTAGTTAAGAGCTGATTTCACTGCCATATTCATATCCGAGATTATATGCATCAATAGCACTCTTGTGACGTACAGTACCTGCTTGACTATCAGGTAAATGAGAAAGATCAGATTGTCGAGGATTACCTTGTAAGGCATCCTTTAGTCCTTCCTCATAAGCACAAGCAGCACAAATATGTCGTCCACCATTTCTGTTATCTTGAGCTTCTGGAATTTCATTAAAATCTTGCAAATATCGATGTTGTTTGTTACATATAGCCATATTAAAACACCTCCTAAGATAATAGTTTTTACCATAAACTCAACTTTCTCAGCAGAGTTCATCAAATAAGACCTATATAAATAAGGTTTGTGAAGATATCCATTCAGAACTAATCGCAATCTTATTATACTATAGATTAGGTGCTTTTTTAATGTCAATGAACCAATTTAATCAGATTTTTTGTGATTTTTCATGCAGTGCCACCTGTTTTAAAGGTGGGAAAGTTGAGTTAATAAAGTATTTTATAAAAGATAAAACATGTCATATCTTAGGTAATGATTCATGCAATGAATTTGTTTTCACTGAAATGCAAGGAAGGTGATATTTTATAAGAATGTACGGATATATAAGAGAACCATTTAAAACAAATAAAAAAGATACCATATATAAAATTATGATTCATGAGATAAAGAAACAGGGTGTATTTGTCTATTTATATACAAGTATGGATGCAATTAGTTGTTCTTATGATTATTATTACCCAGATATAGAAGCAGCATTAGAGGATTGGCAGGAGAAAATAGACGAACAAGGATGGATACCTATAGATGACCCATTATCAGATTGCCAGCATGATGCTTTTTTACCACTGAGAGTAAAAGGAAGGAATACAGGAAAGCCACAATGGGGGCAGTTTGAAATATTGGAAAATGGTGTTTGGAAAGAATATAAGGGATAGTATTTGGAGGTATAATATTTATGTTAGCGGTTTTATTTATAAAAATGAAATGGTGGAAAGAAAATCGTACATCAAATGGGGCTGTTATAAGACAGGAATATTATAAACCCATTAAAATGGAAGACGGGGTAAATCTTTCTGGTAATGGAGTCTTTGTCGTGAAATGCCAATACCATCAACATGGAGAGACTATTTATTCAGATTGGGAAGCTTCTGACCAACTAGATAAAAAATTATATAAGGAATATTTAGGAAAAGCATTTACAGCCAGTGATGAGCGGAAACATAAATCAGCAGTCAGAAGAAAAAATGCAATACAGAAAAGTAAAGGAGCATTTTACGAGATAGAAAACATAGATATTCCATGTATTAAGATTCATGAAGAACCTAATAATTGCTATTGTATTCAATGGCAGGATTGCGGACTGCTGCCAAGACGTAGAGGTGGAAATAAGGATTTTTACAAATCTTATAAAAAAAGTACAAAACTAATGGGACAACCAAATACATTAAATGAAACAGCATTTATATTAGAAGAAGGTAAGGCTGGAGTTTTGAGGTATAATACTCGTTGTATATCTTTTGATGACCAATGGTATGAGTGTTATTATGTGTATATGGTTCATGAAAAGGTTCTAACACAAGACATATTTGTAAGAACGTATGATTATGAATATAACCAGTTGGCATATTTATAGAAAAGTGGTGAAAAATTTATGGAAGAGCTTTTTACATATGCGATATTATTCGATGAAGGACTTATATCAAAAGATGATTATCAACATAAATTGGATAAGTTATTTTTGGAAAATCCTTTTGATGATGTATTGCTAGATTTAGAATATATGCAAAATATCCAAGAACACATTCCATATATTCGGGCAAACTTTAATTATAACAATTTTAATCATAATGTATTTGGGCGGACTTTGATGGAAAAGTTAAAAGAGTATTATGAAAATGTGGAAATACATACATTTGCTGATAGAATGTGGCTGCTATGGGAGTCCTTACCAGGCAATATCCAAGATGAAGAACCATTCCATACCTTATCTTATGCAGATGATTGGGGAGATGAGGTGCAGGCAAAAGAAATATATGAAAATATGTTGAATTATTATAATAGAGAATAAAGAGGTAAAAAGAAAGTTGCTTTTTTATTAAAGAAATATAAATAAAAGTATATTTAGCCCCCTAAGCCAATTATAATTAGACTTAGAAGCAATATTCCAATACTTATAGGAACAAACACTTTCCCTATAATACTCAGCGTACTTTGTTTTAATAAAGAAGCCTGCTTAGGATTTAGGGGATTATAGTAAATGTTTTGCGGTTGATTCATTTTTTTTTTATATGTGATTTGTTCCATGCCACATTACTTGACCGACTATACTTCACACTATTTACAGTATATTCAAAAATTGGACATTGGGTTGTTGGACATCTGTTTGCACCCACTTTAATCCAGCAGCAAGATTATCTGTTCCGCTATTATTGTAGTCGTGTGCATTCATTCATACACATACATACCAACAGCCTCTCCAGTTACCATTTCTGTACATTTTCATGTGCTTTTTCCAACTATCAGAAAAATAATTCCAAGAATCAGAAATAATACACTAACGTAGATAAAAATATATCCGGCCATAATCATAAGAACTTCCTGTTATTACTAAGACTATTTTTGTGTAGAATAATTTTCTCAATGATTCATGACTTAAATTGTATATCATTGGTAACAGTTCAGGTAGGTCTTGCACGCTTCTCTATGAAATACCGTAAGAAAAACTAAAACAGGATTAGAATTGGGTAATTTATAATGCAAAGCTTGCACAATTCTGTGTAACAGAGTAGCCTTTAGGCTGAGCTGTTATTATCATTGTAATTGCAGTTAGGGGCCATATAGCAGTTTTACCTGTCTGAATTATTGTCAATTGACCTGTTTAATGTAACTAATCCCGGTAGAATGTTTTTACTCTCTATCTTAACTTTGACAGATAATGTGAAAAAATTAGCAATGAATAATTAGTTCTTGTATTAGATATAACCAACAAAAAAATTGTAATAAAACTATAGAATTGCTTTGTAAAGAGATTATAGGTATAATATAAATAAATATTATGAAAAATAGAAAAACCAATAAAATCTGGAGGAATAAAAATGACAGAGAAAGAAAAAATGCTAAAACAGCTTATGTATGATGCAAACTATGATAAAGAGTTAGCAGAGGAAAGAGCAAGATGTAAAGATTTGTGTTATGTTTATAATAATATCCGTCCTTCCGAAGTCCAAAAACAAACAGAAACCATGAAAAAATTGTTGGGAAAAACACATGGAGAGTTTAGTATTGTAGCACCATTTTGGTGTGATTATGGTTACAATATTGAAATTGGTGAGAATTTTTTTGCAAATCATAATCTGGTAATCTTAGATGGAGCAAAAGTTACTTTTGGAGATAATGTGTTTGTGGCACCCAATTGTGGATTTCATACAGCAGGACATCCTATTGATTATGAACGGAGAAATCAGGGATTGGAGTATGCATATCCGATAACAGTTGGAAATAATGTCTGGATTGGCGCAGGAGTACAGGTTATGCCTGGAGTGACAATTGGAAACAACGTAGTGATTGGTGGTGGCAGTGTTGTTGTAAAAGATATTCCAGATAATTCAGTTGCAGTGGGAAATCCTTGTAAGGTAATTAGAGCAATTACAGAAGAAGATAAGAAGAAAATTTACGATCGTGAAATTTAAGAGTAAAATATCGTTTTAAATCTGATTTAGAAAAAATAGGACATAATGTAATGTATAATATAAAAAATATAAATTTAATAATTGAACTATTATGCTACATTATTCATGATTTATATTGCAGACTGTTGCTATTTAAGTTAAAATTTATGAATAATTCCAGATTATTCATGGACAGAAAGGATTTTAATAATTTCATATTTAAATCTAACTGAGTTAAGAATTGGGAATATATAGAAGTGGAGATGAATGAAATTGAGTGATAATGAGGTCGCAAAAAAAAGAAAACAAGTAGATATGTTACATGGAAGTTTAATAGATAAATTATTATTTTTTGCTCTTCCATTGGCAGCAAGCAGTGTTTTACAACAATTATTTAATTCTGTAGATGTGGCAGTAGTAGGACACTATGCAGATAGCCAGGCACAAGCGGCAGTAGGATGTAATGGTTCGGTAATTAATCTAATGTTAAATCTTTTTGTGGGAATATCTGTAGGTGCCAATGTGGTGATAGCCAGTTACATTGGGCAGGAGAGAAAAGATAAAGTGAAAGAAACTGTCCATACTGCAATGGTAGTTGCATTATTTAGTGGAATCTTTCTTTTATGTTTGGGAATTATGATTGCCAGACCGATTCTCACCTGGATGGATACTCCAGAAGATGTGCTGGAGCAAGCAATATTATATTTACGGATATATTTTCTTGGAATGCCATTTATTATGATTTATAACTTTGGAGCAGCGATTCTCCGAAGTATTGGAGATACCAAAAGACCGCTTTATTGTCTAGTTATATCGGGAGTTGTAAATGCTGGATTAAATATGTTTCTTGTGATTGTATTTCATTTGGGAGTAGCAGGAGTTGGTATTGCAACTGTAATATCAAATGTTATCAGCTCATGCATGATACTGTATTTTTTAACTCATGAACAGGGTGTGATACATCTTTCTTTAAAAGAACTTCGTATTATAAAACCAGAATTGATAAGGATTTTAAAGATTGGAATACCAGCAGGGCTTCAGTCTATGGTATTTTCATTTGCAAATGTTTTTATACAGAAGGCTTTAAACGGGTATGGTTCAGATGCGGTAGCTGGTTCTGCAGTAGCTCTTAATTTTGAATACTATTCTTATTTTGTGGTATCTGCATTTGGACAGGCAACAGTAACTTTTACCAGCCAGAATTTTGGAGCAGAGAAGTATGACCGATGTAAGAAAATTTTCAAACAAACCTTGTCCATGTGTATTTTTACAGTAGGATGTATGAGTATTACTTTTCTTTTAGGAAAGGAATTCTTTATTGGATTGTTTACCTCAAAACCAGAGGTGGCAGAATATGCAGCTATTCGTATGGTTTATCTGCTTACACTTTATATTTTGCTTCCTACATACGAAATTGGAGGTGCAGCCCTTAGGGGAATTGGATATTCTATGACACCAGCAATTTTAACAATATTTGGAACTTGTATTCTTCGTTTAGCATGGATTTATACAGTATGCAAAAAATTTACTGGTTTTAAAACCTTGATGATGGTTTATCCTATCTCTTGGGTAATTACAGGGATGCTGGTGCTGCCTGCCTATATCATTATTCGACGCAAAGTATTTGCACAAAAGAGTTAAGATATAAGAGAGAAATCTTTTATAGAATTATTATCAGTAATAAATGAACAGAAGTTTGACAAAATGATAGAAGGGGAACTGTTTGTGATAAAAACATAATTGACAATTAGGTAATTAAACGTTAGATTATAAAAACAAAATTGATAAAGGAGGGATAATAATATGTATCAAAAAATAGCAGAGTGGTTGAACAATATTTTAAAACAAGAAGTACCAGAGGAAGTAGTTGCTTTTTGTTTTAATTTATATGAAGATGGTGATAATCAGTGGTCCATGGAGTTAGTGGGAACAGATGAATTTGACGAGGAAGATGGAGATTGGGCTTGTGAAGAAGTTACAGATTTTGGTTCAAGAGAAGATAATATGGTATGGAGTTCTTCCAAAGAATGGGAAGAGGTTCTTGAACAGATAACTACAGAATTGAAGCAATATTTAGAAAAGGGAAAATATGCAAATAAACTAAAATCAAAAGAAGGTGTGGGAGTCGGTTTTGTAGATGGGGATATTGAAATATTATATCAAGCTTAATAAACTGACTTAAAGGATTACTTCTAAGATAAAAAATACAGAAAGGAAATTAAATGAGTAAAGTTGTAAAAAGAGGTTATGTACCAGAGGATGAACGAGAATTTTCTGAAAAGTCTCTTATCACATTAAAGAGGGCAGCAAAGGACATTTGTTATTTAATGGAGCAGGGATATCCAATAAAATGTGCTTCCACCTTTGTAGGAAATCATTATCTGCTATCAGAACGCCAACGGCTTGCCTTAGTCCGTTCCATATCTGTTCAAAAACAGATTACCATTCGTAAGCAGAAAGAAATTGTTTCCTTGGAAGAAGATGCAACCCTTTACATAGATGGATTTAATACAATTATAACTTTAGAAGTAGCATTTTCGGGGGTTCCATTATTTGGCTGTATGGATGGAACAATAAGGGACTTGGCAGGGCTAAGAGGTACTTATCGGTTAATTGATAAAACAAAATTGGCAGTAGATGCAATTGCAAAAGTGCTTTTGAAATATAAGGTGAGGAAAGTAGTATTTTATCTGGATGCACCTGTGTCTAACTCTGGACGTTTGGCACAACTGCTCAGAGAACATTATAAAGATTTGCCATTTACTTTGGAAATTGAAGTGATTCATCAGGTAGACTCTGTATTACAAAAATTAGACCATGTAGTTACCAGTGATGCAATTATACTGGACCATGCAGAAAGTTGGTTCAATCTTGTAAAAAAAGCTTTGGAGTTAGAAAAATTGGAATATAAAACTATTTGTGTGTGGGATGAAAAATAAATAAAAAAGAAAAAATACTTTTCAAAGTAGTAATACTGTGAAGAGTATTTTTTCTTTTTTCCATAAATACATCAAAATAGATTCGTATATTATATAGATTTCAGTTCAAAAAAAACTTATAGATGGAAAATTTGAAAAATAGGAGGGCAGAAGAATGAGAAAGAAAATTATTATATTGGTAATAATGGTATTGTTTACAGCAGGCTGTCATACTAGCAAGGAAGCAGAGGAAGGACAAGAAGTCATACCAGCATTTACAAAAAAGAAGACTGTACAAAAACAAAAAAACATAGATGCTACAAAAGCTATGGAAACACTTGCTAAGAGAGTAAATCAGTTTTCTTATAAGTTATTTGACGGGCTGGAGAATGGAGAAAATTTGTGTATTTCACCCTATAGTATTGTTTCTATGCTATCTATGTTGGATAATGGTGCAGATGGAAATACAAAAAAACAAATAGAAAAGGCACTAGGTATAGAGGATATTGCCAAACAAAACCAAGCATTAAGAAGATATGCTGGATAAACTTATAATGGAGCCATTAGATCCCCGAACAAAAATATTACTTTTAAATACCCTATATTTTCATGGAGAATGGCAAAATTCATTTGTCTATGAAGAAGAAAAGATGCAATTTTATGGAAGTAAAGAAGACTCTATGATACCCAAGATGCGGCTTGATAATATTTCATTAAAATACATAGTAAAATATGGATTAAAGGTTGTGGAAATTCCATATAAAGATAATACTTTTGTAATGGATGTATTTTTACCAAAACAAGAAGAGGAAAATGCAATTTCTATATTTCAAGATATGAGTCAGCAAGAAAAAAATAATCTTTTTGAGGAATTTAAAAATGTAGAAAAACAACAGATACAAATCATAATGCCAAAGTTTACAATAGAGTATAATATGGATAGCAAACAGCTAATAGATACTTTGAAAAAAATGGGAATTACAGATGCTTTCCTTCACTCAGATGCATTATTAACCAGCCATTTCTTTATACTATCCGTGATACAGATACAAATATGGTTTTATTTATTGGAAGCGTGCAGGATTTTGGGGTACAGAGTTTTCCAGGACATATTATAAAAGAAAAATAAAGATATCTGTCGTATGCCAGAGTGCACAAGATATACTTTCAATAATATCTACAATATTTTGTAATGTTTTTCTGTAATGACACAGCATCAGGTAATGACATGGACATGAAAAGTTTGATTATGTTATACTGATAATTAATCGGAGTTTTAAAGACTTAACCATACATAATAGACTAATTAGCAGGGAGTGCCGATAAGTGATAGTGTGAGAGATTCCTTAATTATAATAATAAACAACAGAATGTAGTATGAAGTGTGAATAATAGAGGTTAATGAAAGGAAATACCATCTCTATAGCTTATGGGATGATAAGAATAGGAGGAAAAAAGTGTGACAGACGAAGAATTTGATGCATGCATAGAGTTGATATTGCATAATAAAAAAGTTGGACTGCATAAAATATATATATCATATTCCACATATATTTACACAATAATCTATGATATTTTAAAAAATAAAGAAGATGCAGAAGACATTACGACAGAATTTTTTATTAAGATATGGAAAATAGCAGAAAAATACCAGACAGGTAGAGGACATCGGGCATGGCTTGGAAGAATTGCCCACAATATGGCAATTGATTACTTACGCGGAACAAAAAGACATGATTCTTTTGATGGAATAGAAGAAGTAGAAGAATTAACTGGTGCAGGATTTGAGACAGAGACAATAGAGAAAATGTCTCTAAAACAAGCAATGAGCACTTTGGAGGATATGGAACAAAAAATTATAAATATGAAGATTCTTGGGCAATTAACTTTTCAGGAAATTGCAGATATTTTAAAAAAGCCTATTGGAACAGTAAGTTGGAAATATAGAAAAGCAATAGAAAAATTAAGGAGGTGCCAGTTATAATGAGTGAGAAAGAATTAGAAGAAATATACAGCAAAATAAAAGAAGAAGAAACACCAGATTTGTGGGATAAAATTGAAAGGAGATTAGAAGAAAAACCACAAAAGAAAAAATACAGCAAATGGATAATTTCTTGCTCATCACTTGCAGCATCAGTTGTTATTTTTCTTCTTATTGCACCTTTCATTTCTACATTAAATCACAAACAGAATAATGCAGAAAAAAAGAATGTTAGTGATATAGAAAAATTTGTTAGTGATAAAGACAGTACATCAGAAGATATCAAAGAAGAGGATGAAAACTCTGTTGATAAGGAAATTGTATCAATCGATAATAATGTAAAAAATGGAGAAGAAGAATCAGTAGATACAAATGGGAATTTTGTTATGAAAGAATCAGCCAAAACAGAGACAGATAGTAATTTGAGAAAAATAAATGCTAAAGTAGAAAAAGAAGGAATTGTATTAAAGGAAGTTGTTATGGACAAAATAGAGGAATTGGAAATGATAGAAGCAAAAAAGTTACCAGATGAACTTCAAGTTGTTGTAGAAGAACTTAAAAAAATAGAGGAAACGCAGATATATTATATAGATTTAAATTATGATTATTACACAAAGATTGGTGATAAAGTATATAAAATTTTAAAATAAACCAGATTATCAATACAAAAAAGTCTGATTGACATAACGTTTAGATAGACAATGAGAATGAGGTTAACAGCCACTAAAAAGTTTCTGATTCTTTGTAATAGAATGTGAAGAATTAAAAATATAATTATCAAGAAAATTGAGAACTAAATTCGTATATTCTATGTAAACAAAATTATATGTCTGTTGCACAGGCACTATCAAAAGTGGAAATAAAAGGAGGATAAGATTATGTGTATAATAAAACAGAAAAAAGCAAAGAAAATAATAGCGATGATAATGGCAGTAGCTACTTTATCAAGTTGTGGCAGTAGTAATACCTCTAATTTTGGTGTTCAGCCAAGTGTAACCAGTAAAAGTGATTTGAAGGCAGAGTTGGCAAACTTTAAAGAAACCACCTTAACTGAGCAGGAGGTGTTTGCACAGGAAAAGGAATTTTCAAAGGGAATAAATAGTTTTACTTATGATATTTTTAGTAAACTAGATAACAGAAAGAATATATTGTTATCGCCATACAGCATAGCAACAGCCTTTTCAATGCTTGCAAATGGGGCAGATGGGAAAACGAAACAAGAAATAATGAATTTGTTTGGAATTAAGGACTTAGATAAGTGGAATGCTTATACAAAAGAATATATAAAACGATATCAAAAAGAGGACACTAAACTTTTAACAGCAAATTCTGTCTGGTTTTCCAACCAGCTAACCTTATCTCAAAGAGCAGACCAAGAATTTTTTGCCCCTTTATCTGCCTATTATCATGTGGATAAAAAAACTATGGATTTATCAGCTGATACAGCAAGGAAGGAAATTAATAACTGGGTTTCTGAAAATACAAATGGTATGATTAGTTCTTTTTTGGAAAAAAATCTGGAAAGTTCAATATTGATGATATTGCTGAATGCAGTATACTTTGAAGGGGATTGGGAGGAAGAATTTAGAAAAGAAGATACACAACCCCTTGAATTTTATGGTGCAAATAAACAAACACAAGTGGATATGATGTGTAAATATAAAAAAGAGCTCAAATACGTGGAAAAAAATGGTATACAAGGTGTGGAACTTCCCTATATAGGAAAGAAACTAGTTATGGATATTATTATTCCTAAACAAAACAATAAAACGAATCAGCAAGAAAATATAAGAGAATGTTTTAACCAATTATCAGAGAAAGAGAAGGATGAATTTTTTAAAGCCTTTGATGAATCTAGTACAGAAGAGATTTCTGAATTAATGATACCTAAGTTTACAATAAGTTATTCTGTAGACAATTTGAAAGAGGTTCTTGCTGAAATGGGACTAAATACTGTTTTTGGAGAAGAGGCAGTATTTGATAAAATAGCAGAAGGAATTTGTGTTGATAAAGTAACTCATAAATCGAAGATAAAAGTAGATGAAAAAGGTACAGAAGCGGCTGCTGTGACATCTATAATGATGAAAGAAACAGCTATGTTAAGAAAAGATGAAATTAATTTTATTGTAAAACAGCCATTTATTTTTGTTATTCGAGATGTAGAGACTGGAACTATTTTATTTATAGGAGACATGCAAGATATACAGAAATAAATAGAAATGTTTATGTATGAAATAAAATATACAATGGGAGATTGTCATTAATGAATTATTGAAAGATAAATGATTGTCTCCCATTTGTGATATATCCTCCAGATTAATGGCAAGTGTGAGAAATATGCCAATTAAGCTAGTTCAGACGTCATCACCAAAACGTTATTGAAAAAACTTTACGATATTTATTGAAATAACAGATTTGTTGTAAGAGGGATATTATAGTATTTGAGAGGTTGAGAGATTTGCTTTAGCATCGATTAGATAAAGTATTCAAGTAGAAGTATAAGAAAAACTTCAGAATAGGGGAGTTTTTCCTTGGACTTGTTAATTTGGTGTCTAACCAAAAAGAAATAAAAATAAAAAAAATAAAAAAATATTAAAAAAAGTGTTGACATTCAAAAATCGACATGCTATACTAAACAAGTCGCTTGGGCAAGGGCGCAAGTGAGAGAGGCTGGAACAGCAGTGAAATCAACACATCCAGCAGATTGTACTTTGATAATTAAACAGTGAAAC
>JAAVZU010000040.1 GCA_022791815.1 Lachnospiraceae bacterium
AAAGGAAATAACGGACTAATAACCCGAAAGGGAGAAAGGAGAACAGATGGACGATATGACGAAAGAAGAAATGCAACGCTTCTTGAACCGTGAAGCCGAAAAGGGAAGTACAGAGTACGAAGCCTTGAAAGCATTAGCGGACATTCTTGGAATTGAATTTCCAGAACTGAAACAAAAAGAAAAGGCTGAATAAATCAGCCAAATGTTAAACAGGAAGGGCGGACTTGTCACCGCCCTTTTTGCAATTCTATTATATCTTAGAAAAACAGCTTTTACAAGTTTTTTTGTTGCACTGGTGCAACTTTAGGCAATTAATACTTTTAATGCATTCTTGCCTAGCTTTCCATTTTCTTTCCATTTACATTTCTTGCGGAACTTATTGACTGCTGCTGTAGTCTTTGTTCCCCAGATGCCATCAACTGTTACACTATAACCTTTTGCTTTCAAGCGGAATTGGATCATTTTTGTGACCCATTTTGTTGTATTAGTTGCTGAGTATGTTGTCCCTCTGCACCCCTTTACTTGGAAGTGTGGGCTGTCTGGTGACGTCTTCCAATTTGCTCCTGGCTCAAATCCATACTTTTCCATAATAGAGATAATCTGCCTTGTTTCTTTATCCTGGCTATTCCAGATAGCGGTCATTTTCCCGTTTACTTTTCTCTGTGGGATAACATCTACTGCACAGCCTTGGATATGTATACTGTTTAATGTCCAGGTTACTTTTTTAGCTGTTGGATTAGCGTATTTTTTCGCATAACTTGACGGTACTCCTGTCTTATTGGCTTCTGCTGCTGTTCTTCCCTGGCAATATAGATAATATTGTCTTTCTTTGCTTCTTAATGTTTCTACTATAAGAGGGGTTATTCCTTTTTTCTTAATTTCTTTCAATGCTCTGTTAAGCTGCACTTGTACTAAAACATTTAAGTGTTTGATTTCTCTGTCTTGTGATGTTACCTTTACCATAATAATTCCTCCTATTCTTCATTCTCATATTCAACTAATTCATCTGTATATTTGCTCATGAACTTACGAACTGCAAGCCAGATTTTTTTTACTGGTAAACCGCAAAGTGTCATATTTTTTAAGATGCTGACTGTTTCATAGCAGATATAGAGTATTCCAAAAAATTCGGCAGTACCCACATGCTGCAATGAAATATAATTCCTTATCTGTTCTGGAATGAATCCAATCAAGTTTAGATTCATGATTCTGTCTACAAGCACCAGTGCAATAATACTAATTAACATTCCAACCTTTCTTATCGCTCCGTTAATACCGAAGTTGGAATTGAATCTTTTTTCTTTTATCGCTCGTAAGAATCCAAAGATTGTGTCTATAATGACACATAAAATTACTAACTTGATAACATTGTTTTGCTGGATTGCTCCCAGCACGCTTGCTAATTTGTTCATATTAAATCCTCCAATCTAAACATCTTCACGTTTTGCGTTTTCTATACGTTTTTTGGCAATACTAAAATAGTTTCTATCAAGTTCCATGCCTATAAAATTTCTTCCAGTATTCACACAGGCTACACCAGTTGAACCGCTACCCATTGTAAAATCCAAAACCGTATTACCCATACCGGAAAATGTTTTTATCAAATCTTCCAGTAAAAGAACAGGCTTTTGCGTTGGATGAAAACCTCCTTTGTCCTTTGCATATTCCAGAACATTTGATTTTGTTTTCTTTCCTTGCCATAAGTTAAAAATTGATGGATACTTTCTATTAACATTTTCTCTTTTCCATTCTTCATGTATATTTTTTAACTCCTGCCAATCTTCCTTGAAATACCCTGTCTGCTGCAGTTTCTCATAATTTTCCTTCGTTGGGAAACTAAACTGACTTCCCTTTGTAAAATAGTGTGAAGCCATTTGATTTCCAAGTATCTTTCTAAAATTAATATTTCCACATTTCTCTTTTTCTTCTGTAAAATATTTTCTTAATGGATGCGTTCCTTCAAAATCAAAACCGGAGCATACTTTAGAAAAAATGCAAATATCTTCAAAGTAGCTAACCATGTTTTTTTTACATCCTAGTATATTTGCAGAATTATTCTTTTTCCAAACAGCCCTGTAGCTAAACGGTAAGCTTGGTATCGATTTTGTTATAAGTTCACTTGTGTAAGGCTCTTGCGAAAATAAAATGCAGCGTCCGTTTGGTCTTAAAGCTTTTACTATTAACTCAAACATTAGGTTAGTGTCAATGGTACTATCCCAGTCTATATTTCTGTTTTTCCACTCTTTAATGTCATGCATGCTATCCGAAAGTATACCGTATGGAGGATCTGCAAGAATTAAATCTATACTGTTGTCCGAAATTTGTTTCATAAGCTCAAGACAATTACCTTGTAATAATTGAATTTTAGACACAGAAAATGCACCTCCTTATTTCCTGTCACTCAAATAAAAGGAGCCTTGCACATTACAAAGCCCCTTTTATTTCACTATTCTACAATTACCCAGTCCTCAGATAACATGTCTGTTTGACTTGCTAGCCAGCCAAATACTACAGTGTCCTGTGCTGTTTTCATACAAATTACATCAACGCACTTTTCGTGAATGCCTGTGCATGACTGAATATCTTCCCCATGTGTCAAAAACAGATACATCCCTTTTCCGTTCCAGCCTTCCCTAGCAACTTTGAATCCCTTTTTTAAAAGGTCTACTGCAATACCAAATGTCATACCCATACAGTCCTTGTATATTTCTTCAAATATATTTTTAGGAATCCAATCTATATGTTCATCTGAATACTTTACCAGATATCCTTCATCTGCCGGTTTTCCGCTTTCTGGTATTCCCCAACCTCTGTACTTATTGTACTCTCCTCTTGTCATTTCCCTTGCTTCAACAAATTTTGTTCCTACATGATGCATCATAATATCATCCTTCTTTCTTAAATTTTTGTATTAAAAAAGACACTCTATTGAGTGCCTTTATTGTCTATTGGAGTTGCACTGGTGCAACTTTTTACAAATTAACTATATTATGTAATTTACTTATATACTTCACCAGCAATCTCTTCATACTGTCCTGCTGTAATCTTTCCTGCTTTTACGAATACTGCAACGTTCTCTTTTGTATAAATTCCTTTATCATAGTACATTTTTACAATCTTATACATGCTCTCTCGCCTCCTGTTTTACTTGATTCAATAGTATCTCTGCATTAACTTCTTCTTGCAATGCCTGATTTGCTAATATCGTTGTTTGGTTTAATAGTATTTGTGCGTTGATTTCATCTTGTGTTACTTCTGTATTTTCTTGCGTACTTACACTTGGCAGAATTTCTTGTGTGCAGGTAATTTCATTCTCACTGTAGCCATAATAATTCTTTGCAACTTCTAATCCTTCCTCATTTTCACCAGTTTCTGTTTTTACCAGTTTTATCTCTCTATTTTTCATATATTTCCTCCTTTTTTTATGATGTTACATATTGATAGTGATAAACGAAGCAAAAGTATGAATTACAATTTAAAGTAATAAAGCAATGATTGTCAAATTCTATTTCAATTGAATTATTAAATTGAGCAGCTAAATTTGCCATGTGATTAGACAACCCGTCCACGTCTAACGAAGTTATACTTATAACACTTGATCCATATGCATTTGTGAAAACTCTAATTTTACCTTTTCCATAAAATTGAAGAGTTTGAGAATTTGATACAGCCAGAGATTGTGCTGGTTTATACCGCCCACCACCACCTCCTTTACTATTTATCAGTGTTTTTAATGCTTCCAGTCCATAGCCACTATTCTCCAGCAATTCTTTGATTTCATCAAGTGTTGGTTTGTCTGCAATCTGGATTTCTTGTTTCATAACTATTCACTTCCTTTCGTTGTATCTTCTTCTATTCCATCATCATAAGTGACAGTCAAGATACCATCTTTTACTGAAAATTCAATTCCTGATCCTTTTGCACAAGTATTTTGCACTTCATCTATTTGTTTTTTTACTACAAGGGTATTTTCATAAAGCTGCTTTGTTGATGCATTAAAGTTGTCTGCATGGTCTGTGTCTGTAGTCTCTAGTATAGAAACACCTGTTGAAAATACGGGAGAATCCGTTTCATAAATCTTCATAATATACACCCCCTTTTAAAATCAGAAGCAGTCTACTATCTCAAATTTCATTTCAAAATCGCCATCTTTTCCCTTAGGCATACAGTTTTTGATTGCTACTAAGTCACCTTCTGCATCATACAAAGCTATTTCACTTATGCTTTCGCCTGCTAATTCTTCATTTGCTAATGTACACTCATATCTGCACTTTGTTTCTGAAATCATAGTATAGCTGTCTATTTCTTTTCTAATCAGTTCCGAGCAAAGTGTTTCCTGGTCTTCTGATGGGGTAAGTACAGTTCCTGAACCATCTACCCCGCCATCCCCAAAGGCAAAGCCTATTATTTTAGGCAGTGGAATTTCTCCTGCTCTTGCTCGAAGCATCTTGTTTCTTGCTTTTTTTGTTACTACTGCATCAGCCATTTATAATACCTCCTTCTTTATTTCCGAATTTAACTGTTTACTTCCATCAAGTAAACGGGAACCATCAAGATATCTCACGTTTTTCAGCATTGTTACACTTGCTTCAATTGATTCTGTAAAAGAATTTACTTCTGTTCTCAAAGTCTGTGATGTGACAACTTTCCCGACATTGTCTTTAAAAGATGTATGTAAATTTATTTTGTTGACTTGAAATTGTTCCAGATTTTTATTATCAAATGAAATTTCTATAAGGACCATAATACAATATGTCAAATTTAGCGGAAGGATCTCGTTGAGCATTCTTTTTATTTCATTTTTCATTTTTAACGATATAGGTTCAATGCTTATTAAAATATGATTATTTGACCTTTCTACTTTTGATTCTGGAGACAATACTTTTAGTTTCTTTATAAAAATTTTGTATGTGTATGGCGGTCTTTCTAAAATTCTTGTCTGGATTCTGAATCTCCTATCTTCTATACTATCGTTATCAAAAGGTATAATGTCAAGAATATTTTCCCAACGATTAATTTGAGATTTTCCCATATCTTTCAGAAAAATATCACTGTCTAATTGATAGACTGCTTCGTTCAGTTTATCTATCTGCTTTTCGTTTATTTCATATATTTGTTTAATATCGGGGATTTGCCTAATAATTTCAGGTG
Source organism: Lachnospiraceae bacterium (assembly GCA_022791815.1). Taxonomy (GTDB): domain Bacteria; phylum Bacillota; class Clostridia; order Lachnospirales; family Lachnospiraceae; genus CAG-411. Next base: position 5,152 of record JAAVZU010000040.1, read on the forward strand.
CTTCAAACAATAGTAACACCTCCCAAAATTGGGATTTGTGTAAAATCAAGAGAAACATTGTCATACATATTATTGAGCATAGTTTCTTGTATATCTTCTACCTCCTCCACGCTTAAAATCCTAGCTTCAATCTGTGATATTCTCACAGTTATGCTATTCGTTTCGTTTTCTTCCCAAATTTTTCTAAGCATTTTTAGATATTCTTCTATAGCATTCTCAATTTTTGATTGTGACGTACCTGCACTATATCCTTCTTTCCACAAAATTGTGGTTGTTATATTGATGCTTTTTTCTTCTGCACTAAGTATTTTCACTTTGTGGCAGATAGGAGCCATTCCGTCTCCTTCGCCGCTAGATTCTTCTGGGTCTATCATCTCCTGCACTCTTTTTACAAGTTCTTCACCAGCACCCATATTATCCGTTCCCGTAATATAGATGTTTATCCATTCGCTATCTGCTTCTCTTCTTTTGGGTTTGCATCCGCTAACACCGCTAATAGCATCAACATATAGTCTATAATCTGCTTTATTTCCACCAAAAGCCATAGATTCAAAGCTATTCAATACCCTTTGGCGGAACTCTTCTTCCTCTTCATCATCCATGCCATATTCCAAAATTTCTACAATATTTCCGCCTTCGTATTCGTCCACATAGTCAACAGGATCAAGTTGTCCAGTATTTCCATTGGCAGCAGTACCTTCGCTCTCGCACTCCAGCTTATAATTGTATCCTTCTACGCACTCTGTCACTGTATAAATATAGTCATTACAAGTGAATCTTTCTCCTATTTCAATGTCTTGCTGAAATTCCGCTTTTACTGTTGGATTTGTAGCATACTTATAGTATATGCCCCTTTCTCTTGCGTATCGTATTAAATGATCTAAATCCTGTGTGTCTGGTAACATATTGTCGTTTAATTCGTCTAAATCAGCGTATGTATCTTCGAGTTCTGATGCTATTTTTACGCAGGCATTATATGCTAAAGAGCCTTCATCTGTCCTCACATCCACTCCAAAGTTTTCAAGCATTTCAGACACAATAGTCTCTTGTGTTCTATCTTCGTACATTAACATCCTCCTCTCCATATTTCGTCAAGAGTGTGAACGATATTGCTAGTACATCTCCTTCTATTTGACATTGAAAATTGCTTATTCCTGTAATATCACTATTTAGTGACAATGTATCTGTTACCATTCTGTAGGCTTCTGTAGTTATTCTTTCTTGTGTATACCCTTTTCCTATTAATGTACTGAGTTCGTTTGCGTAGTCCCAAGAATACTGTGTATAGACATATCTGTCTATACTGAAAGCAATTTTTACCCATTGAACAATTGCTGCAAGTCCTGTAATTATTCTTCCAGTCAATCTATTTGTAGTAAAATCTATCTCATAATCCGTTGGTTCTTTTTCCTCTTTCTCATCTTCCTGCTCTTCCAGTTCATCCTCTTCGATATCAAATGGAAACATTACACATTCACCACCTTACACAAAATTACCCAAGTATCCTCTGACAACTTTACAATCAACACCTCATCACCTTTTTTTAATTCAATATCTGCTTTGATTAAGTCTTCTTCATCCAGTTCCAATTCTCCAACGGCACATGTTTTTGCACTTGTCATAGTTCCACGTTTTATTCTGTAAGTTTCCTGATTTCTTTTTACTTCTTGTCTGATTATAGAAATCAGCTTTTCATATCCATTCACTTAATACACCTACCTCCAGCACTTACTGCAAGCTTTATACTTACGCTTTCCTTTATTTTTTCCTCTGGCAATCTTAATTTTTTTCATTTTTACAACTGTGGATGTTTTAAGATTTTTCTTTCCTGCACAAGCTGTACAGGATTTTGAAGAGTGATATACATTGGAATTTTCCAGATAATAACATTTTGATGCATTTGAAAGTTTTTTCTTCGCTTTTTCTGATTTGCTCGGCTCATAAACATCTGCACCCTCTTCACTCACATTTTCCCACGCAAGTTCCAGATTCATTATGTGTGTATCATCCTCAAAAGTATGCGTATCTGCACTTATATAAAATGTACCTGTAAGTCCAGTGGCACTATCTTTGATTTTTATGCTTTTGCCAGAAATCGCCTTAATATTTCCCAGTGCTGTAACTTGTGCTTCTTTTGTTGCTCCAATCAACATAGACTTTGCCACATTCTTAGCATTTACACCTTTTTCTTTCGTGTAAGCACTTTGATAAATACCGTATTTTGATATATTTTTATCATCCTTTATCTCTCCAAGTTTTTTTAATTTATCATTATAAATAACAACTTTATCTACAATGTTGTCTGTTGTATCTGAGTAAGATGCTTCTGTAATATCTTTCCCCTGTTCCAACACAACGCCTGAACTAGTACCTTTTACGATTACAGATACCTTTTTTCCATCCATAACAGGCATATAGATTTTCTTAGTTGTAGCTTTTGCTTTTCGATACACTCTCACAATCATGTCATAGTATGACTGTTCTTCAAAGATAATTTTAGGAATATTCACTCTTGTCTTTGCTAATGGTCCAACTGTAATATCAAGATTCTTACATAGCTTTTTTGTAATTGTTTCTGGTGACATATTTTTAAACTTAAACGTGCCGCTGCTTCTAAGTAAATGATGCATAAAATCTTGTGCAACATACTCTCTTGTGCCTATCTCCGCAGTTCTTTCTCTGCTTGTTACCGTTCCCACAAACAGGCAATTCTTATCATTGTATAGATAAATCAAGTCTCCAAGTTTTATTTGTTTGTTCGGAAACTCTTTGTCGTACGAATTGTGCGGAATTGAAAAAGAAAGCTGCCTGGAGCATTGTTCTGATGTTCCACTCCATTCTGCTTTCTCAAATTCAATCCATTCATTTTTCCACTTAATTTTTATCATATCTTAATCACAACCTTTTTACCAATCAAAGCAACATTTTCTTTTATTGTTTTGGCTTTTGGATGTTTCTTCCGATATTCTTTCTTTGCAGCATTTATTACTTTCTTATTTAACTTTTTCAATGCTTTCCCATTTGCACTGGTACCAGTTTCTTTCTTTGCTACTTTATTCCACGTATCACCTTTTTTCCACTTATAAGAATGAGATTTTACTGTTTTAGAGACTCTCTTTGTTGCAGCCTTCTTTACTGTATCATTTTTGAATATAGTTTTTATTGCATCCTGCACCGTTTTAATGTAAGGATTTCTATACTCCTTCAAAGAAAGAGTATAGAAAACATCACCAGTGCCATCCTCTTCCGAAAAAGAAAATTCCTCAATTGTACAGAAATGACATATTAAAGTTCCTGAAACACACAGTATCAATGTTTCATTATCTTCACACCATTTTTGAAAAATTTTTACGTAATCGTAAGGATCATTTAGTGGCTTGCATTTGCAAAATTCATATCTTTCGTGCGGAAAAAAGGAGTTGAAAGATATAGAATATAAACTTCTCTTTCCTTTCAGGTTGATTTCACCAAAATTGTGAATCATCACAGAAGTATTGTTCTGTGACATTTGTACTTCGATACTTGATGGCAAAATAGGCAATTGTACACTTTCCTCATGTCCGCTAATATAAATATCCAATGTCTTCACCTCCGATATTTAAAGCAACCTTTTCAAATTTATTCATCATTTTATCTACAAGCTTGTCAATGTCTGCATCCTCTCTGATAATAATCTGATCTGCTAATTTAGGAATGCTAATCACTACTTCGCCTTTTGATTTTGAGTTTGCACCATCCTGATAAGCCTTCTTAACTGATTTATCGTGCGGATATACTCTACTGCCTTGTGGCAAGTCAACAATTTCTCCGCCACGCTCTGAAATCTGAACGATACCACCCTTCCAGTTATTTGTACCTTTCGCTAATTTAGGAATTAGTGGAATGTTAATTCCTTTACCTCCGGCACCTGGTACCCAGTCTGGAACTTTAACTTTATTTAATCCTCTAATCGCTCCATTAATAACAGCAATTACACCATTTATTGGTGCTTTTGCTATTGCAACGAATGTTTTGAAAATTCCTGAAAAGATATCTTTTACACCTTTCCAAGCCTTTTCCCAATTCCCTGTAAACACTCCTGTGATAAAATCCAGTACACCGCCAAAAATCTGACATACACCATCAAATATTTCAGATACCTTTTTTCCAAAAGTATCTATTTTTTCCGCAGCTATAAAAAATACTGTTTGTGCTACTGGTGCCAAAAAAGAAAGAATATCTGCAAAGATTTCAATTAAACCTGAAATTTTAGGAAATACAGCATTAAATGCATCACCAAATTTTTCTATTAGTGGTTTTACACTGTCAAATGCCTTTGTTAGATATTTCTTAATAATATCTGCTACCTCTTTCAGAAATTCTCCTGCCATTTTTATGTAAGGCTGTATCGCTTTAAACGCTTTATTCGTTGCTTCTTTAATTGCTGGCATTGATTTTTGTACTGTCTTTTTCATAGAATCAATTGTTTTTGTAACTGTTTTTATGACAGGATCTATTTTAGGTTTTAAATCTTTAAATATTTTCGCAACAGCTCCTATTGCTGCTTGCATTTTAGGTTTTATCTTGTCCCAGTTCTTCCACAAAAGTATCGCCACTGCCGCTATTCCTGCAACTGCCATTATCACAATCCCCGCTGGACTTGTAATAATTCCTGCTAAACTTCCAAATGTTTTGAATGCCTTTCCTACTTTTCCCACTACACTTACTACTTTTCCTATCGTGCCAACTACTTTACCAAAGATTAAAATTGCTGGTCCTATAGATGCAGCTACAAGAGCAATTTTTATAATAGTGTTCTGCTGTTCATCTGATAGACTATTAAACTTGTCAGCCATCTTCTGTATCCAGCTCGTTGCCGTTTTTATGTATGGTGTCAGTTTTTCTCCAAAACTAATCGCTATGCTTTCCAGCGTAGATTTTAATATTGTTAATTGTCCATTCAGGTTGTCGTTTGCTGTTTCGTACATATCACGACATGCGTTGTCTGATTTCTTGACAGCATTTGTAAGTTTGTTAAAGTCTTTATCTGAACTATTTACAACAGCAAGTAATCCTGCCATGCCGGTTTTTCCTGCAAGTTGTGCGGCTGCTTGTGCTTTTAATGCTCCTTCTGCGCCATAGGCTCTTTCAACAAGTCTTGTTGCCTCTTTATTATACTTTTTCGTTGAAAGCTCTCCACTTCCGAGTTTCGCATTAAGAGCATTCAATTGTTTTGTGTATTCTTGCTGTGGCATTTTTAGATTACCAAAGCCACTCCTTAAATCGTTCATGACTTGTGACAAACTTTTCATATTGCCTTTGCCATCATCTAACGACACGCCCAATGTTTTCATTGCTACTGCCATTGTATCTGTCGGATTTGCCATATTCGTAAAAAGAGTTCGTAATGCTGTACCTGCATTACTTGCTTTAATTCCGCTATTTGCCATCAAGCCAAGTGCTACAGAGGTATCATCTATACTGTATCCCAACGCTCCAGCAACTGGAGCGCAATATTTAAAAGATTCTCCCAACATCGATACATTTGTGTTTGCGTTAGATGATACAGCCGCCATCACATCCGCAAAATGTCCCGCATCTTTTGCCGTCTTCCCAAAAGCTGTCAGGCTATCCGTTAGAATGTCCGAGGTTAAGGCTAAATCTTCACCAGATGCGCCAGCCAATTTCATTACTGGCTCAATACCATTTAACATATCGCTTGTTTTCCATCCAGCCATAGCCATATAATTAAACGCTTCTGTTGCTTCTGTTGCTGAATATTTTGTTTTTGCCCCCATCTTTTTAGCCATTTGAGAAAGCAAATCCATCTGTTGTTCTGATTTTGAAAGACTAGCATTAACTTTCAATCCCATGTCACTAGCAGTTTTTGTTACTTCTTTCATGTATTTACTGCTTGTATCTAATTTTCCCATTGTAGCCTTAACTTTGCTCATTCCCTGCTCAAAATCAGCAGCTAACTTTATACAAGCTGTTCCTGCTGTTGCAACTGGTACTGTAATTCCTTTTGTCATGGAACTTCCAACATTGCTAATAGCCTTTCCTGCTTTTTGAATTTCTCTTCCTGCTTTTTGAAATTGTTGTGCGTTATTTGCCAGAGCTTTTCCTGCATTTGTAAGGGGAGCTGTCATTTTATCAACAAGTCGGAGTGTTACATCTATAAATTTCCCCACTGTATCAGCCTCCCCTTATACTGTCGAGTTCTTTTTGTCTCTGTTCCATTTCATAGTGCATCATAGAACGCACTACCTGCTTTTCTCCATAGCCCATTTTGTAAAATCTCTTGGGCATGATATTGTGATGACGAAAAAGGAGATACATAAGCTGTACCTCCCCATTCGTCTCAATTAGTTTTTTATTTCTTCCTCCGTATCTTTCTCTGCATCTTCTTCAACATCAGATAATCTCATTATAGCATCTGAAATATAATTTACTTCAAATCCGAACAATTTTTCACAAAGTTCATTAGCAGTTTTGCATTTAAAGTGTGCCTGCAATTCTTTGTCTCTAAGATTTGGCTCTATAATTCCTTCTACGCAAGTCATAAGTTTTGCATCAAAATTCTTGCTGTAGTCCATATTGCCTTTTCTGTCGTATTGATAAGTACTAAGATCGTTTATTCTTCTTGATGGAATCTCCCTAATTGTAATTTCAACTTTTTCTTCTTCTCCTAAGATTTCCGCCAGCTTTTTAGAAGAATATGTATCTTTCTTTAAATCGCCTGCTTTTTTCGCATCTGCTTTCATCAATTTATCTACTAATGTTCCCATGTAAAAATCCTCCTTTTATTAAATGCTGTCTAAAACTTCCCAACCTGTAAACGAAAATGGCACGCTTTCTTCTCCAAGTTTTTTAGCTTCCCAATTCGCCAATGTTAACTCATCAAATGTGCATCCCGTGAATTTGATTCTTTCTGCACCGTTGCTTTCTGGATCAGCTAACTTTGAAATAATTGTACATGTTGTAGTTTTTCCTGCTTTTAAATTATCTGACATTAAATTTATAAAATATGAAGTTACCTTGTTGAATTTAGCAGTCCCTTTGCAATCAACCCCAGTCACTTTATAACCTTTTGCTAACGTTCCAACTTGATTCACTTCTTGCTTTTCAATTGATACTTTAGCCTCTAATCCTGTCACTTCTGCCATGTACATATCATCAATCCAAAGTTGTCCAAAAGTTCCGTTTATTACCTGTTCTGGTCTAAAATCCTGCATGTTTCTCACCTCTTCCTATATTAAATTGCAATTGGTAAAACAATATCTTCAATTGCATCTACAATACTGATTTTTGCCATTAAAAATACACTAGAGCCAGTATTTGCCGTCTTGATTTCATACTCTGACATGCTGTCTGTATCAATTCCCTTTTCTTTCAAGAAACTTCTGTTTGCTTCTATATCAATACTAATAGAAGATTCTGAAAGAACCTCTTCTTTTACGAGTGAATCTAAATAGTTGCCGATTGCAGAAATAAGAAGGCATTTATTGTCATAAGTGTTTGCGTATTTTCCAATGTAATTATCCTGAATTGTTGTCTTTATGTCAGAACTAATCATGTCCATAACATCCACAATTTTGATTTTCTTGAACTGCTTTCCTTTATCTCCAGATGTAGTTGTGAGCGAATTTACTCCACGCCCAAGTTTCACTTTTTCTCCATCAAACCAAGCAATCAGTTCTCCAGATTCTATCGCCTTGTCTTCATCTGCTCTTGCTAATCTTGTGCAATCTGTCAGCTCTGTCATGCTTGCATAAGTGCATGACATATTGAGAGGTGTACCAGCGATAATACCAGCAATTCTGGAACAATACTCCTCTGTTGTGTATGTCTTATCATTTTCCTTCAATTCTGCCGTTGTAAAATTGATAATTCCTTCACTATCTCCTTTTGTGCTTGGTAGGACAGCCTTAATAAGCTTGTCTGCTTTTCTCTGTTCTTTTACATAATCCACAATATCTTGTGTTTTTCCATCTGTTTGCACAGTTGGAACTACAAGATAATCGAATTTTATACTTTCAAAAGCAGTTAGTGCCTTTTTGTAGTTGTCCTCCTTATTTCCATCTGGATTTTCTTCATTTCCGATTACATAAGCAATTACTTTTTTTGGTGGATTTATGTAGCCCATCAAAGCAAGTTCAATTTGCTCCTGATTTTTTTTAGATAGTGTGCTAGGCACATCCAATACAGATGTGATATTGATTGGATTCTTTTCAGGCACTGCATCTTTTAGAATCATTGCAATAATTCCTCTTTCGCCACGTTTTATTGCAGATGCAGCTTTCTCATTAAACGATATTGTTATGCTAGGCATTCCCATATTTTATTTCTCTCCTTTCCGTATAAAAAAATCAGCCATAAGCGGCTGATTGGTTTTATGTTCTATTCTGTCCATCCACTCCAAATCAATGGAAATTTCAAGAATATTCTTATCATTACCGATAAAATCGTAGTCAAAGTTGGTAACATCAATTGCTCTTTTACCAATTTTGATATATAACTTGAATAGTTCTTTGATTTCTTCTACTTTTTTCATTATGTCGACTTCGTCTACTTCTTTTTGCATGTATGTAATGTAAAAAGCTGCCTGATTGAAATAAGTGTTGTAGTTTTCAGGTTGCATTTGGATAGACTGTAATTTTGTAAAAAAGCATGGTCTTTGATATCCTTCCACAACATCCACTCCATAAAATTGATATTTTGGCGGTTGGTACAATGTTTGCAAGGCTTCATTCAGTCCTTTTTTTACTTCGATTAGTGTCACTAAAAACCACTCTCCTTCAAAAGCTCGTCAACCATTTTAGATAGTGTCTCTGGCATATCTTTTTCCGCTTTTTTTATCGCATTTGCCATCATGTGTTTTCCTTGCACACGACCTACCTTTTGCCCTGCGTTTTTGTTAGGGATTCTTTTTCCTTTTTCTCCTTGCACGCCGTGAAATTTTGGCATAATGATGTCGTGTCCATGCTCTACTAGATGAAAGTGACGACTATTTGCAGAAATCTCAATATATTTTTCTGTTCCATACCCTTTAACTTGAGAAATTTTATAAGAACCTATTCTTGCAAGAGATTTTTTACTTTCTTTATTTGATTTTGTTTCTTTTTTTACATTCTTAACTACTTCTTTTCTTGTTAATCTTGCATTTTTTTTAAGTAACTCATCCGCTTTTTTAGGATACTTTTTTACTATTTTTTTTAAATCTCTTGTTAGTTCGTTCATCCCTTCTACACTTACACTTGCTATCATTTCATCATTCAAGTTTGTTCACCTTCTTAATTTTTTCCACGCAGTATATTTCAAGCATTTTATGCTCTAAGTCTACATCAATCACAGATGTGATTTCATAAAGCTTATCTTTAAACCTGATGTACATATCTGATGAAACGAAAGGAAGATATCTACAGTACAGCTTGTATGTTATCTCTTCTCGTATTTTCTGGGCTTCGTAATATTCTCTTCCTCGGACTGGTGCGAAGGTAGCCCAAACAGTCTTTATATCTTTAAATTCTTTCTTACTCTGTCCCAGCTCATTCCCTGCATCATCATAAGATACGAATGTCACACGCTTGTTTAATTTTCCAATTCTCGTAGTACGCATAGGCTCACCTCTTTAAAGCAAATTTACAGAATGCATAGAGAGTATATTTTTTACTGCCATATTTTCATTAGATTCTTTGTTTTCTGTATAAAGATTACGATTATCAAACATGTCCGATACAAGCAAAAATAAGGCTTGCGTAATATCTTCATGTTTATCTATCTCCTCTTCATTCAATCCAGTGAAAGAAGTAATATAGGCAATTGCACTAGAACACATTCTTTCAATTTCTTTTGTTTCTATGTCGCAAGGATCATCAATTCTTAGGTAATCTGCTATGTCTTGTGTTGTTACTTCACTCACTTTCATCTTTATCACCTTTTTTCTGTGTTCGCTTGCCTTTTATTTCTTCGGCATATCCAGCATTTATGAGGTCGGCAGCTATACCATCACTGACCTCTCTTATTTCTCCTGCTGCCATTGAGACTACTCCAGCAAATGGAACAATAGCTTTTATTTCTTTCATAAGCTACCTCCTAAGACGCTGCTTTCATCTTAAGACATGCAAGCATTTCGGCGTTCTGCACTTTTGCATCACACTCTACAAAACCAACCACTTCTATCATATGTTGTCTCGCTTTTGTCTCTCTTAGAACTTCAATGTTGATATCTTCTGATACTTTTACTGCAAGTCCTTTCATATCGCCATAATAAATTGCGGTTTTCCCTGCTACCATTTCGTCTACCTGTGCAGATGTATACACATCTTTTCCAAAAAGAGTGTATCCCCAGCGACTTGTCGCATCTTTATTCAACAAGTAGTTTCCTTGTCCGTCCTTCAACTTGCGAATTGCAGTTCTTGTTTTCTTATTCATAATAAAATAAGCGTTTGCTTGGTACTGGTCTGGAATAGCTTCCTGCAAATCAATAATTTCATCTGCTGTTACTGCTGTCGCTGCTGCCGCTGTTACTATCTGTGTAATCCCCTTTAAGCCGTCAATTTTTTTGTCTGTTCCATGCAGCATCTCTTTTTCTAAGAATAGAGAAATCGCCTGTGCCATTTTGTTAATAATGAAATTCGTAACATCAAATTGTGAATTATTAATTAAACTTTTGGAGATTTCCGTGATTGCTCTTGCAAGGAATCCTGTCAAAGAAATATTTTTGAATGAACCTGAGCCGCTTTCTCCGTCAGTTCCTTCTTCTGCGTAATCCATGGCGATTTTTCCGCTCGTTTCATCATAATAAGGAATTGTCAATGTTCCTTTCACATTGTAACGCTCTGCGTCGTGATAGATAGGACACATATTCACAACTTTATCTATAATTTTATTTGCAATTGTAGAAGGAATCACTGCTCCGTTATCCCCTCTGTTTAAGGTAGTGGCATCTCTTGTTTCTACTTCATTTCTTATAAAGGCGTCAAAATCTTTATAGTCTCTTTCTTCCTGTGTTTCCTTTCCCTTTTTTTCTTCTCTTTCTTCTGGTTTGTCCTCTTCAAGCTTTCTCTGTTTATAAATTGCTTGAATGGACGTATCAATAGCTCTTATCTCTTCCTCTAGTTTGTCAAACTTTTCTGTCTCCTCTTTTTGCAAAGCCCTTTCTTCAGTTTCCGCAGCTTCTAAGAGCTGTTTCATTTCTTTCTGCTTTACTTCTCTTTGTTCTAATAATTTTTTTAATCTCATTTTATAATCCTCCTTATTTGTATTAAAAAAGAGCTTTTATAAATTGGCTCTGATTTTCAAAAATCTTTGTTCAAATTTTTGGTTGAATTTCTTTTTTTCTTTTGTGGTATTTGAGGTTACTTCCATTTCATCTTGAATTTCTCTAATCTCTATAAAATCTTCTGTTTCTCTAATTTCTACAGATGTCCCGTTGTATGCCGGGATTCTTGTATTGTCTAATATTGACACTTCTCTTAGTTCCAGTTCTCTTATTTCTCTGTGTCTAACCCCGTCAATGTCTGTATTTTTTTCTGATAATGCAACAAAGCCAAAACTCCACCCAGCAAGTTTCCCCTCTTTTGCCATCTGTACTACTTCTGCATCTCTGACCTCGCATTTACATCTTAATCCTATGTTGTCCTCCTCAATTTTTGTTGTGCTTTCATTTGTTGATGCGAGCTGTCTCCCATAATTATGATTTAAAAGAACTCTTACTTCTCTATTAAACTTTTTATTCCTTTGCAATGCCTTTGAAAAAGCTCCTTCGCTAATTTTTTCAACAAAAGCTCCATCTTTGCCACACATTAATTTAGAATTTCGTTCTACTGCATTGACATAGCCATCAATAACTACGCTGTCACTCCTGATTTCCACTTTCATTTTCTTCTTCGCCTCCTTCTATGTCTATGTTTTCATTGTTACTTTGGGGTTCTTGAATGGGTATAGTTTCTTCCGATTCTTCGCCCATTTTCGATAATTTATTTGTATTAGGGGTATATATTTCTTTGGTTTTTGAGAAATATAATACATCTTGCAACCCTAATTTAATGAAATCCAGCCCGAAAGCTGGCAATTTCTCATTTTTTCGCACTTCATCAAGCTGCATAAATCCATTTTTTAATGCGATTTCGTAAGCTTTGTATCGTTTTTCAATGTCGCCCTTGATAAGATCTCCTACATCAAAAGCAAAAAAATAAGACGTTTTCTCGTCTTCGGTCAACAAAACACTGTTGATAGCTTCACTAAAATTGTTTAATATTGGTAGAATGCATCCTTCGTAATAAAGTTGTTTGTCTGATTCACTTGCTTTTCCGTTTAGTATGCTTGGAGGCATCAAGAACACTTTACAAATATCATCATTGTTCGTTTTTTTATTCTCGTTCAACTGCATTTCCACAGATGAATTTGAACTTTCTTGAAACTTGATGCCTTCATTAAGAACAATTACGTTCTCTGTTCCGTTTGAATACATTCTTCTAAATGCACTTTTTAATTTTTCTAAGGATTCTTCTGATATTTTTCTTGCTACTTCCAAGAATCCTTTTTTATTTCCTCCTGTTTTTACAAGATTTTGTTCAAATTTTTGTGAATCATATAATACTCCCATTAAAGTAGGGCTATCTTCTAATATAGAAGTTCCTTTCCAGCCATTTTTTGTGTTTCTTAGCAACTTAATAAACTGAAAACCTTCATAGCTTCTATCATTCACACTAATTTTATAATCTTTAAAAATAGGATCTGTATCGTAAATAAATGAAATACGCTTTTCTTCTACATAATGTAAAGACTGTACTTCTCCATATACTTTATTCACAAAAGCATAGCCGCCTCTTCCAAGGTACATGTCCTCCACCATCGCTTTTTTCATTTGAAATCCTGTCAGCGAATCTCCTGTTTCTTTATTTAATAGCGATACCCTGTTATCGTTTACCTCTTCCACTCTGTCTCCAGTCCGTTTATATAGCTTTATATCTAAAGATGCCACTGTATCAGAAATTTTATTAATACATGCTGCTACGCTTGGAATATTTAGAATATTCTCTCTATTCACTTCTGTGTTGCCAACTAAAACTCTTAGCAAAGCATCATCTACCGCACTGCTGTCTACTTTTGTTTCTTTTGGTTCTTCTCTAATTTCTACTTTCTTTCGGAATAATCCCATCTTTTTTTCACCTCACAAAGTTGCACTGGTGCAACTTTACAATACATAAATTTCTAATTCTTCACTTCCATAAAGCAGTTGCTGCTCTATCAAATATGTACTGTTTAGATTACCTATTACTTGATCTACTTTTCCTTCGGATTTCTTTTTATTTACATACTTGTTTAAGTTCGTGTCTTCTGTGCATCTGGCATTTTGAAAATTAATTTCTAGCATTAAATTAGCATCATAGAAATACCGTCCTGACAGGATACATTCGAGCATCCATTTTGTCGGGCTATGCAATACACTTGAATGCTGTTTAATATCTACACATTCATACCCTTCCTTTTCAAATTTCTGAACGCTTGAAATGGCATTCCATTTGTCGTATCCAATCTGCATAATTTTCACACCAAGTTTTTCTTCTAGTGTTAATACATAATTTTCTACATCTGTATAGTCAATTACTTCTTCACCGCAGGCGATACAATCTCCTTTGCGGATTAGTTCTCTATAGTCTACACCTTCCCGTTTGCTTTTTTGTTCTATTTTATCGGCAGGTATAAAACCCATTGTTCTTGTATAGAGAACTGCATTGTCTTTATTGTCACCTTCATACGTTTTCATGTCTACAGCTACGTTGTCTCCTGACATTGATAAGTCAAGACCAATCCAAACTTTTCTTCCTTTCCACCATGAATCCTCTTTTTTTCTTTTGCATTTTCTTACTTTTGTAATCTCTACATATCCTTCTACACCAAGTCCTTTGTATTTAATGTTATTGTGTTTACAAAGATAGTTTTCTCTTTTGTTTTCGTATTCAATGGCATCTGTCCGCATGTCTCTGATTGCTTCAAATACATATTTATTTGATACTGCTACAGGATTACTTTGATAGATACAAAGGTCATTTGTCATCCATTCATCCCCTTGCAACAGGAAATCGTCTGGCTCATAGATAAGCGAAAACATTCTTTTGTTATCTCTTAAGCCATCTAACACCTTTTTGCCTTTATCCGTTTCATCTTTGAATACATTGTTGTCATTTGGATATTCTGTACTTATGATAATTCCTAACTTATTAAACAATGTAATTTGCCCCGATCGCATGGCTTCGACCGGATACGAATCCATAGCACCAGCCTCGTCCGCTAAAAATGCTGTTGGCAATTTACCATCCATTTTGTCTTCTGAATATGCTAACGGAGTATATTCACTTTCGGTAATCAAGCAACGAATTTCATTTCTTAGAGTTTTGAAAACAGGATCGTATTCATTACTTAATAAAGGACTTGACTTAATGATTTTCTTAATAGCAACTTGAAGCTCTTTTGATAATTTTAAATCTGGAGCAACTGAAAAAAACCTAGAAAATCTAGGTTCAATCAACATAAGCATTATAAAAATCACACCCGAAACAAATGTTTTAAAATTTTTTCTTGCAATTTTCAAAAGTACAGTTGTGTAATATCGTATACTTTTGTTTTCTTCTGTCTTTAGTTTCGTGCAAAAAGTCGCTGTTATCAAAAGCATTGCATAATCTTCTAAACCTTTGTTCATGGGGCATTGTAAATCTGGATGCACCATCAACTTTAAAATTTTTAATAATTTTTTATACAGCTTTTCATCAACGTATGCTTCTTCACTTTTTCCATCAGCAATATCTTTCCATGACTGGCATTGAATTTTTACATATCGTGGAACTTGTTTATTTTCTTCTTTGAGGCACCATTCACAGTACCTGTACGCTTTACTCTCTTTTATCAATTCATTCACCGCCCAACACTTCTAGCAGTTCATTATTTTTTTTCTCTGGTTTTTTGGGTATAGTTCTAAGAGCTGATGCGACCGTCATAGCATTTTCTTTTTCTAGATCAAGTAGCATTTTTCTTTTTGACTGTAACTGTTTGTCTAGTGCTATGATATTTTTCTGTATGCTTATTTTCATTTTAAAGTATTGTGATACAGAATCCCCAAACTCTTCTTTACTGTCTACCAGTTCATCTAAGTCTCTTTCAAATTGTTCTTTGCTCTCTCTTATTCTTGCACACTCTGCAACTAATAAACAGTAGCGATTTATTGATTGTTCATAGATTGCATCATTTTTCTTAATACTCTCAAGAAGCTTTTTCAGTCTTAAAAATTCTTTGTGTGCAATTTTATCTTCTTTTACTTCTTGACTCTCTTTTAATTTTTCTCCAGTGAGCAGAGCCTGCTCTTCTTTTTTTCTTTGAGACAATTCTGCCTTCGTTCTGTGTGATTTCTTTTCTGATTCAATAACTTCTGCTGGTTTTGTTGGTGTTGGCATACTGTCTCACCTCTTTTCAAATTTAAAAGCTGATGTGGGAATAAATTTTAAAGAAAGGGTGGGCGTCGGTCGTACCATTTTTTGTTTTTTTAGCTTTTTTTTACGGGGGGTATTCGTCAAGTTGCACAAAAAATATGCCATAAACGGCTAAAAATCCTTTGAAAACGGCTGAAATTCCCAAAATATTTGTGCATAATGCACATACACTTATGTGTTTTTGGATATTCTATGACCGTTTCGGTTTACTTTCTTAGCAAATCAACGCACACTCTTTTGTTCTATATTTTTTTATTAATTCTTTCTGTTTCTTTCTGCTTATTGCTCCTGATTCACACATTTCATGATGTTTTTCGCACGTTGTAATAAGGTTATTTTCATCAAGTCTTAGCTCATAGTCTTCCTCTACTGGTACAATATGATGTACTTGTAAATGCTGCGTATTATACTTTCTTATTGTGCCTGGCAATTCTTCTATACAGCATAGGCATAAATGATTATCCAGCGTTCTAACTCTCTTGCTTTTGTTTGTCCAAGCCTGTGTTTTTCTGAATACAGCTGCTGCACTATCTTTATTATTTCCCCAGCGTTTCTTTTGCTTTTCTTTTTTCTGCTCACAAACAAATTTGCTGTCATGTATTCTTCCGCAACATGTGCAACTTTTTAACACAATCTTACCACCTCTTTTACACAAAAAAGACACTTGAATAAGTGTCTTTTCAAGTGTCTGTGCGATATGTTGTATATGTTCTAATTTTTATATTACTATTATAACACATTGTCATGTGCATTGTGTGCAAATTTATATTTTTAGGTTTTTTTATAACTTTTTCTGACTATAGTTTTTAAAATCCCTTCCCGTTCCAAGAAAGCATAGAACTTTCTTGATGCTGTTGTTCTGCTCATTCCTAATTCAGCACCAATTCCACTCCAATCCATATTATTAATACACCTCAATCGTACAATCAATCTATCTTCATTATCCTTGATATTATTAATGAATCCTTCAACCTCCAGTCTTTTGCTTTGAAGTTTTCGGAGTGAATAAGCAAGCATATCCTCCAGCGTTTTTTGTTTCTCTGCATATTCTGCTAACATATCTTTTCCTTCGCCACCTCGTGGCATGTCTGATATGATGTTTGGTTTGTAGAAATTTCGTTCTTGTAAATTTCTAATTTCTTCTTGTATTTTTTTGATTTCAATATTTATACTATAAATTGATGTTAAATCTTCGTATGTAATTTTAGTTTCCTTATCCATTTATTCTCCCCTCTCTTTGTTGCACTGGTGCAACTTTATTCTGCTGCCATGATTCATGAATATATTTTCATTACTTATTTTCCGTTATCTCAATTGGTACTATTGAATCAGGTATGTAGTTCACTTCATACTTATATTTACTTACCTTCGCACCGCCAATATCCTCTACAACATACATAGTACTGTTGTTTAGTCCAATAATGTGTTTTAAATATGTATCTTCATCTTTCTCTACAATTACACTGATTTTAGGATACTGTGAAGCATCTAGTGAAAACGCTCCAATCAGTTCAAACTCCACTTTATCTGTCCGAGTATTGATTACAGCGAATCTTCGCATTACATTGAAGTTATCTGCTTCCTGTGAAACATTTTGAGAGACTTTCTCCGCCTCTGTGCAACCTGTTAATAACATTGTTGCCATTCCTACTGCTGCCATAATTTTTTTAACATTCTTTCTCATTATCTTCTCCTCCTGTTCTGCTGCTATCATTTTTAGATCCTACTTCTACATCTTCTTTCTCTGAGTTTCCTGTTATCATCTCTCTGATGTATTGGTATGGTACTTCACAATTAATTGCATTCATTAGTATTTCCTTCTCACATGTACCTTTTAATGCCTCTGTAAACTGTGAAATTTTTACCTCTATTCTGTCTTCTTTGCTAAATACATCTGCAATACTACCCATATTCATTCATCCTTTCTTTTATCTTAATTATTCTGCTGCCAAGTTTGCTTTATAATTGTTTCTCATTAACCAGAATTGAATATGTGCTTGGAAAATCCAGCCCAATAACTTCTACAAGTTCTTTTGCTCTGTCAATAACATCATTTATATAGTAAGGTTGACTGTCTGTTCCTCTTTTTAGTCTTTCTGCTATTATCTCTTTTGCAAGTTCTACAAACTCCTTCTCCTTTTCAAGAGCTTGTATTTTTTTATTTGCTTCTTTTTCGAGCCATTTTAAGTTATGATCTAATGAACTTCCTCATGCTCAAATTTGTCTAAAAATCCCCACTTGCTGTATACTAAGTCTTTTTCGTCCCAGTCTGGATAATGACTTTTCAAGTAGTCTCTAAAGATTTTTAGCATTTCCTTTCTGTTGCCCAAATTGCCGTTATCTAACATTTCATGATGCCATTGACAGCCCACTGCCCCATTCTGGGGGATTCCTTTTCCATTTTTGGATCTTGGTATGTAATGCATGATTGACTTCATTGCTAAGCTCAACTCACTTGCTCCATCTAGTTTGTAGCCTATTACACAAAAGATGCATTCGCAGTTATCTCTATCTGCGATTTCTTTCCTGTCTTTTAGAGAAAATTCTCTTTGTTTTGCCTGCTTTGATTTCTTCACTCTACATCACGCACCTTTCCCATTTTCAAAACAAATAGTAAGTCTTTCTTCTACTGCTTTATCAAATTCTTTTCTGGCAATTTCACAATTCTGCCAGCTATCCATCATAAAGATTGCTTCACAGTGTGGTATTAAACTCGTGCGTACCGCAGCTTTTCCTCTTTTGCTCAGAATCCATATCTGGCTTTCGATAGATTTACTGTCTATTACTTCATGACCATTCTTTGCAAGTGCCTCTGCTACTTGTTTTCGTTTTTCTGGGTCTTCTGACCCGCTGATGTATATTTTCATTACTTTTCCTGCCTTTCTGCTATTTTTAATATGGTACTTGCTGCTGATACAAGCTGATTATATTCTTCTTTTGTACAATCTGTGTTATTCCTAAAATCTACAAACTTTGCGAATAATCTCATGATTCTGTCTTTTGTCCATTTCCTCTCGCATTTAGTATTTTCAACGTTTTCTGAGGTTTCTTCCTCTACTATTTCCGCAATTTTATTCACATTTTCCATTTTTTCTTCGGAATCGGTGTCGCATTTAGTATTTTCAACACTTTCCACGTTTTCTATAGAACTATCCACAGAGTTATCCACAAATTTTTCATGACTTCTTTTAAAGTGTTCTTCATGTTCTTCATAAATTCCATACCCTGCATCCGTTTTTTCTTTTATTTCCCATATTCCTTTTTTGCCAGTTTTTCCTAATAACTTTCCTGTTCTCTTGTTTTTAATATCGTTCACGATATCTCCAGGCTTGTACATGCTGGTCCATTCTCCGTTTGGTCGTATTTCTGGATAATCGTCTACTATCATTTGTCCTGGTATCTGTCCCGGCTCTTCGTGATATTCTAAGTTTTCTTGGGGTATTAGGGATTCCTGCTCTGTTACTACTTCACCTTCTACCACTATCTTCACATCTTCTGTCTTATTTTTTGGTTGCACTGGTGCAACTTCTTCTTTTCTCTCTTCTTTGGCAGGATCTTTTACTGCGAACGATTCTTTATATATCTGTTTCCATTCATCCTTTGACCCTTCTGAGAAAATACCTGTTAATTCACTAAAGAAATCTTCCCACTTATACTTTGTACTGGAGTTTCCACGCACGTTTACAAGTTCAATGTCATTATCTTTGCCTTTAAATGACAGCAGGAATTTTCCTTCTCCAGCAATTCTTACCGTTTTGACTGCTATTCCCGACGGAGTGAACACGTCAAGTGTTTCTTCTGTCGGATCTTCGCTTTCTTTTTTTATGACTGCTGCCATGCCAATAAAATCTAATCGATTTTCTTTGAAGTACTGGTATAGTACTTTTTGTAATGCTGTCATTTCGCTTATGTCTGTGTTTTTTTCTTCTAGCATCACTTCAACGTCTGTGACTGCCTGCTCTTCTTTGACTTCCGCTTTAATTTCTTGTATTTCCCTCCTCGTCATATCAGGAGTAAGCATATCTGCTACCACATCCGGAAGAGTAAGCATTTCCTGAAGCTTGCCTATACCGAAATCCTTGTATTTTTCCTGTAGGTGTTCTGAATATCCGCCCTCGCTATACTTGTCATTGATTGCTATGTATCTTGACACAACATCTTTACTTAAACCGTATTCTGCCTTTGCAAACTCAGCTACAGATTTGAATCCGCTTTCGTAGAGTACCTCTGTATCCCTGGCTATTTTCAGGAGGTATCCGATTTTTACAAAACCTTGTGCTGCCTTATTTAACTCTTTGTCAAGTTCCTGTTTAAAAGCCCTGTAATCGCTTTTTACTATTTCTTCCATTGTCTCCTCCTATCCTGCCATTCTGGTAACTTCTTTTTCCCGTTTTGCAATTTCCTTTTTCCACTCACTGAGTGTTTTATCTACTTCTTTTACGTTAGGTGTTCTGTCGTATGCTGCATATCTTTGTATTACTTCTATTCCCTTTGCTTCCATTTTTACTTCCATGGTATAATAAGGAGTTTCCGGAGACTCTTTCTTTCTAAAAAATAATATATAAGATTGATGCTCATTCATTTTTTTGAAG
>JAAVZU010000041.1 GCA_022791815.1 Lachnospiraceae bacterium
TATTATATTTTAAATAATAATATAAATTTAAGCTCTTATAAAAATTAAAGCTATGTATTGAAAAAACATTGTAAATTTTAATAAGTAAAGGAGGGATTGTTATACCAAATACTAAAATTATAAAAAATATCTATTCATACCAAAGGAAAAAGGATGCAATTTATAGCATTAAAAGTATAGAATTCCGAAATGTAACTATGCAATATGCTGGATGTAAAAAACCAATAATCCACAATGTAAATTTTAGAATTTCGGCAGGAGAAAAGATAGTTTTAGTGGGAAAAAAAGGGTCAGGAAAGAGTACAATTGTTAACTTAATATTAGGATTATGCAGACCAACTGGTGGAGAAATTTTAGTAAATGGTAAAAATATCAAAAGAATTGATAAGGTTCAGTTACGAAGACAAATGAGCATTGTTTTACAGGACAATATTCTTTTTAATAAAACCGTAGTGGACAATATCCGTATGGAAAATAAAGATGTATCATTAGAACAGGTAAAGGAAGCTGCAAAGTTAGCAGATGTTCATGATTTTATAGAAAATTTGCCAAGACAATATGAAACAGAAATTACAAATCTAGGTATGTGTCTGCCTAGAGAGCAAAGGGATAGCATTGTTTTAGCTAGAGCTATTCTGAAAAAAAATCCTTTTCTTATTGTAGATGAATTAGAAGAAATATGTTCTCAAACGAAAATAGATATATTTAAAAAATTTATCAATCGTACTAGTACATTTTTTCTGGTGTCGCGAAATAAAATCGAAAGTAAAGATCTTGATAGAGTATTGCTTATAAAAAATAAAAAAGTTTTAGAAATCCCCAATATCTAAAAAATTAGATATTGGGGATTTGCATATGTTGGAAAAATAAGTCATTTTCAATATATGTTTCATGAAAGACAGAAGGATATTTCATAAAAATCAGATTTGCATTATGTAAACCTATACCATGGCCATTTCCTTTTCCTTTTGTTGTAACATGTAATGTGGTCATTTCAGCAAGGCTGAGACCTTTATCCATGTAAGAATTGGAGATAAGCAAAGCAATGTATTCCCCCATGTCGGCCAAGTGTAGATTTACTTTCGGAATAGGGCTTTCCAGAGCAGCTTCAATGGCATTATCAAGATAGATGCCAAGTAGTCTGGTAAGATCAATCGCATTCATGCATATTTTTGTAATATCATTAGGAATATCAATAGTAACAGATATATTCTTTTCAATAGCATACATCATCTTATAGGAAAGTAAACTCTTAATTTCTAAGGGTTTTATGTGCATAAGATAATTTAGGGTTTCTGTATTTTGAATTAATTCATTCTTAAGTGGAACAAGGTTTGTATGAAAAAAAACAAAAAGTTCATCATACATTTTTTCATCCAGATAAGAAGAAATGGAAGTCATAATGTTTACATAGTCATGTTTGAAGGAACGAAGATTATTGTATAACTGTTCTAAATTAGAGGTATATTCTTTCAAGCTTTCATATTGCTTCAATTCTTCTTGGGCTTTATAGTATCTTTGATTTATTTTCAAACATTGGAATATAATTATAATAGATACAAGAAAAAATATAACAGCATTCATGCAATTAAATAGTACATTGGTAGAATTATATCCAATATTGTTTCCTGCTAATATATTTGTTAATACAATAATACAACATAGTATTAAATTAGCTAGTAGTATCCAGAAGATACCTTTGGGCAGGGATATGTTTTGGCGGTAAAGAAATTTGTGCAAGGGTATGCTCAATAAGTATGTAAATATGCAATATGATGTATAACATGCAAAGTCAAACATAAGAATATAAGGCAGCGAATAATTTATAATATCATATCCTACATGAAAGACTTTAAAAAATATAAGACTTGTTGTATTATCACATAAAACTAGAATTAAATAAGAGGCAGGAAGCATAAGCAGGACAATAGGTGTGTCTTTGCGGATATGGTAAAGATACATAAAAGTAAAAGTAACAGGAATAAGTGCAAAAGGTAAACAATAGAATGAACTGATAAGTATGCCAATAAAACAAACAACAAAAATAAGTAATATTTGTTGTTTGCTTAGTTTTGGATAAATAAAAGTATATAAACCAATAGATATAAGAATTGGCACAGAAATGGTTCTTAATAGTAAAGATTGGGTTTCTGTTAACATAGATAGACCTCCTTTTTAGTTAGTGTATCATATTGAATAATTGTTTTCAACAAAGAAATAGACAAAAACTGTTTGCACTTATGACAAAAAAATGTCCTTTTACGACAAAAACGGAGAATTTATGACAATGTGTAGTAAAATAGACCTAACTGCTGGGTGACTGTATAGAGACAAATGAATGTACACCGATGGATTTTTTAGACGGAATGGCTTAAAAGAAGCAAAAGAAAAATATAATGTTAGGAGGTGTACGAAGTGAAAAAGACATTGGAAAATATTGGAAAAAAATTAGGAGATGTGGCTGTTTCTTTAGGTGAAAAAAGCTGTGGAAAGAGCCGGGATTTTCTAATACATGAAGTAGCTATGCCAGATATCCTGAAAAAGGAAATGGACAAAAAACAGATAAAGAAATAAGGTTATAGTGTTCAACATATTTGGTTTTAAACTTCTATAATCCCTCAAATTTCTCGAATCTTCGGGAAGTTCGGGGGATTATATTATTAAAGAGAAAATTTAAGTATAACAAGGAAAATTAGCTGGAAATTTGAGGAAAGGTTTTAGTTTGTATTTTTTACAAATTAAGATGTTAAAGAATGTTCAAGTACATATAATATTTAATTTAAATTATGTAAAGGGAATTTTGGTAATAAGACCATTAAAAAAAGGTATTTATGTTATAATTAAATTGATTAAATATAGTAGTTGTAGTTACATCAATTCAAAAGTGTGTGTAGATGTAAAAATGACATTTTGATTCAAAAAGGCAGGAGGGAAATATGCTTAATGTATATGTATGTGAAGATGTAGAGATACAAAGAAATAAATTAAAAAAAATTTTGGAAAATATTATTGTTATGGAAGAATTGGATATGGAAATTGTTATAGTAACAGAGAGTCCGTATGAGCTTCTTGAGTATGCAAAAAAAACAGAAGAGGTTGGAATTTACTTTCTGGATGTTGATTTGCAAACAGATATGGATGGCATGGAGTTGGCAAAGGAAATACGTAAATATGATCCAAGAGGTTTTATTGTGTTTGTCACTACACATTCTGAGTTGAGTTATATGACCTTTCAATATAGGTTAGAAGCTATGGATTATATTGTGAAGGATGAAGGGGATAATGCCATTCATAAAAGAGTATATAATTGTCTGTTAAATGCAGATGAAAGATTTACCTCTCGAAATAACCGCATGCAGGATGTATTTACATTTAAAGTAAATGAGCGTCTTTTTGCAATAGAATATGATGATATTATATATTTTGAAACATCACCAACTACACATAAAGTAATTTTACATGGAAAAAACAGGGTGACAGAATTCTATGGTAGAATTAAGGGCTTAGAAGAAAAATTGGATGGACGTTTTTACCGATGCAACCGCTCTTTTCTTTTGAATAAAAAGAATATTAAAGAAATAAACATTAAAGATAAAGAAGTTATTATGATAAATGGAGAGAAATGTCCTATATCAACCAGACGAATGAAAGGATTAAGAGATATATAGTATAAACGATATCCATGCTGCTAAAATTGTAAAATTTTGTAATCGAAAACGCGAAAAAGACAAAAAAAATGCTTTTTACGACAAAAATGAAAAAAATGCGAAAAATGATGTATAATAGTATTTGTTCCTAGGACAGAGCAGAAGGAAATGAAAAAACCTAATGCGACTAGGAAAGATATAAGGATGCCTTTCTGCTATAATCAAAAAAAAGGGATTGTTTGCCAGATAATCATTATATATTATAGCAGGAAGGTAAAAAAGAAATTAACAACTTACTTCCCCTCAAAGATAACATAATATCCAATTGTCTTGTGTGAGTTATAGAAAATAATGAGAGAAAAGATATTGGAAATAGATTTATTTGGGATGGAAAAGACACAGGTTCGAGTGTTTATAAGTTCTTGTGCAAAACCAGATACACCATCTTATGACTTTAAAAATGTAGATTTATGAAGTTGTAAGGTGGTGTATTGTTTATTTAAGCTAAAAATTTGTAGTTAGTTGATAGTTGATAATAGAAGTATTAGTGAAATATTGTTTTTAAATTTAAGTAATATCAATCAGTATAAATGAGGTGAAGGAAAATGGAACATAGGTTAGCATGTTTATTTGCAAAGGTATTAAATAAAAATAGTCAAAGAACAGAGTTAGAAAATGCAAAAATGATATATGGTTTAGAAGTTTTATTGGATAATCTTTTAAAGGTCATCTGTATTATAATGCTTTCTTTAATTTTAGGAATTTTTAAAGAATCCATGCTGGTATTTTTGGGATTTGGTGCATTAAGATTAAGGGCAGGAGGCTTTCATTTTGATAGAAATATAATGTGTTGGTTCACATCTATTTTAATAACTATTGGAGGAGGATATTTGGTATATCGGAATTTTATATCAAGGAACATCGCAATTCTCTTTCTTTTAATAGCTCTTATCATTATTTTATTATATGCACCTTCTGGCACAATAAATAACCCTATTGCACCAGAGAACAGGAAACAATATCGTATGGAAAGTATTGGGTTGGTTATTCTGTATTTAATTCTTACTTGTTTTTTTGGAGAGTCCCAGATAGGTGCAGCTTTCGCCCTTGGTGGAATTTGTGAGGCAATAACTATTCTGCCAGTTGTAAATCGTAAGTATATGGTGTAGGGGCTTTAAGGATGTAGGTTAAATCGTATAAATAGTGTAAAAAGAGTAATTATTTATATTTATAAAAATTTATAAATAAAAAATTATAAAATAATGGCAAATAGGAATTATAAAAACTAAAAAAAGACAAAAAATAGCCTTTTATTACAAAAATGTAAAATTGGTAAAGAGAGGTGTATAATGAATATGGAAGTGATACAACATAGAAGCTAGAAGAATATGAAAGAGAATTTCAGTCCCAAATACAGAATTGCAAATATTTTTTTGTAAATCAGGAGGGGAAAGCGTTGTCAGATCAGTCTATCCGCAGAATGATTAATAAATATACTTCTCTTGCTGATATAGATTTACATATTACTCCACACATGTTTCGTCATACTTTTGCGACAAGTCTTTTGGAGGCGGATGTTGATATCCGTTATATTCAAGAGATGCTGGGACATAGTTCAATAAATATTACAGAGATTTATACGCATGTTGCTATGTCTAAGCAGAGAGATATTCTGAAAACAAAACATCCAAGAAGAACTTTTCATATTTAATTAAATTAAAACGTTAAAATAATGAAGCAAGCAGTTATGATTGCTAAAATTACTCTATAAAATATTGCCTATCAAGTAAAAAGAAGAGGCTGTCGCATTAAGTATTAAACATAAATGATGTAGTATCAATTTCCAGTCAAATTCTTCTACATCTAATAAATATTTTTCTTAATGCGACAGCCTCTCCTGGTTTACATAAAATCTAATACCATATCTTAATCCGATTCTCTGGTGCTACATACATAGCATCTGTACTCTTTACATTGTATGTTTCATAAAATTCATCCATAAGGGAAACAATTGCGTTTACACGTACTTTCTTTAGGGAATGATTATCATAATTTAAATAGTAATTTACCGTTTGATCAGTCATTTTACCTGCCCAGAGGTTTGCATAACTTCTAAAGTATGTGTCTCTGGAAGACTGGTTGTTTTCAACTAGTTTTATGGTACAGTTGGCACCAGC
The DNA here is from genome assembly GCA_022791815.1 of Lachnospiraceae bacterium. GTDB lineage: Bacteria > Bacillota > Clostridia > Lachnospirales > Lachnospiraceae > CAG-411. The sequence continues at coordinate 5,825 of JAAVZU010000041.1, forward strand.
CAGATCAGCAATATTTTCCGATAAAGTAGTTAAGCCATTCTGGAATACACCAGGCAATACTTCAAAGGTATTATAGTAGTCTTCCAGTTTTTTCTGGATTTCCTGATATTTTGCTTTGTCAGATTCGGTCCACCAGTTGCTGGAATTACCATTTTCATCATAAAGGGAACCAGTTGCATCAAAAGCATGGCTGATTTCATGACCAATAATTACTCCAATGGCACCATAATTTGCAGCATCACTTTTATTCGCATCATAAATAGCATCTCTTAGTATACCAACTGGAATGGTAATGGAGTTAGCCGTTGGCATATAGTAGGCATTTATGGTCAGAGGTGATGCAATCCATCGGTTTGCATTGTAGGATTCATGTAGCTTCTCTAATTGGTTTTCTTTACTATCTATGTAAAGCTGTTTTATGTTTTCGGATAAAACACCATCTTCTTTGGAGCCTTTTAGTTGGCAATCAGGAGTATAGTTGTTCCAATCATCAGGATAAGCTATATAGGTTTTCATGGTGTCTAATTTCTTTATGGCATTATTTTTTGTTTGCTGGGACATCCATGTACAAGATTGTATTTCTGCATAATATTGTTGGATAATTTTTTCTACCATTGTAGTTATATCAGATTTCGTATCTTTATTTACATATTTGTCTACATAAAGCTTACTCATATTCCAATCTAAAACATTTTCTACCATATCTTTTGAAAATTCTTCTATAGTCTGTTTTTTCTCCATGGTCAATGTTGTATAAAAATCTTGGTATGCATCATAGAAATCAGTTGTCAAATAAGGTGCGTAAAGATGTAGAATACGGAATTTGGCAAATTCTTTTAGTAAATCTAAGTTTTTATTAGTTAAATAAGTATTTAGAGCTTTTAACATGGAAGGATTTAATAATACAAACGTATTTACTTTTTCAAATCCAGCAGCATTCAAATATGTCGTAATATCACAGTTTGTAAACATGTTTTCTAATTGAAGTATAGAATAAGGATTATATATTTTATCTGTGTTGTAAGCATCTGTGGCAGATAGTGCATATCTTGAAATATTTTTCTGGAATTCCATAATTTCTTCGGCATGGGCAGCTGCTTCATTTGCTGTTTCTCCACTTAGTTCTAAAAGGCGTTTTATGTAATTTCTATAAGGGTTCAGGTAGGCTAAACTAGTGTAACCATAATTTGGACTATAAATACCAAGATACATTTCATTAAAATAAACCCGATAAGTATTTGAAAGTTTTAAGTCAGAGGTTACCGCTGTAGAAAAGATACCATCCATACCTTCTTTGCTAAGTTTGCCAATTAAAGTCATATAAGAGGAGACATCTGTTACTTGATCTAATTTATCAAAGTATTCCTGAATGGTTTTGATATTTTGTTTGTTTCTTGTTTGGGTATCCAGTGCAGTCTGGTATACATCGGAAACCTGATCGGCAATAGATCCTTCTGGATTGAAATTCTTGCTAACATCCTCCAAAATCGTATCTAGTTCTGCTTCCTGTTTATCTTCTAATTGAGAAAATTGGGACCATTCTCCAAGATTGAGATCTAGTTCAGCATTATTTATTAGTTCAGCGTTTACATTTTGGTAGAAATCGTCTACAAGCTGTACATCATTAGAATTCTTTTTTACTTTTACTGTAATCTTTGTTTTCGTTCCACTACCATCTTTTGCCCCAAGCGTAATTTGGGCAGTACCTGTTTTTAAGCCTTTAACTACACCTGTATTGCTTACCGTAGCAATTTTTTTGTTAGAAGAAGAGTAGGAAATTGTTTTGTTAGAGGCTTTTTCCGGAAGTATTTGGGATTTAATAGTAGCGGTACTTCCCATGTAAATAACCATAGCAGGTTTTAAGACCTTAATTTTTGAAACTTTTGTTCCAACTGTAATCTTAATTTGTGCTTTCTGATATTTTCCAATTTTTGCTTTGATAGTAATTGTTGCTTTTCCATTTTTTACTGCTTTAATTTTTCCTTTTGAGGAAACTGTAGCAACTTTTTTATTACTGGAACTGTAAGTGATTTTTTGTTTCTTTGAAGTTCCTGCTTTTGCTTTCAGTTGAAAAGCTGTTCCCTTTGTCATGGTTAATGTGCCATAAGGCACATTGGAAATAGCAACTTTTTTTGTTGCAGCTTTAACTGTACTTGAAGTATCTGGCATAGCCAGAGGACTTGCTGCTAAGGAAAAAACCATAAAAGCAGTTATTGTGTTTCTTATTGTTTTGTTCATATTTTTCAATCCTTTCTTTATGAATTGTTGTAAAGTTTCGGGTAATTGTTCAGAACCATGAATAGTTACAATTTTGGTTAAAATAGTATTAAGAATATAAACTTAATATAGAAAGAAGAATGCAAATAATCCATCCTGCAATGAGCCAACCAGAAATAGGTTTTTCTGGATTCTCGTTGTCTTTTCTTTCACAAAGTGACTGCCAGCTAAGAGTATTACCATTCATTTTTGCAATTTTTCGCAGTAATAGAATAGCTATTATCAAACCTATTATAGCAGGGAATATAAGAGAGTTAGCTGAAATTAGAAGTTCTGCTTTTGTAGGAGTATCAGAGAGCAGTTTATCCAAATCCATGTTAGCATATTCCTCATAGTATTGTCCAAGGTAAGTGATTGCTTGGGGTAATACATATAGATATATGGTACTCATTCCGTTAAAAAGCATGTGTAAAATCATAGAGGAGGCTAAGGAGCCAGTTGCTTCCACAAGGAGTGTAAAGATTACACCTAAATAAATAGCATAAGGAATCTGGTTAAAGTTTCCATGCATAAGTCCAAAAGAAAGACAGCATATAATTATGCCAAAAAGAATGGAATGCTTTTTAAAGGCAGAGTATAATATTCCGCGATAAATAAGTTCTTCAATAAATCCTGGCAGACATCCAATTACCAAGACACCTGCCCATAGTGGTAAATTTTCACTAATGTCAAACATGGTATTGCCAATTGTATTTTTTGCAAATAACTGGCTGACAGTATTTAGTAAACTGGACATCGGTGAAGCAGCAATTAAAACCAGTATAGACAATAGAAAACTGGAGATTTTAAATTTCTTAAAATTTAAGTCCCTGCCCATTCTTGTTTTCGTAACCCAGAGATAAATAAGGGCGCTGACAAGTAAGTAACCCTGACTAATCAAAATAGAAAACAAGGAACGGTATTCTTCGGGAATCTTATCATAGAGAACTCCATATAACAGAGAAATTGGAATCGTTAAAATCATAAGTATAAAAAATAATCTCCCTGCATTTTTCATAGAGTTTTTGTTTTGTATTTGTTCCATTTGATTCAATCCTTTCTGTATGAAATCATAATTGTTTGGAATAATAAGCATTTACTTGTAACTTATTAAATATGCTTAATATCAGTTGAGCGGTAACATTAAATTCCTATAGCTGCCATGCAAAAACCAATGATAAAACCTATTATACCACATACTAGCATATATGTACTAAAATTAGCTGCTTTTGAAATAAAAAGATTTTTGCTTTTTTGTAAATCTTCTGGAATTTTAGTTGCATCATATACTTTATAGATCATAATTCGATTTTCATAGGCACATAAATATTCCAAACCATAACTTTCTGCATAAGCAAGGCTCATAGCCTGCCAGTCGTGGCTAAGACTCATCCAGTCTTTTGTGTCATGAACTTTGTCCAGACCCAATATCTTTCTACGGGTATTTACCATAGAATTACTGTCAATTACATAATGAACGGAAGGTTGGGAACATTTTTGAAAAACATAGGAAAAGCTGTTCATAGAAACTAATTCCCATCCTTTTTCGGCATATTTTTTTAAGTATTTTTGTAGTTTCCAAGAAGTGAAGATAAAACGATACTTTTTTATTGTTTTATTTTTTTTCTGTTCTTCTAAGTCATCTCTTGATAACATCAAATCCTTGTAAAACTTTGGAAGGAAGCTTTGAACATAGGATAAATATAAAAAAGAAACGCTTAAATAGCCACTAAGTATATATAGAAACCATTTTTGGGGAATAAAAAGCAAAAATAAAAATAACAAAATACTGATAATAGCAGATATATGTATCAATGATTTTGTTTGGGATTCATAAAGAGTACGGAATTTATCCACTTTCTTTTGTTTGGATTCCTCGTCTATATACAATTCATTAAATCCATCTTCCTCGTATTCTTTGGCAAAGTAGTAGGTAAGAGTTTCGTCATGGGTGACCTCCTTCCAACCTGTTTCTTCTGCCATTTGTAAAAAATTTTCCTTCTCTAAAATATCATCTCTGGTAGGCTGCTTTTTTTGAAAAAAGCGGTCATATTCATAGAGCATACGTTTTGGTGCGTCTTTCTTGAAATAGAAGAGTACGCCCATTTTTATATCTTCCAGAATATAGCCCTGTAGTGCCATTTCTTCTAACCATTTCTGTTCTTCAGAAACATATAAAAAGCACTTAAATTTTTTATACAAATCACTCATTTTTTAATCCTCCTAGTAAATTTATGCCGTTTTCTAACTGTGCTTGCAAACGGGTTGTTTCTATACTTAATAGTGTTATTCCTAATTTTGTAATCTGGTAGGTTTTCTTTCCGCTGTCATTGTCTATAAGAATAATAAGACCATCTGTTATTAGCCGGCCTACCATGGTATATAGTGTTCCAGTTCCAAGCTTGATTCGTTCATTAGTCAACTTGCTAACAAATTGCATTATAGCATATCCATGTCTGGCAGAAATTAAAGCCAGCAAGGTGTAATAAGTAGTCTCGGTCATAGGAATATATTTTTTCTGTAGCTCTTTCGGAATCTCTTCTGTCATAGATATTCTCCTTTTACTTGATATTTATGTAGGCAATTGTGAAACTTAATTTATCCATATTCATAGAGTTTTTGTATAACGTTCACATATCAACGCAAGGCACATTTATACCAGACTCAACCGTCACAGTATATAGTTGAGTGAAAGTGTCAGTTTTAATATGTAAATCTGTACAAAGTATTTTAAGATGATGAAAGTTTTGCAATGACCTATGATATTTATAGGGGATAAAACCTTGATTTCACTAGAAATAAGAGTGTATTATCCCATACACATTACACAAAGAGTTAAAATAAATATGTCGGGTTACGATATGTCGTGCAATGACATATTAACAAGAAAAAAGCGGGATGTCAATATTTATTTTAAAATTGTTCTATAAAGCTTGTTTTATATTCTTATTATTTCTTATAATAAATTGCTTGTAAAAATATAAAGAAAATATTTTTACAATTCTTAAAGTTTAATTAGAAATGGATGTAATGTGTGGTTAAAAGTCTATAATATGATATAATGAACTTAATTATGCAAGGTGTGTACACAAGATGTATAATTAAAAATTAATATGGAGGTTTACAAAATGATGAAAAAAAGCTTAAAAAGAGCAACCGTGGCAGTAGCTGCATTATCCCTTGCAGTATCAGGGATACCAGCTACCGCATTTCCGCAGAACATGGCGATTGTTAAAGCATCTGCGGATGATGAAATTTTTGAGTCAGGAGATTTTCGATTTAAGGTAACAGGAAAGAATACGCAGCTTATTCTTCTCGGGTTTACAGAAAGTGCAGCAGGAAGAGCAACACTTTCTATTCCTTCTATAGTAAATTTTGATGATTATGATTTTCCTGTTACATCTATTGCAGAAGGAGCATTTAAAAATTGTACTTCTATCACTTCTATTGTATTTACAGACAAAGATGGCAATGAAAGCAAGACAACCAATCTTACCAGCATTGGGACAGAAGCATTTGCAGGATGTACTGGACTCACGAACATAACCCTGGCAGAAGGTATTACAACATTGGGTGGTAAAGCTTTTGAGAATTGTACAAATCTTACCACCATTAATCTTCCATCTACTATTTCAAAAGTGGAAGGAAAGTTTTGGTGGTATGGTCCTTTTAATGGATGTACAGGGTTACAAAAGGTTACTTTTGCAGAAGGAACCACAACAATTCCCAATCATATATTTAGCGGATTGGATTTTTTTACTAGTTCAAACTTTAATATACCCGCTACAGTAACCACAATTGGAGAAAGTGCTTTTGGTGGTTTGACAAAGATGGATAATATTGTATTGCCAGAAGGGTTAGAGAGCATTGGACAGGGAGCTTTTGAAGGATGCAGTTCTTTAACATCCATTACATTTCCAAAAACAATAACTACTTTGGGAAGCAATAGCTTTAGAACATGTAATGGTTTAACTGAAGTAACACTTCCAAAGAGTTTAACAAAGGTGGATACGAATGGATATAGTGAAGGTCCTTTTGAGAAATGTGAAAATTTGACAAAGGTAGTATTTGAAGAAGATATGGAAACGATACCTGCATATATTCTAAATGGAGCGAGTAGTGTAAAAGAAATAAGTATTCCAGAAACGGTAACAGCAATAGGAGAAGCTTCATTTGGTCAGCTTACACAGTTAAAGACAGTTACATTGCCAAAGAAATTGGAATCCATTGGACGGAACGCTTTTGATGGGTGTAGTTCGTTAGCATCTATTACATTCCCAGAGACGTTAAAAACATTGGGAAGCAATAGTTTTAAGGCATGTAACCGTTTAACCGAGGTTACACTTCCACAGACATTGACAACAGTAGCAACTAATGCGTTTGATGAAAGTCCTTTTGCAGGATGTGAAAATTTGACAAAGGTAGTATTTGAAGAAGGTATGGAAACTGTGCCTGCATATATTTTAAATAAAGCAAGCAGTGTAAAAGAA